>NZ_LOWC01000032.1:0-1917 GCF_001522845.1 Burkholderia sp. BDU5 | reverse complement strand
CACCACTGCAGGTCGTTGCACTCGCGCGCGTAGTGCGCGTCGAGCGTGATCAGGAAGGCCGGCACGCGGCCGAACCACTCGCAGAGCTGCTGCTCCTGCCTGGCGCGCTGCCAGCCGCCAGCGCGGATCATCACCTCTTCGCACTGGCCGATAACGCGGCGCATCTGGCGGACGTTCTCGACGGCCGCCCAGAGGTAGGCGACGTCGGCGTCGACGAGGTGCGCGTGATCCGGGTTGTGCAGTGGTGCGCCATCGCGTAGGAGCGTCTCGTTCACCCACTCGGTGACACCGTCGGCCGGCACGATGCGTCGGATCCAATTTGAATCACCGAACAGGATGTCGGGCGGCACCGGCCGCGACGCGGCGGAATCAGTGACGAGCTTCGGCTGCTTCGGCATGGCGATCTAGGGTTGAGGGAATCCGCAAGCGTCTGCTACCCGCGCTTCTGTTCTGCGGGGATCGCCTTCAAGCGGTGGCGCAATCTCGTGAGCCACATCACATGCGGCGAGGCGCTCGACTCTGAAATTTAGGCCCCGGTTGGCGCGTCAATGGTCGACTGCGGCTGTCACCCTCACGACTGCGCTCTGTCCGACGGATTAGAGCCACTGGGGAGTCGATCCGCCCCGGCTGATAGCGGCGACTGACTCCGCGTCCGGCCGGAGAAACCGAATCCCCGGCACTCGCAACCAAGCGCATGCGTGAAGATGCAAACGAAAAAGCCCGCTGGCTTGTCGGCTCAGCGGGCTTTGGTCGCAACTCTGCAATTTGGCGAAAATTTACACCCTGTCCGCCACTTTTGCAAGGGGATTTTTCGCTGTTCCCCTTACGCCTCAACGGCCTCCGGAAATGTCACGTTGTTTCGCTCAAAGAGCGGCTTCAACCGTTTCACCGCCTGCTGCTCCAACCCGACGAGACGCTTCCGGATCAACTGCGCGTTGCGTTCCAGCGTGCGCACCGGGATGTGCGTTTCCTCGGAGATCGCGCGATACGACAGCCCGTCCTGACGCTGCTTTGGCTGCGAGTGGCCGGCGATCAGCGCCATGATCGCGTCGCCGTTCGTCAGCGAGAGGGACGGTCGCAGATAGGTCCGCATCTCGACCAACGCCCGCTTCCACTCCTCCGACGGCGGGATACCCGGGTCGGCGGCATTCGCTGACGACGCCGGCCGCGCCGGGATGCCGCAGGCGTAGCGCAACCATACCGCGTTGCGCTCGGGCTTCAGCAGGTGGGCGCGCACCGCCGCGACTACCATCGCGCACTGCGCGCGGATCTCGTCGCCGCTCAACCCCTCGAAATTGATCGTCCCCGACGCGCTCCCGTAGAGGTAGTCGAGGAATTCCGCCTGACGCTGGCTGAGATGGCCGACGGATTCGAGGATCTGAATCAGCGCGACGCGGAACTGCTGCTTCTGGCGCGGCGGCAGCGACGTGACGAGGAAACTGACATGCAGCGCCTGCTCGGTGTTTTCGAAGATGCCGTTCAACGCACACCCCGAGTCGTCATCGCCAGCGCCTGCACGCTGCCGAGCCAGCCCGCGTACCCCGTGAGGTGGCTCGTGAAGTCCGGTCGGACCCGCGTGTCGACGTGCGCGTCCGGCGCGCGGCAGGTTCCCGCGAGCGAGTATTCGCGGCCACGGCGTGTACTGCGCGAGTCGAGCCGCGCAAGCGCGACGTCGGTCGCCAGCAGCTGCCGCACCGACGACAGCGGCGCCCCGATCTTCTCGGCGAGGCGTGCCGCCGTGTACCGGCTGCCCGGCCTCATGGTCTGCAATACCGCGTTGATGGTCAGCTTTCCGTTTTTCGTTTTCAAGGCCCGCTCCTATGCTCGCTGCAAATTCAATTCGATCGCCTCGATGCGCACACCCGGCGTGCGCGCGTAGCGCTTCGACACCCAGAGGTCGACGACCTGGCCGTCGTC
>NZ_LOWC01000031.1:0-52128 GCF_001522845.1 Burkholderia sp. BDU5 | reverse complement strand
GAATCCGTCTGCCGCATGAAACATGCAGGTCGCGCCCCCGCCCCTTGTGAACATACTCCGCTAACGTGACAGCGCCCTTTCGAACGTCGATATCGACGAAGTGGCGTAGGCAAAAAAATGGGCCTCCGATCGGAGGCCCGAATGACGCGCGTTGCATCGTGTGCTGCTGTTTCGCGGTTTCCGCCGCCGCGCGATGCACGGCGACGGATGACGCAGGCAACGACGTTCGAGAACGGCTTATTGCGTCCGTTGTTCGCGCGGCGTGAACTTGCCTTGGTAACGCAGCGCCGGACGTTCCTTCACCGTCTCGAAGATCGACGGCACTTGACGCAGCTTCATCGCGGCCGGCGAGTTGATCGACGAGATGCTCGTCTCGCGCGAAGGCGGCGCGAGGTTCGAGCTGACGAGCAGCGAAGCCTCGTTCTTCAGGTTCGAGAGCAGTACCGGGTCGGTCGACGCGTTGACCTGCGTGAGGAGCGCGCTCCATGCGGCATCGCCGTAGTTCGTCACGTAGTAGTCGAACCCGCTCGGATTGGCGACGACGGCCGAGCAGCCGTCGAGGCGGATCTGCGTCTGCGTATCCTTCAGCGCGAGCGTCTTGCGGTTGACGAGGCCGTCGCCGTAAGCAAGCGTCACCGGAATCGTCCATTGCGAGCCCGGATACTTGTTCTTGTTCGGGAACGGCGACTGCTTGAGCGTGACGACGTTCTGGTTCTTCGTCAGGTCGCACTGCGTGTCGAGCGACAGGAGCGGTACGCCCGTCTGGCGCACGAAGCTGTCGCCGATCGGCCCGATCTGCTGGCCGCTCGCGGCGGAGAGCGCATCCCACAGACGCTTCGGCGTGCCGTTGCCGAACGCGTAGTCGGTCAGGTACTGCCGCAGGCCCTTGCGCAGCGTCTCTTCGCCAAGATAGCCCTCGAGCATCTTCAGTACGTGTCCGCCCTTGTTATAGGTGAATGCGCTCGCGCTCAGCACGAAGTCGTTCGACGCCCAGCCGTTGAAGTTCGGCTGCACCGGGAACGCATCCGGGCCGATGTCCTTGTTGATCACGCGATACTTGGACTTGATGTGGTCGAGCCAGTTGAATTCGTCCGGGAAGAACAGGATCGTCGTCTTCGTCTCGAAGAACCGCGCGAACGATTCGTTCAGCCAAACGTCGTCCCACCAGTCGGTCGTCACGAGATCGCCGAACCATTGATGCGCGACTTCGTGCGTGAGCACCTGGTTGCCGTAGCGCGACATCGGCTGGCCCGGTTCGGGCAGGATGTCGTCGGCAAACTCGAGAATCGAGCCCCAGTTCTCCATGCCGCCGAAGTTCAGGCCTTTCTGATCCTTGAACGCATCGTTCGCGGCAACCGTGTCGAACTTGGTGAGCGGCAGCGTGATGCCGGTGTAGCGATAGTAGTAATCGAGCGCCTGCTTCGTGCGCTGCATGGCGGGCTTCGCCCAGTCGCGCATGCCGGGCGGCGTGAACACGCGCAGATGCAGGCCGCGACCGTCGGGCAGCGGGCTCGTGAAATCGTCTTCGAGCACGTCGAACAGGCCGCCGCCGAAGAAGAGCAGATACGACGGCATCGGCGGCGTCTTGTCGAACGACACCAGCTTGTAGCCGCCGCCGACGTTTACGGCAGGCTTCTCGGCCGCGTTCGACACGACGCGCCATGCCTGCGGCACTTCGGCCGTCACTTCATAGGTCGGGCGGAACGCGGGCTCGTCCCAGCCCGGGAACCACTGGCGCGACAGGTTCGTTTCGCCCTGCGTGAGGATCGCGCCGCTCGTCGTGCCGTCGGTGCTCTTCAGGTCCACGCGGAAGATCCCTTCGGCCGCCGAGCAGCCCGGATATGGATCATTGCCGCAACTGCCGCCCGTGCGATTGACGGGATCGTCGTACGACTTGAAGTTGATGATCCCTTGCCACTCCATGTGCAGCGAGTAGCTGCCCGGGGCGATCTGGCCGCTTGCGGGGCGCAGCTGATAGAAGTCGCCCTTGTCCTGCGGCGTGGCGATCAGTTGCACGTTGCCCGGCTGCAGCGTGATCTTGCCGTTCGCGAACTGGATCCGGTGGCCCGCGACGACGATCGCGTTGACGGGCTCGAGCACTTTGATCTCGACGTCCGCGCGGCCGTTGAACTGGTTGAGGGCCGCGTTCGGGCGGAACCAGAGCTTATAGTTGACGGGGACGACGGTGTCGGGCATTTCGACGGGCTTCGTGCTTTTGTCGACGGCGGCTGCGGGCGCGGTCGCATTGCCGTTTGCGCTGTTGGCGCCGTTCGACGGGCTATGTGCGGCGCCGAGCGATACGGCCGAGCTGTTGCCGCCGTCGTCGCCGCCGCAGGCGGCGAGCGTGAGCGCGCCTAGGAGGGACAGATATCGCAATCTACGATTGTTTATCCACATACTGAACCTCGAATTGATAAGAAAATTGTCCGGTCCTGCATGAATTCGACGGGCGATAGTTCACCTTCACTGTCAATCGACAGTGAAATGAATTACCCGGTTATATTCGAAGGGATTGCTGGCTGCTTACGTGAAGATAATCATGGTTGGGTGCCCCCTTTTGATTCTGGTTTGTGGATGATGGCCGGGGCGCGGTGCGAAGCGCGCGCCGGCGGCTTTCGTTGCCCGTACGCTCTGGTGCGGCCCGGCGAAGCCCTTCCGTTCGCCTCCAGGGAAAACGTCAGATTCGTCAAGCAGCGTTAAGGAATGTCAGGTAATTCGAAAGATGACTCAATATACTTGATGGATTAACGTAAAGGAATCAAAAAAAATTTGATGAGATATCACTTCCCGATTCCTTCTTATAATTTCATTTCCGGAATGATTAATCCGGGAATGGTGCTAATTTAATATTCGTAGTGAGTGGCCGTAGAGAGCGGGAAGTCGACTTGCGAACTACGAAAGGCGGGCGTTGTGCGACAGACGCGGCGCGGGCGGTCCGATTCGGCGGCCGTCGCATTGGTGCTGGTTACAATGGCCGCTTCCATGTCTCGCTCGTGAGGGTCGTCGCCGATGCATGCCATGCACCATTCCCGTTTCTTCGTTGGTCAATTGCTCGTCGCGCTCGCCGTGCTGCTCGCGCTCGGCGGGTGCGCGGCGTTGACGGCGCGCGATCCGGTGCGCGTGAGTGTCGTCGGCATCGAGCCGCTCGTCGGGCAGGGGCTCGAAATGCGCTTCGACGTGAAACTGCGGCTGCAGAATCCGAACGACGCGCCGATCGACTACGATGGCGTCGCGCTCGATCTCGAACTGAACGGCAGGCCGTTCGCGAGCGGCGTGAGCGACGCGCGGGGCACGGTGCCGCGCTTCGGCGAACAGGTGCTGAGCGTGCCCGTCACGGTGTCCGCGTTCTCGGCTGCGCGGCAGGCGTTCGGACTCGCGGACGTGACGGAATCGGGCAAGCTGCCTTACGTGCTGCGCGGCAAGCTTGCCGGCGGGATGTTCGGCAGCGTGCGCTTCACCGATTCCGGCACGCTCAGCTTGCCGGCGTCGCCGGGCGGTTATGGCGGCGGTTATTGAGTATGGGATGGGCGATTCGCGGGTGATCGGGCGCCCGTTATGCGCCGGGCGGGCGTGACGCCTTCTGTCGCTTGACGTCGCCATGTCGCCGATGTCGCGGCAGGCGGCGCTCGCGCATCGTCCCGACGGCGTTGCCCCGATTGATCGGCGTACGCTGCGCACCCGCGCGCGCCCTTTCGCGCAGGGCGCTTGCGTCTTCGGCCGCGCACCGCGCACCGTGCCGCTCGCAGATCGATCGCACCGGCCGGGCCGCTGCGTGCGGTGCCGCACGGAAAGCGCGCGCGCGGCGCGCTACGGTAGCGTGACGAGGCGGCGATGCCGCTCGACGCGCTTGCGCGTCGAGTTCGCGCGCGTCGCCGTTTCGCGCGCAGCGCCAGCCGTACGATCGATTCAGCCATGTCCGATTCCACCAGCCCGAGCCGTTTCGCGCACGTCGATGCGATGCGCGCCGTTGCCGTGCTGTTCGTCATGTGGACTCACTACGCGGAGTTGTTCGACAATCTCGCGGGCTCGCAGCATGTGCTCGATGCGCTGCAGCGCTCGGTGAATTTCGGTCGCATCGGCGTCGTCATTTTCTTTTGCATCAGCGGAATGCTGATTCCGACGAGCCTGCGCGGCGCGCCGTCGGAGGGCACGCGCCGCTTCGTCGTGCGTCGTTTTTTTCGGCTCTACCCGGCGTTCTGGCTGTCGCTGCCGCTCGGTTATCTCGTGTATTGGCTGTTGTTCGGGCTGCGAATGGATGCGACCGGCCTGCTCTCGAACCTGACGATGATCCCGACTGTGTTCGGTCGAGATCCGGTGATGGGGCACTATTGGACGCTCGAAACCGAGCTGTACTTCTACGTGCTGTGCGTACTGCTGTTCAACATCGACGCGCTGCATCGGATGCGCGCTCTGTGCGCGGTCTGCGCGGGACTGTGCGTGCTCTTCGTCGTGACGTCGGCGTTGCGGATCGTTCCGGCGGACGCGCTCGGCCAGTACAAGGGGATGCTCTATCACCTCGCGATCATGTTCTGGGGCGCGTGCTTCCGGCAGGCATACGAGGCGCCGCTGAAGACGTTCGCGACGATGCGCGGCCGCATTCCGCTCACGTATCGCGCGGCGACGATCGCGCTCGGCGTGCTCATCGTCGCGATCTCGCTGCTGATGGCGGCCGCAAACTGGCGGCATCGCGATTTCGTGCATGTTTCCGCGTCGCTCGGCTACGTATTCGGCGTCGCGATTTTCGTTGCGCTCGCAACGGTATTGAAGATTCGTCTGCGGCTCTTCGCGTGGCTCGGCGAGATCAGTTACTCGATCTATCTGCTGCACGGCATTCCGCTGTATCTGTTGCTGTGGATGTGCGAGCGACACGGAATCACGGATCTGCCGCTCGGCGTCTACATGGCTCTGCCGGTTCTGCCGGCGATCGCGCTGTCGTGGGTGAGCTATCGGTTCTGCGAGGCGCCGTTCGTGCGCTTCGCGCACGCGTTGACGCCGAAGCGTCGCGTCGACGCAGCGACGGCGAAAGTCTGAAGCGCGGGGGGCGCTTGCGGCGGCGCACGGCGAGCGCTGAGCCTTGCGCGCCGGTCGTCGAGTGCCGCGTCGATCGGTTGGGGCGCGATGATGTTCCGCATTCTGCGTACGACAGCCGACGTCCGATGTTCGACGGCAGCGTGTCGCACATGTGGCGCATGTAGCGCATGTGGCACATGACGCACCGTGCGAGATTCGACTTACGGCGCGTGACCTTCGACGATCGACATTCGATACGCGCCGCCGCACGCGCAGCGCTGCTGCAGACCACATCGACCATCGGCACACAAAACCGCATGCGCCATCGTCGTGCGCCAAGCGCTTTTTTGCCGGCCGAGTGCAAAGCGCGGTACTGTGTCGTCCGCGGCGCGTCGCGCCGCCTGTCGACTCAACGATTCCCGATTCCTTGTGACTGCCTTTCCCGAATTCCATTGGACCGACGCCGACGGCGTCGAGCACGCCGTTCGCTGGCGCTCCGAAGCCGGCTCGCCGCCGCCGCGCCGCGCGGTCGTGGCCGACGACCGCACGACGGCCGACGCTGCGTACCGCCTCGCCTGCGAAGGGACAGCGCTCGTCTGGCAGGGCGACTTCCAGAATGCGCGCCAGCTGCTGCAGGCGCTCGCGCGCCGGATCGAGCGCAAGCCGAAGAAGACGAAGCCGGCCGCGACGCCCGTCGACGCGTTCAATCTCCACCGGATGGCGCAGGCGCAACGCGCACGCACGCTCGGGATGCTGCTGATTCCGCTCGAAGCCGACTATTCGATCGCGCTGCGCCGCGCGCCGGATCTGCGGGCTGCATGCGAAGAGGCGTACGGCGCGGGCGGCGAGCGTTCGATCGCGTCGCTGCGCGAGCTGCTCGGCATCGTCGGCGCGCACGAATGGCGCAAGAAGGGCGTGCCGCTCGCCGCGCTCGGCGGCGAGCGGATTCATCCGCACTACGGCGTGTTCTCGCCTGTGCGCGGCGAGTACGTGGATCTCGTCGCGCGTGCGCCGCTGCCGTCGACGTCGCTCGCGTTCGACATCGGCGTCGGCACCGGCGTGCTCGCCGTGGTGCTCGCGTCGCGCGGCGTCGAACGCATCGTCGCGACCGATCAGGACCCGCGTGCGCTCGCGTGCGCGGCGGAGAACGTCGCGCGGCTCGGCTACGCGTCGCAGGTCGAGATCGTCGAAGCCGATCTGTTTCCCGAAGGGCGCGCGCCGCTCATCGTCTGCAATCCGCCTTGGGTGCCCGCGCGGCCGAGCTCGCCGCTCGAATACGCGGTCTACGATCCGGACAGCCGGATGCTGAAGGGCTTTCTCGCGGGGCTCGCCGCGCATCTCGCGCCGGGCGGCGAGGGCTGGCTGATCCTGTCGGACTTCGCGGAGCATCTCGGCCTGCGCACGCGCGACGAATTGCGCGGCTGGATCGATGCGGCGGGCTTGACTGTCGTTGGCCGCGACGACGTGAAGCCCGTTCATCCGAAGGCGTCGGACCCCGCCGATCCGCTGCATCGCGCGCGGGCGGCCGAGACGACGTCGCTCTGGCGTCTCGCCGTACGCCGCTGAGCCGGCTCGCGTGACGCGGACCGGGGCGGCGCGCGCCGTTTTAGGTAAACTGTGACGCTTCCACGCACGCTTTGATGCCGCCCACCGCCGCCCGACGCTTGCTTCGAGCGGCCGCCGGCCTGCCTCCTCCCGATGTCGACCAAGACTTACGAAATCCGCCCGAACCAGTCGATCGAACTGCTGAAGGAACTGCACATCCTGACGCGCGACGGCAAGCTGAACCAGGACAGCCGCCGCAAGCTGAAGCAGGTGTATCACCTGTTCCAGTTCATCGAGCCGCTGCTCGCCGACGTCGCGGGGGACAAGGGGGGCGTGACGCTCGTCGATCACGGCGCGGGCAAGTCGTATCTCGGCTTCATTCTGTACGACCTGTTCTTCAAGGCGCGCCCGCTCGCCGGTTCGCACATCTACGGCATCGAAACGCGCGAGGAGCTCGTCGCGCGCTCGACCGGGCTTGCCGAGCGGCTCGGCTTCGGCGGGATGTCGTTCCTGAATCTGTCGGTTGCCGATTCGATCGCGTCGCCGCGACTGCCGGATACGGTCGACGTCGTCACCGCGCTGCACGCGTGCGACACCGCGACCGACGACGCGATCCGCTTCGCGCTCGCGAAGCGCGCGCGGTACATCGTGCTCGTGCCATGCTGCCAGGCGGAGGTCGCGGGCGTGCTGCGCAAGAACAAGGGGAAGTCGCTCGCGAATGCGCTGACCGAAGTGTGGCGGCATCCGCTGCACACGCGTGAGTTCGGCAGTCAGATCACCAACGTGCTGCGCTGCCTGCAGCTCGAGGCGCACGGCTATCAGGTGAACGTGACGGAGCTCGTCGGATGGGAGCATTCGATGAAGAACGAGCTCATCATCGCCCAATACAAGAACCTGCCGCGGCGCAAGCCGAGCGAGCGGCTCAACGAGATCCTCGACATGTTCGGGCTCGCGGAGCTGCACGAACGCTTCTTCGCGCCTGCCGCGCAACCGGCCGATGCCGCGCAGGCCGAATCGGCCGCCGCCGAGTTTGAGCCGCGGGCATGACTTGCGGCGCGCGACGCGCCGCATGCGGTGTTCGGTGCGAAATCGCTTCGCGCGTCGCGCCGCTTCGCGCTATTTCGCGTCTTCTTCGTCCTCGCCGCGCTGCGCGATCCAGTCGCGCCAGCCCGCATGGCCGAGGCGCCGCAGCGTCGCTTGATTGCGTTCGTAGATGTCGGCCGCGTCCGGGAACGCGTCGACGGCCCGCTCGATGCTCGCTTCGCGCAGCAAGTGCAGGATCGGATACGGCGCGCGGTTCGTGTAGTTTTCGATGTCGTCGGGCTCGGTGCCGTCGAACTGATAGTGCGGATGGAAGCTCGCGATCTGCAACGTGCCTTCGAGCCCCAGTTGCTGCAAGAGGCGATCGGCGAACCAGAGCGCGTCGTTGTAGTCGAGGAAATCGCCGAACGTGTTCGGGAAGATCAGCAGCGTCGTGTCGATTTCGTCCGGATCGGCGGCTTCGAGGCGCCGCAGCTCGCGCTCGAGATCGGTCAGCGCCGCTTCCAGCGACGTCGCGCGGCTGATCGCGTAGCGGATCTGACGCTTCACGTGGACGCTCTTCGCGAACGGGCACAGGTTGAGCCCGATCACCGCACGCGTCAGCCAGTGGCGCGTGGCGGCGAGGATCTCTGCATCGGACGGAAAGACTTCGGTCATGGCGGCAACGGCGTGGCGGTCAAGCCGCGATTGTAGCGGGCGGGGGCGGGGCGGCATGCGTCGGCGCGTCGCGCTTCGGATGCGGCGCTTGGTCGGCGTGGTCACGGCTGGCTTGCGCCGATGTGTGCCCGACGCTGGCGAGCGCGCGGCGATATGGCGGGGCAATGTTGCGGCGTGCGGCTTTTTTGCGACCCCGGCGGCAAGCGCATGACGCGGCGATTTCCGCCGTTACGGCGGTCGGCCAATCAGCTGATCCGGGAATCCGGGAATCGGCAATTCGACCAATCAGCGTATCGACCATTCGGCAATTCGACCAATCGACCAATCGACCAATCGGCGAATCGGCGAATCGGCGAATCGGCGAATCGGCGAATCGGCGAATCCACCGTCACACCTCGCGCCGCTTTGGCAGTCGCGCATTTGCCGGCATCGCATCACGCGCACGCCGCGTCGATCAATTGCCGCGCGACGCGCGGCGCGCAGCCGATCGGGGACGCGCCCGGCCGATATGTCTGACTCGCCGCGTAAATTCCTTCGATCAGCAGGGCGAGCGCGTCGGCGAGCGCCTGCGGCTCGCGCGCGCCCGCCGCTTCCGATAGCGCGACGAGCCGCGTCATCAGCCGATCCTTGTTGTCGGCGACCGCGAGCCGCACCGGATGGTCGAGTTCCGAAAACTCGGTCGCGACGTTGACGAACGGACAGCCGCGATAGCCGGGTTGCGTCGCGCGCTGCGCGAGGTCGTCGAAATACTGGACGAGTTGCGCCTTCGGATCGCCCGGATGCTTGGCGGCGCTCGTGTCGAAGCGCTCGAAGAAGCACGCGTCCATTCGGTCGAGGTACGCGAGCACGAGCTCGTCCTTCGACGCGAACTGCCGGTACAGGCTCATCTTGTTGACGCCCGCGCGTTCGACGACCGCGTCGACGCCCACCGCGCGAATCCCCTCCTGATAGAAGAGCTCTTCCGCCGCGCGCAGCAGATGCTGCTGCGCTTCAGCGCCCGCGATCTGAGTGCTGCGCGGCCGGCGGCCGGCCGGCTTGGCGGCTTTGGCGACGGTGGTGACCATGCTCGATCCCGACTACGAAAAATTGACTGCTTGACATGTTACCGATCGGTCACTAGGATCGCAAGCAAATTGTGACTGATCGGTAACAAAGGTCGGCGCATCTTCCCTCAAGCTCCGGTGTGTCGACGCGATCGGCGCGGCCGGTGTCAGGAGTGATCCGAATGAATTGGGCGGCAAAGAGGATAGGCGGGCGTTTCCATTACGGCTGGCTCGCGGCGGCGGTGGTGTTTCTGATTCTTCTCGCGGCGGCGGGCACGCGCGCGACGCCGAGCGTGCTGATGGTGCCGCTCGAGCACGAATTCGGCTGGAGCCGCGCGGCGATCTCGCTCGCGATTTCGGTGAACATCGCTTTGTACGGGCTCACCGGGCCGTTCGCGGCGGCGGCCATGCAGCGCTTCGGCGTACGTCCGACGATCCTCGCCGCGCTCGGCGTGATGGGCGCGGGCGTCGCGCTGTCGTCGATGATGACGGCGACGTGGCAGATGGTGCTGATCTGGGGCGTGATGGTCGGCGGCGCGACGGGCGTCGCGGCGCTCACGCTGTCGGCGACGTTCGTGACCCGCTGGTTCGTCGCGCGGCGCGGCCTCGTGATGGGGCTCTTGACGGCGAGCTCCGCGACGGGCCAGCTCGTGTTCCTGCCGATGCTCGCGGCGATCGCACAGCGCCACGGCTGGCGGCCCGTCGTGCTGACGGTCGCGGTGGCGGTGGCGATCGCCGTGCCGCTCGTCGCGCTACTGCTGCCGGAGCGGCCGTCCGACGTCGGGCTGCGCCCGTACGGCGAGCCCGCCGACGCGCCGCGCACGGACGATGGCGCGAGGCGCAACCCGATCGCGGTCGCGTTCGGTACGCTCGCGATGGCGTCGAAGACGCGCGATTTCTGGCTATTGTTCATGAGCTTCTTCATCTGCGGCGCGAGCACGAACGGCTACGTCGGCACGCACCTGATTGCGATGTGCAGCGATTACGGGATGACGGAAGTGCAGGGTGCGTCGCTGCTCGCCGCGATGGGCGTGTTCGACCTGATCGGCACGACGATGTCCGGCTGGCTGTCCGACCGCTACGACAGCCGCGTGCTGCTGTTTTGGTATTACGGGCTGCGCGGGTTGTCGCTGATCTATCTGCCGCATGCATTCGGCATCGACTTCTTCGGGCTGCCGCTCTTCGCGGTGTTCTACGGGCTCGACTGGATCGCGACCGTGCCGCCCACCGTGCGCCTCGCGACCGACGCGTATGGCAAGGACGCGGCGCCCGTGGTGTTCGGCTGGATCGTCGCGGGCCACCAGCTCGGCGCGGCGTTCGCGGCGCTCGGCGCCGGCATGTTGCGCGCGAGCCTCGGCACGTACACGGTCGCGTCGATGATCTCTGGCGGGCTGTGCATTGTCGGCGCGCTGATCGTGCTGCGGATCAATCGCGGGACGGCGAGGGTGTCGGCGAGCGCGGCCTGAGCGGATCGAGCGGATCGAGCGGATCGAGCGCGCCGCGCTCGGGAGACGCGCGGCGCAACCGCAGGCGGCCGGTGAAGGGCGGGCCGTGGGCGACGGGTGATGAAAAGCAAAGGGGCGGCGGAGAGTGGGGAGCCATAGTCGGAAAGCCGTAGGCGAAGGGCAAAGGCTCGGCGCTCGATTGTGCCGCCTGCCTCGGCTTCGACCGACCGGTCCGCCTTGAAAGCGCGGCGATTGCCCGCAGCGTGCGACCAGATCGCCGATCGCCGGTGATCTGGCGACCCGGCGACCCGGCGACCCGGCGACCCGGCGACCCGGCGACCCGGCCACCCGCCACCCGCCATCCGCCATCCGCCATCCGCCATCCGCCATCCGCCATCCCTTTGCGCCGCCGCCAATTTGCATTCGCGAGCGCAGTCCGGCAAGTTCCGCGACAAGCGGTTATGCTGGCGTTTCTTTTCCGGGCAACCGAGCCCTTTTTTCAAATTGGTGAGGAAACGCATGTCCGTCAAACCCGCTCCCACTTCCATCTCGATTCACGAGCTGATCGCCGGCCGCTGGAGTCCGCGCGCGTATTCGAGCGAGCCAGTCGGTGCCGATCATCTGCATGCGGTGCTCGAAGCGGCGCGCTGGGCGCCGTCCGCGTACAACGCGCAGCCGTGGCGCTTCATCGTGTTCGACCGCAGCAAGGACGAGGTCGCGTTCAAGCGCGCATTCTCGACGCTCGTGCCGTTCAACCAGGGCTGGAACGCGCCCGCGCCGGTGCTGATCGCGGTGACCGCGCACACGCTGACGTCGAAGGGCGAGCCGAGCACGACGGCGTTCTACGACGCCGGCGCGGCCGCGATGTCGCTCGTGCTGCAGGCGCACGCGCTCGGCCTCGCCGCGCACCAGATGAGCGGCTTCGACGCGAAGGCGTTCCGCGACGCGTTCGCGATCCCGGCCGACGTCGAGCCGCTCGCGATCATCTCGATCGGCCACTACGGCGACGCCGACAAGCTCGATCCGGTGCTGCGCGAGCGCGAGCGCGCGCCGCGCACGCGTCATCCGCTCGGCGAGGTCGTCTACGCGGACGCATGGCAAAAGCCGTTCTCGTCGGCGGCGTGACGCAACGCAGCGCGCATGCGGCGCGCGCGGCGAGTCGATCGGTCGGGCCGCCCGCGCGCAGGTGTCGCCGATGCGGATTCGCCGCGCCGGCGCCGGCCGGATCGGCGGCGAGCGCGCGGCCGCCGATGCCGAATCGATGGGCCCGGTGACGCCGCCATCGGTCGAGGCGGTGACATAGCGCGTGCCGCCGCCGCTCGACGATATCGGCGGAACATCATCAAGCAAAAGCCTGGTCGACCGCGACGGTCGGCTATCGCGCCCGGCATGCCGGGCCGGCGCGGAGTGTCCACGCTCGGAGCTCCCCGGCCCGCGTCGTCCGCGTCGGACGCTTCCGTCCGCATCCGTCCGCGCCCCGGTTGTGACGCCGGGCGGTTTCGTGATAAAAAGCCGGTCCTTCCGTTTTCGCGCCGCCATCCGGCGCCCGCCCCATGACCTACTGCGCGATCGACTTCGGCACGTCCAATTCCGCAGTCGCGTTGCCGCGCGGCGGCGGCGCGCCCGGCATGCGGCTCGCTCCCGTCGAGCGCGAGCACCTGACGCTGCCCACCGCCATCTTCTTCAACACCGACGAGGGCGCCCGCGAATACGGCCGCTCGGCGCTCGCGTCGTACATCGACGGCTTCGACGGCCGCCTGATGCGCTCGATGAAGAGTATTCTCGGCTCGCCGCTCGCGGAAACCACGACCGATCTTGGCGACGGCTCCGCGATCGCGTACACCGACATCATCGCGCTCTTCCTGATGCATCTGAAGCAGAAGGCCGAGGCGTGCGCGGGCGGCGCGATCGGCCGCGCGGTGCTCGGCCGCCCGGTGTTCTTCGTCGATGACGATCCGCGCGCCGACCGCCTCGCGCAGCAGCAGCTCGAAGCGGCCGCGCACGCGGTAGGGCTGACCGAAGTGCAATTCCAGTACGAGCCGATCGCCGCCGCGTTCGACTACGAGTCGCGGCAGGACGCCGAACGGCTCGTGCTCGTCGCGGACATCGGCGGTGGCACGTCGGACTTCTCGCTCGTGCGGGTCGGCCCCGACCGGATGCGCCGGCTCGAGCGCAAGGACGACGTGCTCGCGCACCACGGCGTACACGTCGCGGGCACCGATTATGACCGGCGCGTCGAGCTGTCGGCGGTGCTGTCCGCGTTCGGCTACCGTGCGTTCGATCCGGAGGGCCGCGAACTGCCGAATCGGATCTATTTCGATCTCGCGACCTGGCACCTGATCAATACCGTCTACACGCCGAAGCGGATCGGCGAGCTCAAGCTGATGAAGCACTTGTATACGGATGTCCGCCATTTCGAGCGACTGCTGCGCGTCGTCGAGCAACGGCTCGGCCACGCGCTCGCCGCGCGGGCGGAAGAGGCGAAGATCGGCGTGTCGGCGGGGGGCGAGACGATGATCGATTTGAACGACGTCGAGGAGGATCTGCAGATCGCGTTCGACGCGCACCAACTGATCGACGCGAGCCGCGACGAGACTGCGCGGATCGTCGACGCCGCCCGCGAGACGGTGCGACTCGCGGGGATCGCGCCGCACGACGTCGGCGCGCTGTATTTCACGGGCGGCTCGACGGGACTCGCGTTCCTGTCGGGCGCGCTCGCGGCGGCGTTCCAGGATGCGCAGCCGGTGTACGGCGATCGCCTTGCGAGCGTCGCGACGGGCCTCGGCATCCATGCGCAGCGCGTGTACGGCTGACGGACGGCGCGCGGGCGGCCCGCCAGCACCCATGCTGGGGATCGCCCGATTCACCGAAAACAAAAAACCCCGCCGAAGCGGGGCTTTTTACTGTGCTGCGAAATCTCGCGCTGCGCTTACAGCGGCTTGATGTTCGCTGCTTGCAGACCCTTCGGGCCGGTCTTCACTTCGAACTCGACCTTCTGGTTCTCTTGCAGCGTCTTGAAGCCTTCGCTGCGGATTTCCGAGAAATGCGCGAAGAGGTCTTCACCGCCGCCTTCCGGGGTGATGAAACCAAAACCCTTAGCGTCGTTGAACCACTTGACGGTGCCGGTTGCCATAACTTGTTCCTAAAAATGTAAAACAGGGCCAAAGCCCGGGGAGCGCATGAAAATCAAGGAAGGGGGTAATGGGACCAACCGGAGTACCGTTGATGGGCGAACTACGAAAGTACCTATTCACTCGCCGCTTGAAATCCTGCTCGACCGTTTATACGACTATTCGATTCGACGGTCAATCGTATTCGAACAAATCTCAGGGTTAATGCTGAGGCAACCAATTATTAGAGCTTACAAAGCTTGCTATTGTCATCAAATTTTTGTAGGGGTCGATCGATTTTTGCGTTCATTCCGTGGTGCAACCGTTAAACTACGCGCCGCGCGGATGGGTTGCTCCCGATCGGACAACCTGTCCCCCAAGAATGCATGTGCGGTGCCGTCCGGCTCGATCCTCGACGGCGTGCCGACCTTGCTTTTTGAGACATAGGAGAGGTTGTGAAGAGTTCTATTCAACGGAACATCGGTCCGTTCGCCTTGATGCTGACCGGGCTGGGTTCGATCATCGGGTCGGGCTGGCTGTTCGGCGCATGGAAAGCCGCCAAGATCGCCGGACCCGCCGCCATCTGCGCGTGGATCATCGGCGCGGTCGTGATTCTCGCCATTGCGCTGACGTATGCCGAACTCGGCGCGATGTTCCCCGAATCGGGCGGCATGGTCCGCTATGCGCGCTACTCGCACGGCTCGCTCGTCGGCTTCATCAGCGCGTGGGCGAACTGGATCGCGATCGTCTCGGTGATTCCGATCGAGGCGGAGGCGTCGATCCAGTACATGAGCACCTGGCCCTACGCGTGGGCGCACGCGCTCTTCGTCAGCGGCGAGCTCACGACACCCGGTCTTCTGCTGTCGGCGGTCCTCGTCGTCATCTACTTTCTGCTCAATTATTGGGGTGTGAAGCTCTTCGCGCGCGCAAACACCACCATCACCATCTTCAAGTTCCTGATTCCCGGCCTCACGATCGCAGGCCTGATGCTGTCGAGCTTCCATAGCGAAAACCTCGGCACCGCGTCGAACGCGAGCTTTGCGCCGTATGGCTGGTCGGCCGTGCTGACCGCGGTCGCGACGAGCGGCATCGTGTTCGCGTTCAACGGTTTCCAGAGCCCCGTGAACCTCGCCGGCGAAGCGCGCAATCCGTCGCGCAGCGTGCCGTTCGCGGTGATTTCGTCGATCCTGATCGCGCTCGTGATCTACGTGTTGCTGCAAGTCGCCTACATCGGCGCGGTGAATCCGGCCGACGTCGCGAAGGGCTGGGTGCACTTCAACTTCGCTTCGCCGTTCGCGGAACTCGCGATCGCACTGAACCTGAACTGGCTCGCGATCCTGCTGTACGTTGACGCGTTCGTGAGCCCGAGCGGCACCGGCACGACCTACATGGCGACGACGACCCGCATGATCTACGCGATGGAGCGCAACAACACGATGCCGAAGATGTTCGGCAATGTGCACCCGCTCTACGGCGTGCCGCGCCAGGCGATGTGGTTCAACCTGCTGGTTTCGTTCGTCTTCCTGTTCTTCTTCCGCGGCTGGAGCTCGCTCGCGGCGGTGATCTCGGTCGCGACCGTGATCTCGTACCTGACGGGCCCGATCAGCCTGATGGCGCTGCGCCGCGCGGCGACGGACCTCGAGCGTCCGCTGTCGATTCCGGGCATGAAGCTGATCGCGCCGTTCGCGTTCGTGTGCGCGTCGCTGATCCTGTACTGGGCGAAGTGGCCGCTGACGGGCGAGATCATCCTGCTGATGGTCGTCGCGCTGCCTGTCTACTTCTACTTCCAGGCGAAGTCCGGCTGGGGCGGCTGGGGGTGCGACCTGAAGGCCGCGTGGTGGCTCGTCGCGTACCTGCCGACGATGGCCGTGCTGTCGCTCATCGGCAGCAAGGAGTTCGGCGGCCGCAACCTGCTGCCGTACGGCTGGGACATGCTGGTCGTCGCGGTGATCTCGCTCGTGTTCTATTACTGGGGCGTGAATACCGGTTATCGCACCGAATATCTCGACGAGCGCGAGTCGCGCGACGAGATCCTCGAAGGGATCGGCGCGTAATCGCACGGCCCGTCGCCGACGATCGGCGGCGACGGGCGTCGAAGCTCGAAGACAAAGCCCGCCTGGGAAATCCCGGGCGGGCTTTGTCGTTTTGGGGCGGTCGGAGCGTGGCGTGTCGGCCTGCGGGCTCGGACGGGTGGCCGGGGCCGCGTGCGGCCGCTCGGGTCAAGCGCGTCGTCCGCGTCGGCATGCTGTTGCTTGCGGTGCTGGGGCTGGATGCCCTGAGTGCGTGCCCATGGCGCTCCCGATGATCAGCAGTGGCGGCGAGGGCTGCTGCTGCCAGAGCGAAGCCTGCGCAGTGCGTCGAGGCCGGATGCCGAAGCCCAGGAAGCGCCGGAATGCCGAAGCCGCGGCTCAGCGCGCGTCAGGCCGCCGAGTCGAATACATAGTTCGTCATCGCGAGCACGCGCTGGTACGTGCCGAGCGACTGGATGCGCAGCCGGTAGTCGTCGTCGGCCGCGCCGAGCGCCGCGAAGATGGGCAACAGGTGCTCGTCGGTCGGATGCATCAGCACCGCGTGCGGCGCTTGGCGGCGATAGTCGAGCAGCGCATCGACGTCGCGCGCGGCGAGCTTTTCCTCGAACCAGCCGGTGAATTCGGCGACGCGCGGGTCCGCGTCCTCGGGCGCGGCCGAGAAGTCCGCCGCGCGCAGGTTGTGCGTGATCTGACCCGAGCCGATCACCATCACGCCTTCGTCGCGCAGCGACCGCAGCGCACGACCGACGCGGAAATGGTGCGTCGCGTCGGCGCGCGGCTGGATCGACAACTGCGCGACCGGCACGTCGGCGTCCGGGAACATCAGCAGCATCGGCACCCACGCGCCGTGATCGAGCCCGTGCGGCGTGGCTGCCATCTCGATGCCCGCATCGCCGAGCAGCGCGGCCGCGCGGGCCGCGACGTCGGGCGCGCCGGGCGCCGGATAGCGGATCTCATAGAGCGCGCGCGGAAAGCCGTAGAAATCGTGGATCGTGTCGGGCCGTTCGGCGGTGCTGACGACGGGCTGATGCGTGAGCCAATGCGCGGACAGCATCAGCACCGCGCGCGGGCGGGGCAGCTCGCCGCCGAGCACGGTGAACGCGCCGGACGGCAGCGTCGGATCGATCGGCAGCGTCGGCGCGCCGTGCGACAGATAGAGGGACGGAAGGCGGTTCATGATGATCGGGACTTCTGGGAAGTGACATTGCCTACGACTATAGGCTCGTACCGATCATTGATAAATGCGAAGAACGGATTTGATTGTGTCGACGATGTTATTAATCGCGTGGGTGCGACGACGCGGCAACAATGGGCGGCTGGTCGCGATTACGCGGGGCGACGCGCGACTCGCGCGCGATCGACTGCCGACGGAGAAACGGCCGCCATGCCGGTTTCGCCGTCGGCGTCAGCCATGCTCGCGCAGCCCTTGCCACGGGGTGGTGCGTGGCGCGCCGAGCGCGAACATGTCGAGCGCGCGTGCGACCGTATGGTCGACCATCTCGTCGATCGATTTCGGCATGGCGTAGAACGCGGGCATCGGCGGAAAGATCACGCCGCCCATCTCGGTGACGGCCGTCATGTTGCGCAGATGCGCGAGGTTGAACGGCGTTTCGCGCACGAGCAGCACGAGCCGGCGGCGCTCCTTCAGCGTGACGTCCGCAGCGCGGGTGATCAGGTTGTCGGATAGGCCGTGCGCGATGCTCGCGAGCGTTTTCATCGAGCATGGCGCGACGATCATGCCGTCCGTCGCGAACGAGCCGGACGCGATGCTCGCGCCGACGTCGCGCACCGAATGGACGACGTCGGCGCGCGCCAGCATGTCGTCCTTCGACAGTTGCAGTTCGTGCTGGAGGTTGAGCCAGCCGGCGCTCGAGATCAGCAGGTGCGTCTCGACGCCGCCCGACGCGCGCAGCATGTCGAGCATGCGCACCCCGTAGATCGCGCCGGTGGCGCCCGTGATCGCGACGATCAGGCGCCGCGGCGGCGCCGGACGAGGCTCCATCGGGATGGGCGGATCAGGCGGTGAAGAGCTGCTGCAATTCGCCCGACTGGTACATCTCCATCATGATGTCCGAGCCGCCGACGAATTCGCCCTTCACATAGAGCTGCGGGATCGTCGGCCAGTTCGAGAATTCCTTGATGCCCTGGCGGATTTCTTCGTCCTCGAGCACGTTGACCGTCTTGAACTGGTCGACGCCGCACGCCTTCAGCACCTGCACGGCGCGGCCCGAAAAGCCGCACATCGGGAATTGCGCCGTGCCTTTCATGAAGAGCACGACCTGGTTTTCGTCGACGATTTGCTTGATGCGTTGTTGGGTATCCATGACTGACCTTGCTGTAGCTGGGCGTTAGAAAAGAAATGATACTGGATTTCACCTGGGCCGGCGGGCGCCGCCCGCGGCGTCAGCCGGGCAGGCGGCCGCCCGTCGCGCGCTCGATCGATGCGAGATCCGTGAGCGACTCGACGCCGGCGAAGCCCGCTGCCTCGAGGAGCGCGCGGACGCCGGCCGCCTGATCGTAGCCGTGTTCGATCCACAGCGCGCCGTCCGGCGCGAGGAACGCATGCGCGCCCGCAACGATCGCGCGGATCGCGGCGAGCCCGTCGTCCTCGTCGGTGAGCGCGCCGCGCGGCTCGAAGCGCAGATCGCCTTCGGCGAGGTGCGGATCGTGCCGCGCAATGTACGGCGGGTTGCTGACGATCGCATGAAAGCGCAGGCCGGCATCGAGCGCCGCGTACCAGTCGCTTTCGAGAAACCGCAGCGGGCCGCCCGGGCGCGCCGGAGCGAGCAGCTTGCGCGCGTTGCGGCGCGCGACGTCGAGTGCGGCCGGCGACCGGTCGAGCGCCCACACGCGCGCGTCGGGCCGTTCGGACGCGATCGACACCGCGATCGCGCCGCTGCCCGTGCCGAGATCGAGCACGCACGGCGAGGCGATTCCGTCGACCGCGTCGAGCACCGTCTCGACGAGCAGCTCCGTCTCCGGCCGCGGGATCAGCACGTCCGGCGTGATCTCGAATTCGAGGCCGAAGAACTCGCGCGCGCCCGTGAGCTGCGCGACCGGCTCGCCCGCCGCGCGGCGCGCCTCGAGCGCGAGGTAGCGCTCGACCGCGGTGGCGTCGAGCGGCTCGTCGGCGCGCGTGATCAGTTGCGTGCGAGTCCAGCCGAGCGCGTGCGCGAGCAGGATCCGCGCGTCGACCGCGTCGAGCGGGGACGCGCGCAGCAAGTCGGCGGCGGTGGCGGGCGTGGGCCTCGTCGTGCTCATCGTGCGCGATTTCCGGACGACGTCACTCGGCGTCGCCGAGCGACGCGAGCAGTTCGGCCTGATGCTCGCTGACGAGCGCGGCGATCAGTTCGTCGAGATCGCCGTCCATGATCTGCTCGAGCTTGTACAGCGTCAGGTTGATCCGGTGATCGGTCATCCGGCCCTGCGGGAAGTTGTACGTGCGGATCCGCTCGGAGCGGTCGCCCGAGCCGATCAGGCTCTTGCGGGTCGCCGCTTCCTTCGCGTGCTGCTCGTGATACTGCTTGTCCTTGATCCGCGCGGCGAGCACCTTCAGCGCGCGGTCCTTGTTCTTGTGCTGCGAGCGGTCGTCCTGGCATTCGACGACGATTCCCGTCGGGATGTGCGTGACGCGCACCGCCGAATCGGTCTTGTTGATGTGCTGGCCGCCCGCGCCGGATGCGCGGAACGTGTCGATCCGCAAGTCGGCCGGGTTGATCTCGATTTCGCCGATCTCGTCGGCTTCCGGCATCACCGCGACCGTGCACGCGGACGTGTGGATGCGGCCCTGCGTCTCGGTCGCGGGCACGCGCTGCACGCGGTGCCCGCCCGATTCGAACTTCAGGCGCGAGTACGCGCCATAGCCCGCGATCCGCACGATCACTTCCTTGTAGCCGCCGAGATCCGACGGGCTCTCCGACATCATCTCGACCTGCCAGCGCTGCCGCTCCGCATAGCGCAGGTACATCCGGAGGAGATCGCCCGCGAAGAGCGCCGATTCGTCGCCGCCCGTGCCCGCGCGGATTTCGACGAAGATGTTGCGGTCGTCGTTCGGGTCCTTCGGCAGCAGCATCGTCTGCAGCTCGGCCGCGAGGCGGCCCATTCGCTCGCGCGCGCCGCGCAGCTCGTCTTCAGCGAAGTCGCGCATCGACGCGTCGCCGAGCAGCTCCTGCGCGGCGAGCTCGTCGGCGCGCGCCTGGCGCCACTGCGCGTAGTGCTCGACGACGGGGCCGATTTCCGCGTGTTCGCGCGTCAGCTTGCGGTACTGGTCGAGATCCGCGGTGACGTTCTCGCGGCTCAACAGGTCGTTCAGTTCGGCCAGCCGGGTTGTGAGCTGGTCGAGCTTGCTTTGCATGCTCGTCTTCATGGTGCGGAGCGACGCTCCCAGGGAAGAAATCGAAAAGGGAAGGGGGGGACGGACAGGCAGGCGCCGCTAACGGCCCGACGAGTCCGACGAGCGCGGCGCGTGCTGATAGAAGCCGCGCATCAGTTCGATCAACGAATCGCGGTCGGCGCCGTTCGCGCGGTTGAGCGCGCTCGTCGGGCCGTGGATCAGCTTGTTGGTGAGCGCCTGCGACAGCGCGTCGAGCACGGCGGCCGGATCGTCGCCGCGCGCGAGCATCTTTTGGGCGCGCTCGACTTCCGCTCGGCGCAGCGCGTCGGCCTGCGTGTGCATGTGACGGATCACGGGCACGATGCTGCGCGCGTCGAGCCACTGCATGAAGTTCTGCACGCGCGTCTCGATGATCGCCTCGGCTTGCGCGACGGCTGCCTGCCGCGACGCATTGCCTTCGCGGACGATCGCGCCGAGATCGTCGACCGTGTAGAGGAACACGTCCTTCAACTCGCCGACTTCGGGCTCGATGTCGCGCGGCACGGCCAGGTCGACCATGAAGATCGGGCGATGGCGGCGCGCCTTCACCGCGCGCTCGACGGCGCCCAGGCCGATGATCGGCAGCGTCGACGCGGTGCACGACACGATGATGTCGAACTCGTGCATCCGCGCGGGCAAGTCGGAGAGCGGCATCGCGCGGCCGCCGAAGCGCTCGGCGAGCTTCGCGCCGCGCTCGGCGGTGCGGTTCGCGACGACGAGCTCGCGCGGACCTTGCGCGGCGAAGTGCGTCGCGCAGAGTTCGATCATCTCGCCCGCGCCGATGAACAGCACGCGCTGCTGCGCGACCTGTTCGAAGATCCGTTGCGCGAGCCGCACGGCCGCGGCCGCCATCGACACGGACTGCGCGCCGATCTCGGTCGTTCCGCGCACTTCCTTCGCGACCGCGAACGTGCGCTGGAACAGCTGGTTCAGATAGGTGCCGAGCGAGCCCGCCTCGGACGCGGTGCGCACCGCGTGCTTCATCTGGCCGAGGATCTGCGTTTCGCCGAGCACCATCGAATCGAGTCCCGACGCGACGCGGAATGCGTGGCGCACCGCCTCGGACTGCGGCAGCGCGTAGACGTGCGGCGCGAGCTCGTCGGCGGGAATGCGGTGATAGTCGGACATCCAGCGGATCGCGGCGTCGCGGGCCGCGCGATCGTCGGTCGCGCAGTACAGCTCGGTGCGGTTGCAGGTCGACAGGATCGCCGCTTCGGGCGAGTTCGGCGCCGGATGGCCGAGGAGGACGCTCTTGAACGTCGCGAGTGCAGGCTTGATCTGTTCGAGCGGAAACGCCACGCGTTCGCGCAAGGCGACAGGCGCAGTGTGGTGATTGATTCCGATCGTGAGGAGCTGCATGTCGAGGGGCTATCGTTTAGTCCCATATTATAGCGTTTTGACGACGAAGCCATGGCCGATGCGCACGGCGGCCCGTGTTCGCGGCTGGCGCCGCCGCGCGCCGTCGTCGCGCATGCCCGCATGCCCGCATGCCCGGCGAACCGTGCCGGACGCGCTTTGCCGGGGCGGCGGCTGCGCCGCGCGCATTCGAAACCGTGCGCCGTTGCGACGAACCGTCTGCCGGGCGCGACGGCATGCCGCGCCTTTTTGAGAAGCAATGTCAAAACGGTGCGAAAATGCTCAGTTGTGAGACGGGGGCGCGCCGGCGGCGACGGCGCGCGGCGGGGGAGCGAGCGGCTCGGCGCGTCGACGCCGCTGCAACGAGCGGTGCCGCGGCTATGCCTGATCGCATCGGACGTTGCTTCGTCGTCGTGCCGGGCGGTCGTCCGCGCGGCGGGAGGCCGGCTCGTGAACCGCCGCACCGGTCATGAATTGTGTGATGAATGGCGCTCGCTGCGCGCCGTTCGTGCCGACAGGACGAGTCCGACAGTAGAAGAGGCGTTGAATGAACTGGTTTGGAATCGTCGTGCTGGGCTTTGCCGTCGGCTTGCTCGGCTGGGCGCTCAATCCGCTGCGCAGCCTGAGCCGCGCGTCGCTGTGGCTCGCCGTCGCGGCGGGCGTGCTCGGCGCGGCGGCCGCGAAGATGGCCGGCAATGTCACTGGTCTCTTTTACGATGGCGAGACGCTCGAATGGCCGGTTTGTACGGCCGCCGCGCTTCTGGCCGTTGCCGTGACGGTGGGCCTGTCGGCCCGCCGCTGAACGTTTGCAGGTGAAATCATGAATGCCCGACTCCCCGATCCGTCGCCCGTGCCGGCGCGTCTTGCCCTGCTGCGCGGCGCGATGGCGCGCGAGGATCTGGCCGCCTACGTGGTGCCGTCCGCCGATCCCCACTTGTCCGAATATTTGCCCGAGCGCTGGCAGGCGCGGCAATGGCTGTCGGGCTTCACCGGCTCGGTCGGCACGCTCGTCGTGAGCGCCGATTTCGCGGGCCTCTGGGTCGACAGCCGCTATTGGGTGCAGGCCGAAGCGCAGCTCGCGGGCACCGGCGTCGAGCTGATGAAGATGATGGGCGGCCAGCAGACGCAGCCGCACGTCGAATGGCTCGCCCGGCACGTGCCTCCGGGCACGACGGTCGGCGTCGACGGCGCGGTGCTTGGCGTCGCGGCGGCGCGCGCGCTGACGGCGGCGCTCACGGCGCGCGGCATCGTGCTGCGCACCGATCTCGATCTGCTCGACGCGATCTGGCCGCAGCGTCCGTCGCTGCCCGCCGACGCGGTCTTCGAGCACGCGGCGCCGCAGGCCGATACAGCGCGCGAGGGCAAGCTCGAGCAGGTGCGCCGCGCGATGCAGGAGCAGGGCGCGCAGTGGCACTTCGTGTCGACGCTCGACGATCTCGCGTGGCTCTTCAATCTGCGCGGCGCCGACGTCAACTACAACCCGGTGTTCGTCGCGCATGCGCTCGTCGGCCTCGAGCGCGCGACGCTCTTCACCGCCGACGGCAAGGTGTCGACCGAGCTCGCGACGTCGCTCGCGCGAGACGGCGTCGACGTGAAGCCATACGACGCCGCGGCTGCGGCGCTCGCCGCGCTGCCGGAAGGCGCGGGGCTGCTGATCGATCCGCGCCGTGTCACGTACGGGCTGCTGCAGGCGGTGCCGCAGCAGGTGCGCGTGATCGAGGCGGTGAATCCGTCGACGTTCGCGAAGTCGCGCAAGACGCCCGCCGAGATCGAGCACGTGCGCGCGACGATGGAGCTCGACGGCGCGGCGCTCGCCGAGTTTTTCGCGTGGTTCGAAGGCGCGCTCGGCCACGAGACGATCACCGAACTGACGATCGACGAAAAGCTGACCGCCGTGCGCGCGCGCCGGCCGGGCTACGTATCGCCGAGCTTCGCGACGATCGCGGGTTTCAACGCGAACGGCGCGATGCCGCACTACCGTGCGACGCGCGCCGCGCACGCGACGATCGAAGGCGACGGCCTGTTGCTGATCGATTCGGGCGGCCAGTATCTGAGCGGGACGACCGACATCACGCGGGTCGTGCCGGTCGGCGCGATCGACGATGCGCACCGGCGCGACTTCACGATCGTGCTGAAGGCGATGATGGCGCTGTCGCGCGCGCGCTTTCCGCGCGGCATTCGCTCGCCGATGCTCGACGCGATCGCGCGCGCGCCGATGTGGCGGGCCGGGCTCGACTACGGACACGGGACGGGGCACGGCGTCGGCTATTTCCTGAACGTCCATGAAGGGCCGCAGGTGATCTCGCACTACGCGCCCGCCGAGCCGTACACGGCGATGGAAGAGGGGATGATCACGTCGATCGAGCCGGGCGTGTACCGGCCGGGCAAGTGGGGCGTGCGAATCGAGAACCTCGTCGTGAACCGCGCGGCGGGACAGACCGAGTTCGGCGACTTCCTCGAATTCGAGACGCTGACGCTTTGCCCGATCGACACGCGTTGCGTGCTGCCCGCGCTCCTCGACGACGAAGAACGCGCGTGGCTCGATGCGTATCATGCGACGGTGCGCGAGCGGGTCGGCAAGCATCTGTCGGGCGATGCGAAAGCATGGCTCGACGCGCGCACGCAGCCGATCTGACACGCGGCTCCGGTCGCCGGCCGGCGAATCGGCAACAGGCAAGCGGCAACCGGCACGAACGATCGAACGATAAGAACGGAGGGCGACGGATGGCGAACGTAGCGGTGATCGTGGTCGACATGCAGCGCGGGCTGCTGCAGCGGGCGACGCCCGCGCATCGGCTGGACGAGGTCGTCGCGGGCATCAACCGATTGACGGCGGCGGCGCGCGCGGCCGGCGCGCCCGTGTGCTTCGTGCAGCACGACGGCGACGCGGAGGACGACGTCGTGCCCAACACGCCCGGTTGGCACCTGCATGCGGACCTCGTCTGCGCCGACGCCGACTGGCGGATCCGCAAGCGCGAAAGCGATTCGTTCCACGACACGCCGCTCGCCGCGCAACTCGACGCGCACGGAATCGACGCCGTGGTGATCTGCGGCTATGCGTCGGAATTTTGCGTCGATTCGGCGGCGCGCCGCGCGGCGCTCCTCGGCTATCGGACGACGGTCGTCTCCGATCTGCATACGACGAACGACCGCCCGCACCTGAGCGCGGCGCAAGTCGTCGCGCATCACAATTTCATTTGGACCCACTGCACGCTCTCGGGCAACGGCGTCGCACCGCGGCCGCTCGAAGACGTGCTCGCGACGGAGTTCGCATGACCATCAAGGCAGTCGTGTTCGATTTCGGCGGGGTGCTGATCGACTGGAGCCCCGAGTATCTGTACAAGCGGCTGATTCCGGACGAGATCGGGCGGCGCTGGTTTCTCACGCACGTGTGCGGGATGGACTGGGTGGCGAAGCAGGACGGCGGACAGACGATCGAAGAGGCGACCGCGGAGCGCATCGCGGCGTTTCCTGAGCACGAGGCGCTGATCCGCGCGTTCTACGCGCACTGGCACGAGATGGTCGGCGGCGAGATCGAAGGCGGCGCGGCGCTCGTCGACAAGCTCGACGCGCACGGCGTGCCGCTCTTCGGCCTCACGAACTGGTCCGCCCAGACGTTTCCGTACGCGTGGGAGAATTTTCCGGTGCTGCGCCGCTTCAAGGACATCGTCGTGTCGGGGCGCGTGAAGCTCGTGAAGCCCGATCCGGCGATCTACCGAGAGATGCGCGCGCGGATCGATCCGCATCTGCCAGGCGTCGCGCCGCACGAGCTCGTCTTCATCGACGACAACGCGAAGAACGCCGCGGCCGCGGCCGCACTCGGCTGGCACGGGATTCATCACACGAGCGCCGATGCGACCGAGACGCGGTTGCGCGAGCTGGGCGTGTTCGGTTGACGATGCGGTGTGGTGCTGCATCGCCGCCGTCTTCGCGCGAACGCGTTGGTGGCGCGTCGGCGAAGTTCATGAAAAAAGCGGGCATGTCGCCCGCTTTTTGTTTCGCGCCGCGCACGGCGCAGGTCATGCATCGTGCGCGGCAGCCGTCGCCGCGGCCGATCGCCGATCGCCGATCGCCGATCGTAGATCGCGCGTACCGCCGCCGCTCGCGCGACGCCGATTCCGGCGAACGGCGAACGACGAACGGCGAACGGCGAACGACGAACGACGAACGACGAACGACGAACGACGAACGACGAACGACGAACGAATCCGCGGCCGGCCGTTACCGGCTGATCGGCTTGTAGCGCAGACGCTTCGGCTTCGCCGCTTCCTCGCCGAGGCGCGCGCGTTTGTCGGCTTCGTACTCCTGGTAGTTGCCGTCGAAGAACACGGCCTGCGAATCGCCTTCGAACGCGAGGATGTGCGTCGCGATCCGGTCGAGGAACCAGCGGTCGTGCGAGATCACCATCACCGAGCCCGCGAATTCGAGCAGCGCGTCTTCGAGCGCACGCAGCGTTTCGACGTCGAGATCGTTCGACGGCTCGTCGAGCAGCAGCACGTTGCCGCCCGCGATCAGCGTCTTCGCGAGATGCAGGCGGCCGCGCTCGCCGCCCGACAGGTTGCCGACGTTCTTCTGCTGGTCGCCGCCCTTGAAATTGAAGCGGCCGATGTACGCGCGCGACGGCGTCTCGTACTTGCCGACCGTCAGCACGTCCGCGCCGCCCGAGATCTCTTCGAACACGGTCTTGCTGCCGTCGAGCGCGTCGCGGCTCTGGTCGACGTACGCGAGCTTCACCGTCGGACCCTGCACGATCTCGCCCGAGTCCGGCTGCTCCTTGCCCGTCAGCATCCGGAACAGCGTCGACTTGCCCGCGCCGTTCGGCCCGATGATGCCGACGATCGCGCCCGCCGGAATCTTGAAGTTCAGGTTGTCGATCAGCAGGCGATCGCCGTACGCCTTGCTGACGTTCTTGAACTCGATCACTTCATTGCCGAGGCGGTCGCCGACCGGGATGAAGATTTCCTGCGTCTCGTTGCGCTTCTGGTATTCCTGGCTGTTCAGTTCCTCGAAGCGCGCGATACGCGCCTTCGACTTCGCCTGGCGGCCCTTCGGGTTCTGGCGCACCCACTCCAGTTCCTTCTTGATCGCCTTCTGGCGCGCCGATTCCGACGCTTCTTCCTGCTTCAGGCGCTCTTCCTTCTGGTCGAGCCAGCTGCTGTAGTTGCCCTTCCACGGAATGCCGTGGCCGCGGTCGAGTTCGAGAATCCACTCGGCCGCGTTGTCGAGGAAGTAGCGATCGTGCGTGACCGCGACGACGGTGCCCGGGAAGCGCACCAGGAACTGCTCGAGCCAGTCGACCGATTCGGCGTCGAGGTGGTTGGTCGGCTCGTCGAGCAGCAGCATGTCGGGCTTCTCGAGCAGCAGCTTGCACAGCGCGACGCGGCGCTTTTCGCCGCCGGACAGGTGCTCGATCTTCGCGTCCCACGACGGCAGGCGCAGCGCGTCGGCGGCCACTTCGAGCTGTTGCTCGGGGCTGCCGCCGTCACTCGAAGCGAGGATCGCTTCGTACTTCGCCTGCTCGGCGGCGAGGGCGTCGAAGTCGGCGTCCGGCTCGGCATACGCCGCGTAGATTTCTTCAAGCTTCTTGTTGGCCTGGAACAGGTCGCCGAGACCTTCCTCGACGGCTTCGCGCACCGTTTTCTGCGGATCGAGCTGCGGCTCCTGCGGCAGGTAGCCGATGTTCAGGTTCGGCATCGGCGTCGCTTCGCCTTCGATGTCCTTGTCGACGCCCGCCATGATGCGGATCAGCGTCGACTTGCCCGAGCCGTTCAGACCGAGCACGCCGATCTTCGCGCCGGGAAAAAACGACAGCGAGATGTCCTTCAGGATCTGGCGCTTGGGCGGCACGATCTTGCCGACCCGGTTCATCGTGAAAACGTATTGGGCCATCTGCGTGAATGAAAGAGTGAAAGTTCACGCAGCCGCGCGCCGGCTGGCGGCCGACGGCGGCGACGTGTGCGATTCGGTTCGTGGAAGCGGCCGCGGCGCGTGCCGGTGGCGGCGCCGCGGCTGCGCGGCGCGAACCGCCATTGTACTTCGGCGTGGTGCGGGAGCGCGCCGGACAGGCGGCGAATGCGTTTCGGGCGTGCGGCGACATTGTCCGACCGCCTGACTGCCGCGCCGGTTCGCCGTCGCTCGAAACGAAACGCCGCAACTGCAACGTTGCTTCGGCGCCCGTGCCGTTCCGACGGCGCGTCACAGCCAGGCGGCGACGCCGCCGTGCCCCGAGCACGTGCCGCGTCGATGTCGGCTGAAGCTGTACGCGCCGTCGCGGCAGCGGGCCGTCGCGCCTTCGGGGACGCGGCCCGATTTCGAATGCGCGGGCGCGTGCACGCTTTCTCCGTCGCGGTTCCGGTATGTGTCGTGGCGGTCGAGGTCGGCTTCGCCGCCGATGGCGGGCGGGGTCGGCGCGTAGGCGAATGCGGGCGCGAGCGGGAGCGTCGCGAGGGCGAGCGTGACGGCGATGCGCCGCGCCGCGCGGGACAGCGGAAGTAGCATGGTCTCTCTCGATTGTCGTTGTCGGTTTGGCCTGGCGGCAGGATGGCATCTTAACTGCAGCGAAGCGCTGAAGAAAATCCGCTGCGCATCGTCAAATCAAGAGATGAGACATGTTTCGATGGAGGAAGCGGACCCATGAATCGACAGATTGACCGGACGCGACTGCGGGCGGCGCTTGCCGGCGCCGCGCTCGGCCTGGCCGCGTGCGCGGGCGGCGGGCCGGTCGGCGAAGCGCCCGTGACGCTGCCGCTCGTCGTCGCGCACCGCGGCGGAACGGGCGACGCGCCGGAGAACACGCTCGAGGCGATTCGCGAGGCGGTCGCGAATCGTGCTGACGCGATCTGGCTGACCGTCCAGTTGAGCCGCGACGGCGTGCCGGTGTTGTACCGGCCCGCCGATCTGTCGGCGCTGACGCAGTCGAGCGGCCCGGTCGCCCGGTATGCAGCGGCGCAGCTCGCGCAGATGAACGCGGGCTGGAATTTTCGGGACGCGAGCGGACAGTATCCGTATCGCGTCCGCCCGGTCGGCATTCCGACGCTGCGCGACGCGTTGCGTGCGATTCCGCCCGCGATGCCGGTCGTGCTCGACATGAAGGCGCTGCCGGCCGGGCCGCAGGCGAAGGCGGTCGCGGATGTGCTGGCGAGCGAGTCCGCGTGGCCGCGCGTGACGATTTATTCGACCGACGCGGCGTATCAGGCCGCGTTTGCGCCGTACCCGCAGGCGCGGCTCTTCGAGTCGCGCGATGCGACGCGAGGGCGGCTCGTGAACGTGCTGCTCGGCGGTGCGTGCGAACGCGCGCCCGATGCGCCCGTGTGGGCTGGCTTCGAGATGCGTCGGAATTTGACGGTGAGCGAGCGCTTCACGCTCGGCGAGGGCGTGTCGAAGGTCGAGGCAACATTGTGGACGCCTGCGACCGTCGCGTGCTTCAAGCAGCGCGCGAACGCCCGCATTCTCGCGATCGCGGTGAACGACGCGGACGATTACCGCGTGGCCGCGTGTCTCGGGGTCGACGCGGTGCTCGCGGATTCGCCGCGCGGGATGGCCGCGATCAAGGCGGCGCTGCAGGCGCGGCCGTTGCGGTGCGGAAAGGAGACGCGATAGACGGAAAGCGCGACGGCCGTGCGCCGAGCGTATAGGCGGTCGGCGCGATTTCGGATAGGGTGGCCGAACAATGAATCCAGGGTGGACGTCCGGGGAGGCGCCGTGAATTTCGACGAAGTCAGGCAGATCGCGCTCGCGTGGCGCGGCGTCGAGGACGGCACGTCGTACGGCACGCCGGCGCTCAAGGTGAAGGGCAAGCTGCTCGCGCGATTGCGCGAGGACGGCGATACGCTCGTCGTCAAGGGCGTCGGCCCGGACGAGCGCGCATGGCTGATCGAATCGGCTCCCGACGTGTTCTACGTGACCGATCACTACGTCGGGTGGCCGATCGTGCTGGTGCGCCTGTCGGCCGCGCATCCGGACACTGTGAGGGCGCTGCTCCTGCGCGAATGGCAGGCGATCGTGCCCGCGAAATGGCGCGACGAGACGATGGGCGGCACGCCGTGATTTGTCTGTCGACGCGCGTTTTTCGTCGCTACGCTTGCTTCACGAAGCGCCGTGCGTGGGCCTCCGGCCGTTTTTTTCGAGCGGCTTCGCGGGCCCGTGCGACAGCGTCGGCCGGACCGTGCATCGCTCGCGTCTTCATCGATACGGCAATTGGTTCTATCGAAATTCACCGATTGGTTCTTAGTCGCGAACCGTTTGATGCTTACACTGCTTCGCTTCGGAGGCGGCCGACCATGATGCCGACGGCAGGGGCGCCGCGATGCGCCGCCGCATGCGCGGCGCATCGCAAACGCAGTTGCGCGGATCTGCGCGGCGCATCCGCCCGGGCGACCGCAGGCGCGATGTCCGGCCGACGCGCGACGCACGTCGCGACGAGCACGGTTCGATAACAAAAAAGCCCCGCGCCGCCTTCACACGATGCCCGGTCATACCGGAACCGTTTACTTGGAGGGAGACATGAAAGGAAGTCAGACAGGCCTGGGAACCGGCCTGAAGCAGCGTCACGTCACGATGCTGTCGATTGCAGGCGTGATCGGCGCCGGGCTGTTCGTCGGCTCGGGGCACGCGATTGCGGAAGCCGGGCCGGCCGCGCTGATCGCATACGCGATTGCCGGCCTGCTCGTCGTGCTCGTGATGCGGATGCTCGGCGAGATGGCGGTCGCGCAGCCGGACAGCGGTTCGTTCTCGACCTATGCCGATCGCGCGATCGGCCATTGGGCGGGCTTCACGATCGGCTGGCTCTACTGGTGGTTCTGGGTGCTCGTGATTCCGATCGAGGCGACGGCAGCGGCGACGATCCTCAACGCATGGTTCCCCGGCGTCGCGACATGGATCTTCGCGCTCGGCATCACGTCGGTGCTCACCGTGACGAACCTCTTCTCGGTCAAGAACTATGGCGAGTTCGAATTCTGGTTCGCGCTCATCAAGGTGGTCGCGATCGTCGTGTTCCTCGCGCTCGGCGGCGCGGCGATCGTCGGCCTGCTGCCTGGTTCGAGCGTGTCGGGCGCCGCGCGGCTCGTGAACGCGGGCGGCTTCATGCCGAACGGGATCGGTGCGGTGCTCGCCGCGATGCTGACGACGATGTTCTCGTTTGTCGGCACCGAGATCGTTACGATTGCCGCCGCCGAGTCCGAGCAGCCGGAGCGCCAGATCGTTCGCGCGACGAACTCGGTGATCTGGCGGATCTCGCTGTTCTATCTCGGTTCGATCTTCGTCGTCGCGGCGCTGGTGCCGTGGAACGACGCGCTCTTGCCCGCGCACGGCTCGTATCAGCGCGCGATGGAGCTGATCGGCGTGCCGCACGCGAAGGCGATCATCGACGTGATCGTGCTCGTATCGGTCGCGAGCTGCCTGAATTCGGCGCTCTATACGGCGTCGCGGATGATCTTCTCGCTGTCGACGCGCGGCGACGCGCCCGCGTTCCTGCGTCGCACCGACGCGAGCGGCACGCCGCGCGCGGCCGTGCTTGCGTCGACCGCATTCGGCTTCCTGACCGTGATCGCGAACTACGTGATGCCGGAGCAGGTGTTCGGCTTCCTGCTCGCGACGTCGGGCGCGATCGCGCTGCTCGTCTATCTCGTGATCGCGATTTCGCAACTGCGAATGCGCTCGACGCTCGACGCGACCGGCGAGCGCCTGCCGCTGCGGATGTGGTGCTTCCCATGGCTCACGTGGGCGGTGATTCTGTTCATTTGCGGCGTGCTCGTCGTGATGCTGCTGCGTGAGGATCACCGGATGGAAATCGCCGCGACCGCGGTGCTTGCGCTCGGCATCGTCGCGGCGTCGTGGATGAATCGGCGCGCGCGCGGCGCCGGGGCGTCGGCGTCCACGCAGCCTCGGGTGTCCGCGAACCTGCGGTGACGGGACATCGGCCCGGCGGCGGCGCGTTGCCGCCGGGCCGATCGCATTCGGTTCGATACGCGGAGTCTGGCGAAGTGCGGCGAGACACGCCGCGCCGAATGCAAGTCGAGCGTTCATTGGATTGACGTCTTCGACCGCGGGACGCCAGAAGGCTTGCTTCGGCTGCAGCGCGTATGGATTCGACATGCTCGCTGAAAAGAGGAGATTGATCGGAGCCGGGGGCGCGTTGCCGCGAGCGGCGTGCGGCCGAGCCAGGCCGGCATGACATGTCATGAGCCGGCGGTTTTTGAAGCGCGGAGAAGAGGGGACGCCCGAGGGGGCTCTGAAGGAGGCTTCGGGGAGAGGACGGGCGGGATCGCCAGGGCCAGCGAGCGTCTCTTCGATCGAATCGGAAAGCGGTGGCGACGCGCGAGGATTTCGCGTTCGGCGTGACTCGCGCGAAATCGAAACGACCCGGCGGTCGCGAGCGGCGAGCGATCCGCCGCCGCTTGCGACCGCCGAGCCTGCGGTACGGCTAGACGTTGAACAGGAAGTTCATCACGTCGCCGTCATGCACGATGTACTCCTTGCCTTCCGCGCGCATCTTGCCAGCTTCCTTCGCGCCTTGCTCGCCCTTGTACGCGATGAAGTCGTGGTAGGCGATCGTCTGCGCGCGGATGAAGCCGCGCTCGAAATCCGTATGGATCACGCCCGCCGCCTGCGGTGCGGTATCGCCGATGTGGATCGTCCACGCGCGCACTTCCTTCACACCCGCGGTGAAGTACGTCTGCAGGCCGAGCAGCTTGAAGCCCGCGCGGATTACGCGGTCGAGGCCCGGCTCTTCCATGCCCATGTCGGCGAGGAACGCTTCCTTGTCGGCGTCGTCGAGATCGGCGATCTCCGCCTCGATCGCCGCGCATACTGCGACGACCGGCGACTTCTCGGCGTCCGCGTACTGGCGGACCGCGTCGAGGTGTGGGTTGTTCGCGAAGCCGTCGTCCTTCACGTTCGCCACGTACATTGCCGGCTTCGCGGTGATCAGGCAGAACGGCTTGATGAGCGCCTTCTCGTCGTCGGACAGATCGAGGCCGCGCACGGCCTTGCCCTGGTCGAGATGCGCGCGCGCCTTCTCGAGCACCGCGACGAGCTTCGCCGCTTCCTTGTCGTTGCCCGATTTCGCCGCCTTCGAATAGCGGGCGAGCGCCTTCTCGACAGTGCCGAGGTCGGCGAGCGCGAGTTCGGTGTTGATGACTTCGATGTCGTCGAGCGGGCTCACCTTGCCGGCGACGTGGATGACGTTTTCGTCCTCGAAGCAGCGCACGACGTGGGTGATCGCGTCGGTTTCGCGGATGTTCGCGAGGAACTGGTTGCCGAGGCCCTCGCCCTTGCTCGCGCCGGCGACGAGGCCCGCGATGTCGACGAACTCGACGACGGCGGGCACGACGCGCTCGGGCTTGATGATGTCGGCGAGCGCTTTCAGGCGCGCGTCAGGCACTTCGACGACGCCGACGTTCGGCTCGATGGTGCAGAACGGGTAGTTCTCGGCGGCGATGCCGGCCTTCGTCAGCGCGTTGAACAGGGTGGACTTGCCGACGTTGGGCAAGCCGACGATGCCGCATTTGAGGCTCATGGATTCCTTCGGGATTCAATGGGTTGTGCGTGATGTGGAGCGCATCGTGCACGGCGCGGGGCGTTCGTCCGCGCGCCTTTTGGGCCACATCGGGGCCGGGCAGGAGCGTCCGTTCGGACGCTCGAGCGCAAGCGGGACGTGCGCTGCCACCAAAAGAGGCAATTGTAACTCGTTCGACGGCGCGCCAAGGCAACCGGCGGCTCGAGCGGCGTCGCCGCGCGCGGGCCGCCGGCCGATGTCCGGGCAGCGCGGGCTCGCAGCCGACTCGATGTGAGCGATGTCGCTGCGCACGGCGAAGCGCGTATCACGTGACAAGCGCGGGCGGAATCGCATTCCGCGGGAAGACGGCCGGCGCCTTCAGGCGGCGGTGCGGTGCGCGCCGGCGTCGATCGTCCTTCGTCCGCGCCGCCCCGCGAGGGCAGCGGGCGAATCAGTCGGCGGTCCGCCGATCGACGAGCGCCGTGCGGCAGTCGTTCAGCACGAGCTGCGCGAGGCGCGCATCGTAGTTCAGATCGTCGGTATCGATGATTTCCTCAACTGCGTCGCGCGCCCACTGCGCGTTGACGAAATCCGCGTGCTTCTTCGCGATGTCGAGCGCGATGAGCGACAGCTTCGCGAGCGTCAGCCAATCGGCCTCGCGCGCATGCCGGTCGAGCCATTTGTGCGCGGACTGGACCTGAAAGGCTGCACCTGGCCAGCTCTCGTTCAGGTAAAAGGCGCCGAGATTTCCGACGGCGAGCCAGCAGAGCAGCTCCACTCGGTCCTGTTGATTGAGATGGTGGCGCAGGTCGCTCATGGCCGTGCTCGCGATGGTGGTTGAGACCTGTTTTTCCGACGCCTGCAGATTGGTCGCGTCGTCATTGAAACGATAGCACGCGATGAGCGGAATCAGACAACCGTTCGGTGGGGTGGAACGCACTTTGCGGCGAGTGCCCGGGGCTTGCGCGCGGGCGCAGCGACGGCTGCGGGGCGTGGCGACCGTCCGTGCGGTCGGATGGCGAGTGAGGGAAGGCTGAAGGAAGTCGCTCGATCGAGCCGCCGTTTTCGTCGACGGGTGCGCGTTTGCGATCGTGCATCGGCTCGGCTTGGCTCGGCTCGGCTCGGCCCGGTCGGGCCCGGCGTCGGCGCTCGCGCCGCGTGTCGCGTGTCGCACGCGGCGAGACGCCGATCCGCACATCAATACCGATAGTAATAGTCGCGATGGTGATAGTAGCCGCCGCCTTCCGGCACCACGATGCATCCTGCGAGCACGCTGCCCAGCACGACCGCGAGGGCGGCGAGAGCCGCGATCCGTTTCATCGACATCTCCTGTTCCTGTTGTTGCGTCGGCTCACTGTAGCGGCCGTGCGCATGACAAGCGGTGTGCGTTTGTAAGGAAACGTGTGGCGCGTAACGGGCGGTCCCGGTCGCGTGCGGCGGCGGGCGAGCGCCGGTTACATCGCCGCTGGCGGGCGATGCGATCGCGTCGGCGCGCGGGATGCGCGGTTACGTGGAAACCCGCGTTCGACTAGCGCGGCGAAACCGGTCCGATGCGTGCGTTGCCGTGTCGCGTGCCCTGATTTACCGCAAATTCCCTGAGCGAAGCGACCTGCTTCGCCCGGCTATAATGCCCGCCATGACTGCCTACCATCAGACCTTCGACGTCGCCGTCGTCGGCGGCGGCCTCGTCGGCAAGACGGCCGCACTCGCGCTGACGCAGGCGGGCCACAAGACCGCGCTGCTCGCGCAGCCGGCCGCCCCGCGTCCCGCCGATCTCGCATTCGATTCGCGCATCTACGCGCTGTCGGCGAGCTCGCAGGCGCTCCTCGAGCGGCTGCGCGTGTGGCAGGCGCTCGACCACAGCCGGCTCGCGCCCGTCTACGACATGCGCGTGTACGGCGACGCGCACGCCGAGCTTCACTTCTCCGCGTTCCAGTCGGCGGTGCCGCAGCTCGCATGGATCGGCGAATCGTCGCTGATCGAATGCGCGCTCGACGCCGCGTTGCGCTTCCAGCCGAATCTCACATGGTTCGACGCGCGCGCGCAGGGCTTCGACGTGAAGCCTGACGCCGCGACGCTCGCGCTCGCGAACGGCGACGTGATCGAATGCGATCTCGTCGTCGGCGCGGACGGCGCGCATTCGTGGGTGCGCTCGCAGATCGGCTCGAAGGTCGAGCGGCGCGATTATCGGCAGACGGGCGTGGTCGCGAATTTCAAGGCGTCGCTGCCGCATCGCGAGACCGCGTATCAGTGGTTCCGCGATGGCGAGATCGTCGCGCTGCTGCCGCTGCCGGACGGCCACGTGTCGCTCGTCTGGTCCGCGCACACCGCGCACGCCGACGCGCTGCTCGCGCTCGATCCCGCGCAGCTCGCGGCCGAGGTCGAGCGCGTGACGATGAGCCGCCTCGGCGCGCTCGAGTGCGTGACGCCCGCGAAGGGCTTCCCGCTCGCGCTGCAGACGGTCGACCGGCTGATCGCGCCGCGCGTCGCGCTCGTCGGCGACGCCGCACACCTGATTCACCCGCTCGCGGGCCAGGGGATGAACCTCGGGCTGCGCGACGTCGCCGCGCTCGCGGACACGATTGCGCACCGCGAAGCGTTCCGCGATCTCGGCGACACCGTGCTGCTGCGCCGTTACGAGCGCGCGCGGCGCGAGGACATCCGCTCACTGATGATCGCGACCGACGGCCTGCAGCGGGTCTTTTCGCTGCCGGGCACGGCCGCACGCATCGTGCGCAATACGGGGATGGCGCTCGTCGGCGGCCAGCCGCTCGTCAAGCGCTGGCTGGTCGCGTCGGCGCTCGGCTGACCGCGGCCGGCGAACCTTCGCGCGGCACGGCGGTCCGACACTGCTCCGCCACAGTCGTACACTGTGGCGATGCACGCACGCTTTGAAGGAAGATTTGCATGAAAAAAACGATTCGTATCGCCACGCTCGCGCTGGCCGCCGCGACGGCGACGCTCGGCTGCACCGCGCAGGCCGATCAGACCACCGACAAGCTGAAGGTCGCACTGCAGTCTCGCCTCGGCGCCGACGCTCCGATCAAGAGCGTGACGAAGTCGCCGATCGCGGGTTTGTACGAGGTCAACCTCGGCTCGCAGATCGTCTATAGCGATGCGTCGGGCGACTACGTGCTGCTCGGCGAGCTCGTCAACACGAAGACGCACAAGAACCTCACGGCCGAGCGTCTCGCCGAGATCAACAAGATCGATTTCGCGAGCCTGCCGCTTTCTAACGCGATCAAGGTCGTGAAGGGCAACGGCGCGCGCAAGATCGCGGTGTTCTCCGATCCGAACTGCCCGTACTGCAAGAAGCTCGAGACGACGCTGCAGTCGGTCGACAACGTGACCGTCTATACGTTCCTGTATCCGGTGCTGTCGCCCGATTCGACGGTGAAGTCGAAGTCGATCTGGTGCGCGGGCGACCGCGTGAAGACCTGGCAGGCATGGATGCTCGAGCATCGCGCGCCTGCGAGCGCGGCGAGCTGCGACACGACCGCGCTCGACAAGAATCTCGCGCTCGGCCGCGGGATGAACGTGACGGGCACGCCGACCGTGTTCCTCGCCGACGGCACCCGCTTGCCGGGCGCCGTGTCCGCCGATGAACTGAATCAGGCGCTCGCCGGCGTCAAGTGACGCGGCGTTTCTTGCATCGCGAAGGAGGCGCCGGCGCTTGGCCGGCGCCTCTTTTCGTATTCGTTTCCGTTTCCGCTAGCCCCGACCGATTCCGACGATGAAGCCGATTCGCTACACGATCGTTCCGAAAGACCCCGCCGCCCACCTGTTCGACGTGACGCTCACGCTCGCCGATCCTGATCCGGCGGGCCAGCGCTTCACGCTGCCCGTCTGGATACCGGGCAGCTACATGGTGCGCGAGTTCGCGCGCAACATCGTGACGCTGCGCGCGTTCAACGACGTGGGCCGCAAGCTGCGGATCGACAAGACCGACAAGCAGACCTGGCAGGCCGCGCCGACGTCCGGATTGATCACGCTGCGCTACGACGTCTACGCGTGGGATCTGTCGGTGCGTGCCGCGAATCTCGATGACATGGGCGGCTTCTTCAACGGCACGAGCGTATTTCTTTCGCCGGTCGGCTGCGAAGACGCGCCGTGCGAGGTGACGATCGAGCGCCCGGCGGGCGATGCATATCGGCGCTGGCGCGTCGCGACCGCGCTGCCGGAGGCGCGCGGCACGAAGCGTTACGGCTTCGGCGCGTACCGCGCGGAGAATTACGACGAGCTGATCGATCATCCGGTCACGCTGGGCGAATTCGCGCTGACGACGTTCGAGGCGCACGGCGTGCCGCACGACGTCGCGATCGCGGGCCGCGTGGTCGGGCTCGATCTCGAGCGGCTCGCGGCCGATCTGAAGCGCGTGTGCGAAGCGCAGATCGCGCTCTTCGAGCCGAAGACGAAGCGCGCGCCGATGTCGCGCTACGTGTTCATGACGCAGGCGGTCAGCGACGGCTACGGCGGGCTCGAGCACCGCGCGTCGACCGCGCTCATCTGCAATCGCAGCGATCTGCCGGTGAAGGGGCGACCGGAGACGACGGAAGGCTATCGCACGTATCTCGGCCTGTGCAGTCACGAGTACTTCCACACGTGGAACGTGAAGCGGATCAAGCCGGCCGCGTTCGCGCCGTACGACCTGTCGCGCGAGCGCTATACGTCGCTGCTGTGGCTCTTCGAGGGCGTCACGTCGTACTACGATGACCTGATGCTCGCGCGCAGCGGCCTCATTTCGCAGGACGACTATTTCGCGATGCTCGGCCGCACGATCGGCGGCGTGCAGCGCGGCGCCGGCCGGCTCAGGCAGAGCGTCGCCGAAAGCTCGTTCGATGCGTGGATCAAGTACTACCGGCAGGACGAGAACGCGACGAACGCGATCGTCAGTTACTACACGAAGGGCTCGCTCGTCGCGCTCGCGTTCGATCTGGCGATCCGCGCGCAGACCCGCCATCGCAAGTCGCTCGACGACGTGATGCGACTCCTGTGGCAGCGCTTCGGGCGCGACTTCTATCACGGCAAGCCGCACGGCGTCGGCGAGGACGACGTGAAGGCGCTGATCGCCGAAGCGACGGGCGTCGACCTCGGCCGGCTGTTCGACGATGCGGTGTCCGGCACGCGCGATCTGCCGCTCGCCGCGCTTTTCGAGCCGTTCGGCGTGACGCTCGCGCCCGACACGGGCGCGAACGGTTCGGCCGGCGCGCCGCCGAAGCCGACGCTCGGCGCACGCACGCGAGGCGGCGCGGAATGCACGCTCGCGGCCGTCTACGAAGGCGGCGCCGCGCATCGCGCGGGGCTGTCGGCGGGCGATGCGCTCGTCGCGCTCGACGGACTGCGCGTGACGGGCTCGAATCTCGATGCGCTGCTCGCGCGTTATCGGGCCGGCGACAAGGTCGAGATTCACGCGTTCCGGCGCGACGAACTGCGCGTCGCGCGGCTCAAGCTCGACGGCCCGGAAGTCGCGCGCTACAAGCTGACCGCGCAGCCGAAGCCCGCCGCGGCACATGCGCACCGCGACGCGTGGCTCGGGCTGCCGGCGGCGCGTGGCAGGAAATAGCCGCGCCGAACCGGGCGTCGATTGTTTCGCTGTTGCAACAATCCGTCATCCGGCCGCCGCTTTTTCGCGGCGGCAACGATCCGCACAATGGCGTCACTCGCGCTGCACTTGGCGCAAACCAACCCCCGGAGCCCGACATGACGACCATTCTTCAGATCAATTCCGCCGCCCGCTCGCAAGGCGCCCAGTCGACGATGCTTGCCGACGAACTGACGGCGAAGCTGCAACAAAGCCACCCCGGCGCGACCGTCAAGGTCCGCAGCCTGCTCGCCGACGCGCTGCCGCACCTCGACGACGCGGTCCTCGGCGCATTCTTCACGCCGGCCGACCAGCGTACCGCCGAGCAGAACGCGATCGTCGCGAAGAGCGACGCGCTGATCGACGAACTGCGCTCGGCCGACGTGATCGTGATCGGCGCGCCGATGTACAACTTCGGCGTGTCGTCGCAGCTCAAGACGTACTTCGACTGGATCGCTCGCGCAGGCGTTACGTTCCGCTACACGGCGGAAGGCCCCGAAGGGCTGATCAAGGGCAAGAAGGTCTATGTGGTGTCGGCGCGCGGCGGCAAGCACGTCGGCATGCCGACCGACAGCCAGACGCCGTTCCTGCAGACGTTCCTCGCCTTCATCGGCATGACCGACGTGACGTTCATCTACGCGGAAGGTTTCGCGCTCGGGCCGGATGCGGCGAACGCTGCACTCGCGAACGCCCGCGAGACGATCGCCGCAGTTTGAGCGTCTTCGCCGGATAGCTGAAAAAAACGCCGCGGGCCGGAAGGTTCGCGGCGTTCTTGCTTGTGTCGACGATGCGCCGAATGTCGACGCGCCAACGCGGCCCGGCGTGCGCCCGCAAGTGAACGGGATGGTGCGCCGTTGCGGCATGCGGCGAAGCCGTCGAGCGCCGTCGGCGTGGCGCGCGGCCCGGCATGGGCCGTGGGAGGCACGACGACGCAACACGCCTCGGCGGCACACGAAAAAGCGATCGCGTCACGTCGCCGGCGAGCCGGGCTTCGATCGCCGTACATACGGCTCGCGCGCCGGCGAGCGTGTCGGCTCGTGCTCAAGCGAGCGTCTCGGCCTTTTCGGGCAGCCGCCAATCGATCGGCGCGCGCCCATGCTGCTTCAGATAGTCGTTGGCGAGTGCGAAATGGCGGCAGCCGAGAAAACCGCGATGCGCGGACAGCGGCGACGGATGCGGCGCTTCGAGCACGCAATGCTCGCTCGCATCGAAGAGCGCGCGCTTCGCCTGCGCATGCGCGCCCCACAGCATGAACACGAGGTGGTGATGGCGCGTCGCGAGCTCGTGGATCAGCGTGTCGGTGCATTTCTCCCAGCCGCGCTTCGCGTGGCTCGCGGCCGACGAGCGCTCGACCGTCAACACCGTGTTGAGCAGCAGCACGCCTTGCCGCGCCCACGTGTCGAGGCAGCCGTGGCGGGGCGTCTCGTAGCCGAAGTCGGCCGAGATTTCCTTGAAGATGTTGCGCAGCGACGGCGGCGGCTTCACGCCGGGCGGCACCGAGAACGCGAGGCCGTGCGCTTGCGGAATCCCGTGATCCTCGCCGTGATACGGGTCCTGGCCGAGGATCACGACCTTCACGTCGTCCGGATGCGTGAGCCGCAGCGCGCGGAACACGTCGGCCGGATAGACGGCCTTGCCCGCCGCGCGTTCGCCGTCGACGAAGCGGCAGAGCGGCGCATACGCGTCGCTCGCGATGAACGGTTCGAGAATCGCGCGCCAGTCGGGCGGCAGCGCATCGAATTGCGACGCGACGGACGGCGCGAAGGCGCCGTCTTTCGTTGCGGGCGGAGCGGGCGGGACAGGATCGTCGAACAGCGAAGGTTGTTGCATCGGGCGGGGCGGTGAGGGCTTGGTCATGCGGGGAAAAGGGCGGTCAGTCGGCGCGCAGCTCGCCGCCTCGCAACCGATAGCCGCGCTGCGCCTTGCTCAGGTTGTCCGGCGCGGCGCCGGGCAGCGCGGCGGCGACCGCTTCGGCGAGCGACGAGAGGGCTGCCGCGTCGCCGTCGACGAGCTCGAGTTCGATCTCGCAGATCGGCTCGCGGCGCACGTCGCCGTTGACTTGCGCGACGATCTCGCCGCGATCGAGCGCGGCCTCGATCGTTGCGCCCGCGTGCTCGATTCGCCACAGCGTGCGCGAGAAATCGGTGCGAAAGAGTGCGATGAGGCCGGGCGCGGCGGCGCGCAGCGCGTCGGCGGCTTGCTCGACGTCGCACGCGGCGCAGAGCGCGTCGATCTCGAGCGCCTCGCCCGCGACGGGCATCTCCCACTCATGGCGGCGATGCAGCCCGCCAACGGCTGCGCCGGCCGTCTTGAACGTCTGCAGCCAGCCTTGCGGCGCGAGCCGCAGCCGCAGTGCGCTTTTCGCACGTGCGAGCGCGAGCGTCGACGTGTCGAAGTAGACGTTCACGAGCGCGATCTCGCGGCCGGGCACGCCGGCGCGCGCGTCGAAGAAACGCCGCGCCGCGTCGATCTGCGCGGCGGGCAGCGCGAGCTTGATTTCCTGTTCGATCGCCATCGTGCGTCGCGCTCAGAAGAACATCCGCGCGAGCTCCGCGCCCGGATTCTCGGCGCGCATGAACGCCTCGCCGACGAGAAACGTGTGCACGCCCGCCGCTTCCATCCGTTCGACGTCCGCGCGCGCGAGGATGCCGGATTCGGTGACGACGATCCGGTCGTCCGGAATCGCGTCGAGCATGCCGAGCGTCGTGTCGATCGTCGTCTCGAACGTGCGCAGGTTGCGGTTGTTGACGCCGACGAGCGGCGTCTTCAGCGTGAGCGCTTCGTTCAGCTCGTCGCGATTGTGCACTTCGACGAGCACCGCGAGGCCGAGCGAATGCGCGTACGCCTCGAGATCCTGCATCAGCGGCGTGTCGAGCGCGGCGGCGATGAGGAGGATCGCATCCGCGCCCATCGCGCGCGCTTCGAGCACCTGATATGAATCAACGATGAAGTCCTTGCGCAGCACGGGCAGGCTGCACGCGGCGCGCGCTTCTTCGAGATAGCGCGCGCTGCCCTGGAAGAACCGCTCGTCGGTCAGCACGGACAGGCACGCGGCGCCGTGCCCGGCGTACGAGCGCGCGATGTCGGCCGGCACGAAGTGCTCGCGCAGCACGCCTTTCGACGGGCTCGCCTTCTTCACCTCGGCGATGACGGCGGCGCGACCCGCTGCATGCTGCTTCCGCAGCGCGCCGACGAAGTCGCGCGAATCGCGCGCCGACGCCTGCAGTTTCAGTTCTTCGAGCGGCGCGCTCTCGAGCGCGGCGGCGATCTCTTCGCGCTTGACGGCGATGATTTTGTCGAGGATGTCGCTCATGGGTTGTCCTGCGTGCTTGAATCGGGTTCGGTTGAGACTGAAGCTGAAGCCGAAGCGGTGCGTCAGTGCTTGAATTGCTGCGTGAAGCGCACCAGTTCGTCGACTTTCTCGCGGGCCTTGCCGCTCGCGATCGCTTCGCGCGCGAGCTGGATGCCGTCGGCGATCGAGCCCGCGACGTTCGCCGAATAGAGCGCGGTGCCGGCGTTCAGCGTGACGATCTCGCGCGCGACGCCGGGCTTGTTGCCGAGCGCTTCGAGCAGCATCGTGCGCGATTCCTCGGCGTTCTCGACCTTCAGCGTGCGGTTCGACACCATCTGCATGCCGAAGTCTTCCGGATGGATCTCGTACTCGCGCACTTCGCCGTCGCGCAGCTCGCCGACGAGCGTCGCCGCGCCGAGCGACACCTCATCCATCCCATCCTTGCCGTAGACGACGAGCACGTGCTGCGCGCCGAGCCGCTGCATCACGCGCACCTGGATGCCGACGAGATCCGGATGGAACACGCCCATCAGCTGGTTCGGCGCGCCGGCCGGGTTCGTCAGCGGGCCGAGGATGTTGAAGATCGTCCGCACGCCGAGCTCGCGGCGTACGGGCGCGATGTTGCGCATCGCCGGATGATGGTTCGGCGCGAACATGAAGCCCATCCCGGTCTCGTCGATCGACGCGGCCACTTGGTCGGGCTGCAGGTCGATGTTCACGCCGAGCGCCTCGAGCACGTCGGCGCTGCCGGACTTGCTCGACACGCCGCGATTGCCGTGTTTCGCGACCTTCGCGCCCGCCGCCGCCGCGACGAACATCGTCGCGGTCGAGATGTTGAACGTGTGCGAGCCGTCGCCGCCCGTGCCGACGATGTCGACGAAGTTCGCATTGTCCGCGACCTCGACGTGGCGCGCGAACTCGCGCATCACGGTCGCGGCGGCGGTGATCTCGCCGATCGTCTCTTTCTTCACGCGCAGGCCGGTGATGATCGCGGCCGACATCACGGGCGACATGTCGCCACGCATGATGAGCCGCATCAGGTGCAGCATTTCGTCGTGGAAGATCTCGCGATGCTCGATCGTGCGCTGCAGCGCTTCCTGTGGAGTGATGGTCATGATTCGGGCCGCCGTCGTTAAGCTGAATGAGCGGCTGCTTGCCGCGCTTCCTTCAGAAAATTCTCGAGGAGCGCGTGGCCGTGCTCCGACAGGATCGATTCCGGATGGAACTGGACGCCTTCGATGGGCAGCGTCTTGTGACGCACGCCCATGATCTCGCCGTCGTCGGTCCACGCCGTGATCTCCAGGCAGTCGGGCAGCGATTCGCGCTCGATCGCAAGCGAATGATAGCGGGTCACGTCGAAGTGCTTCGGCAGATCGGCGAACACGCCGCGGCCGTCGGTCTCGATCCGGCTCACCTTGCCGTGCATGATCGTCTTCGCGCGCACGACGCGGCCGCCGAACGCCTCGCCGATCGCCTGATGGCCGAGGCACACGCCGAGAATCGGCTTCCTGCCGGCGAATTCGCGCAGCACGTCGAGCGTGATCCCCGCGTGCTGCGGATTGCTCGGGCCGGGCGACAGGCAGATCGCGTCCGGATCGAGCTTCGCGATCTCGCCGAGCGTGATTTCGTCGTTGCGATAGGTGCGCACGTCTTCGCCGAGCTCGCCGAAGTACTGGACCAGGTTGTAGGTGAACGAATCGTAGTTGTCGATCATGAGCAGCATGGTCAGTCTCCGGTCAGAAATCGCTGTCGAGGCCGTCTTGCACCTGTTCGGCCGCGCGCAGCACTGCGCGCGCCTTGTTCTCGGTTTCCTGCCATTCGGATTCGGGCACCGAGTCGGCGACGATGCCCGCCGCCGCCTGCACGTACAGATTGCCGTTGTGGATGAGGCCCGTGCGGATTGCGATCGCGAGATCCATCTCGCCCGAGAACGACAGATAGCCGACCGCGCCGCCGTACAGGCCGCGCTTGACGGGCTCGAGCTCGTCGATCAGCTCCATCGCGCGGACCTTCGGCGCGCCGGACAGCGTGCCGGCCGGGAACGTCGCCCGCAGCACGTCGAAGTTCGTCATGCCGGGCTTCAATTTGCCTTCGACCGAGCTCACGATGTGCTGCACGTGCGAGTACTTCTCGATCACCATCTTGTCGGTCACGTGGACCGAGCCGATTTGCGCGATGCGGCCGACGTCGTTGCGCGCGAGGTCGATCAGCATCACGTGCTCGGCGATCTCCTTCGGATCGTTGAGGAGCTCGGTCGCGAGCTCTGCGTCGCGCTCGGGCGTGTTGCCGCGCGGCCGGGTGCCGGCGAGCGGGCGGATCGTGACGATCTGGTCGTCGCCGCGCTTTTCCCGGCGCACGAGAATCTCGGGCGACGCGCCGACGACATGGAATTCGCCGAAGTTGTAGTAATACATATAGGGCGACGGATTCAGCGAGCGCAGCGCGCGGTACAGCGACAGCGGATTGTCACGGTATGGCTTCGTCAGGCGCTGGCCGACCTGGATCTGCATCAGCTCGCCCGCCGCGATGTATTCCTTCGCCTGGCGCACGGCGGTCAGATAGTCTTCCTTCTTGAACTCGCGATAGATTTCGGTGCGCACGCTCGCCGACGTGACGGGCGGCACGACGCTCGCGCGCAGCCGCTGCTTCAGCTCGCGCAGCCGCTGTTTCGCCTTCGTGTACGCCTCGGGCTTCGCCGGATCGGCATAGACGATCAGGTAGAGCTTGCCGGCGAGGTTGTCGATGACGGCGACTTCCTCGGTCATCAGCAACTGGATGTCGGGCAGGCCGAGATCGTCGCGCGGCGCGGTGTGCGCGAGCTTCTTCTCGATGTAGCGCACCGCGTCGTAGCCGAAGTAGCCGGCGAGGCCGCCGCAGAAGCGCGGCAGGCCGGGGCGCTGCGCGACCTTGAAGCGATCCTGGAACTTCGCGATGAATGCGAAAGGATCGCCGTCGTCCGTCTCGACGACTTGTCCGTCCGTCACGACTTCCGACACGCCGTTCTTCGTGCGCACGAGCGTGTGCGCGGGCAGGCCGATGAACGAGTAGCGCCCGAAGCGCTCGCCGCCCACGACCGATTCGAGCAGGAACGAGTTGGCGCCGCCGCGTTCGGGCTGCGCGAGCTTCAGGTACAGCGAGAGCGGCGTTTCGAGGTCGGCCAGCGCTTCGGCGATGAGCGGAATGCGGTTGTAACCTTCGTTGGCGAGCGATTGGAATTCGAGTTCAGTCATGTTCCGGTCCTGTCGTCGGGACGATCGGCGCGGTGCGCCGGGGATCGCGTGGCGCTGCGCTGCGCCCGGAGCACGGCCCCTCGCGGGGCGGGTCGGACGAACCGGCGGATGCTGTGCCTGGCGATCGTGCGCCGCGCGCCGACAGGCAGCCCGAACGCGAAGCGTTCGACAGCGGCGAAGCTGGCAAGTTGGACGACGATCGGGGGCGCGGACGCGCAGCGAAACAAAAAACGGGGCTGAAGACGAGCTTCAGCGTACCTCATCGAGGTTAGCGCGACCAGCGACGCCAGGGCCAGGCTCCCCGGTCGATGCTGCTCAGACTCCGTTTTTTGTTCAGAAACATGCGGATGGAAGAAAAAAGTCAGATGGCTGATCTTGCCGAATTGTGCGCGGCAATGGCTTGCGCGGCGGCGAGAAGCGAATCGACTATACCATCCGAATTTATCGTTTGTATAGCCTTGCCGTGGTTGTAGCCGTACGGCACCGTGAGCGTCGCCGTCCCGGCCGCGCGGCCCGCGAGCGCGTCGTTCTCCGAATCGCCGATCGCGACCGTCGCGCGTGGCGCGACGCCGAGCGCGTCGCATGCGGCGAGCATCGGCGCCGGATCGGGCTTCTTGCGCGGCACGCTGTCGCCGCCGAACACCGCGGAGAAGTAGCCGGAGAGCCTGTATTGCGCGAGCAGCTCGACCGCGAACCGGTATGGCTTGTTCGTCACGCATGCGAGCTTCAGGCCCGCATCGTGCATCGCTTGCAAGCCCGCCTCGACGTCCGGGTAGAGCCGCGTGTGGCGGCCGTTGATCTTCGCGTATTCGGCCTGGTAGAGCGCGAGCGCTTCGTCGAAGCGCGCTTTCGCTTCGTCTTCCGAAAAGCGCGGCGCCAGCACGCACTGGATCAGGTTCTCCGAGCCCTTGCCGACGTAGTGCATCACTTCCTCGCGCGTCGTCTCCTCCGCGTCGAGCTGCGCGAGCATCGCGTTCAGGCCGGCCGTGAAATCGTCTGCGGTATCGACCATCGTGCCGTCGAGGTCGATGAGCGCCGCGTCGATGCGCGGCGTGTCGAGGGCGAGCATCGTCATCGCGGTCACGCGCGCTTGACGGTCGCGAGCGCGTCGCGCATCTCGCCGATCACCTGACGATAGTCGGGCTTGCCGAAGATCGCCGAGCCCGCGACGAACGTGTCGGCGCCCGCCGCGGCGATTTCGGCGATGTTGTCGGCCTTCACGCCGCCGTCGATTTCCAGATGGATCTCGCGGCCGGTACGCGCGGTGTGCGCATCGATCCGGGCGCGGGCTTCGCGCAGCTTGTTGAGCGCCTCGGGAATGAACGACTGGCCGCCGAAGCCCGGATTCACCGACATGATGAGCACGAGATCGACGCGGTCCATCACGTGGTCGAGGTAATTGAGCGGCGTCGCCGGATTGAACACGAGGCCCGCTTTGCAGCCGTGGTCGCGGATGAGGCCCAGCGTGCGGTCGATGTGGTCCGACGCTTCCGGGTGGAAGCTGATCAGGTTCGCGCCCGCCTTCGCGAAATCCGGCACGATCCGGTCGACGGGGCGCACCATCAGGTGCACGTCGATCGGCACCTGCACGTGCGGGCGGATCGCCTCGCAGACGAGCGGGCCGATCGTCAGGTTCGGCACGTAGTGGTTGTCCATCACATCGAAGTGGATCCAGTCGGCGCCGGCGGCGACCACGTTGCGGACCTCTTCGCCGAGCCGCGCGAAGTCGGCCGACAGGATGCTGGGGGCGATGCGGAATTGCGTCATGAGCGGAAAGAGCGTGGGGAGCGTTGCGATGCGAAAGGTGTCATTCTACCGCTGCGGCGCGCGCTGCCCGGTTGCGGGCCGGAGCCTCATCAAGCAGAATGCCGAACCAAAGCGGCGCGTCGGCCGCGCGGGGCGGGCGCCCCGGCGTCGGCTGCGCCGGGCGACCTCGACGAGACCACCATGAGCCAGTATCGATTCAGCGTGTCGGTGAAGACCAGCTATCTGCCGGAACAATCCGACCCCGAACGCCGTCAATATGCATTCGCGTACACGCTGACGATCCGGAACACGGGCCAGGTCGCGGCGCAGTTGATCGCACGGCACTGGATCATCACGGACAGCGAAAGCCAGGTGCAGGAGGTGAAGGGGCTCGGCGTCGTTGGCCACCAGCCGCTCCTGCAGCCGGGCGAGCAGTTCGAGTACACGAGTTGGGCCGTGATCGCGACGCCCGTCGGCACGATGCGGGGCGCGTATTTCTGTGTCGCGGAGGACGGCGAGCGCTTCGAGGCGCCCGTTGACGAATTCGCGCTGCACATGCCGCGCACGTTGCATTGAGTGTGCCGCGTCGCCGGGTCACGGGAGATTCAAGGGCGCTGTCAGCGCTGGGGCTTGTCGTGCCGGCTGGGTTGCTTCTTCTTGCCTGAAGTCGTCCAGACGACGATGAAGACGAGCAGGGCGAGCGCCAGCAACGATTCCAGCGCGAAAATGAGCATTGGGTATTGGTCGAGCAGATCGGACATGGCGGTTTCCATCAACAACGGATATTGTATGGGTTTTAGCCGGCGGTTTGCCGGGTGGGCGGCAGCCATGGCGGCTGCGGCGCTCCTCGCCGCTTGCGGCGGCACGCCCGTGCGGCAGGGTTCGCGGCCGACGGGCGTCGCGATGGTACCAGGGCAGGTCGCGGCTGCGCGACTCACGCCCGTCGCATGGCAGCAGGTGCCGGGCTGGCAGGACGACAGCCTGATCGGCGCGACGATCGCGCTGCGGCAGAACTGCGCGCGCCTCGCGCGGCAGGCGACCTGGCAGCGCGCATGTGCGGCGGCCGCTCGGATCGACGATCTCGACGTCGGCAGCGCCCGCACCTTCTTCGAGACATATTTCACGCCATTTCAGTTCGCGAACAACGACGGCACGCTCGACGGCCTCGTGACCGGCTACTACGAGCCGCTGCTGCACGGCTCACGGGTGCGGCGCGGCCAGTATCAGTACGCGCTCTATCGCTGGCCTGCGGGCTACCGCACAGGCGCTTCGATGCCGGCGCGGTCGCAGCTCATGCGCTCGGGCGCGCTGAACGGCAACGAGCTCGTGTGGGTCGACGATCCGATCGAGGCGTTCTTCCTGCAAGTGCAGGGTTCGGGCCGGGTCGTCCTCGATGACGGCGCGGTGATGCGAGTCGGCTACGGCGGCACCAACAACCAGCCATACCGCTCGATCGGCAAGTGGCTGCTCGATCACGGCGAACTCGGCGCCGGACAGGCGACGATGCAGGGGATCAAGGCGTGGGCGCGCGCGAATCCGTCGCGGGTCGACGCGCTGCTCGACACGAATCCGCGCTTCGTATTTTTCCGCGAGATGCCGTCGCAGGAGGACGTGCCGCATGGCGGCGCGGACGGTCCCGTCGGCGCGCTCGGCGTGCCGCTCACACCGGAGCGCTCGATCGCGGTCGACCCGTCGTCGATTCCGCTCGGCACGCCAGTGTTCCTGCAGACGACGCGTCCGATGACGAATTCGCCGCTCAATCGCCTCGTGTTCGCGCAGGATGTCGGGACTGCGATCAAGGGCGGCGTGCGCGCCGACTACTTCTGGGGGCTCGGCGACGACGCGGGCGATCAGGCCGGCCGGATGAAGCAGACCGGGCGGATGTGGTTGCTCTTTCCCAATTCGTGAACCGTTCGTGAGCATTCGGGGGCGAGTGACGATTGCTCGATCGCGTGAGCTTTGCGTTCGGTCGGCGGCAGATCGCGCGCCGCGTTTGCCCGTTTATCGGGAGCGCGGCGCGTCTTGTTTTTTGGGCTGTCGGTGGTGCGGCGGCGGCACGAGGTGGCGCCTATCGCGGGGGCCGCAATCGAAGCGTTTTGCGGAATCGGGGCATTCGTGTGCCAGGAAGTTCGGCGCATGGGAACGCGGGGCGCGAAGGGCTATGGCGTTCCGGCGGGCGAGTTTCCAAGGCTCCATTGTTCTTGGGACGGTTGCGCGACCCGGTGCCGGGGCGCCAGGGCTTGGGACCAGGCCCTCAGTGCAGAGGCTCCAACGCAGCGGGCCGAGGCTCAGACGGCTGAGCCTCGGCGCAGGGCTCAGATGGCGAAAGCGATCAAGGCCGCGATAGCGGCTCGAACGACCACCCTCGAACTGCGCGAGACACAGCCAGGCGGCGGCGGGACGCGCGTGCCAATTCCGTCCCGCCGCCCGCGCGCAATCGTCACGACCGCCGCTTGTCGACGATCCGCCGAGCCTTGCCGACCGAGCGCTCGATGCCGTTGACGGGCAGCACGTTGATGATCGCCGTCACGCCGATCAGCGACTTGATGTCGTGTGCGAGCGCCTTGCGCGCGGCGTCGATGGTGGCGGCGTCCGGCGCCGTCTCAGGGCAGGGCTCGACGTTGAGCGTCAACACGTCGAGCGGCCCGTCCTTCGTCAACACGACCTGATAGTGCGGCGCGAGCGCGCGCTGCTTCAGCAGTTGTTCCTCGAGCTGGGTCGGAAACACGTTTACGCCGCGCACGATCATCATGTCGTCCGAACGGCCGGTGATCTTTTCCATCCGCCGCATCGTGCGTGCGGTGCCGGGCTGCAGGCGCGTGAGATCGCGGGTCCGATAACGGACGATCGGCATGGCTTCCTTCGTGAGCGACGTGAACACGAGCTCGCCGAACTCGCCGTCCGGCAGCACGTCGCCGGTGTCGGGATCGATGATCTCCGGGTAGAAGTGATCTTCCCAGATCGTGGGGCCGTCCTTCGTTTCGACGCATTCCGACGCGACCCCCGGACCGATCACTTCGGAGAGCCCGTAGATGTCTACGGCGTCGATGCCCATGCGTTTCTCGATCGCGCCGCGCATGTCGTTGGTCCACGGTTCCGCGCCGAAGATGCCGATGCGCAGCGAGCACTGCGCGGGATCGAGGTGCTGACGCTCCATCTCGTCGGCGATCGACAGCATGTAGCTCGGCGTCACCATGATGATGTCGGGCCGGAAGTCCTGAATCAGTTGCACTTGCTTTTCCGTCTGCCCGCCGCCGAACGGAATGACCGTGAGCCCGGCACGTTCCGCGCCGTAATGGGCGCCGAGCCCGCCCGTGAAGAGGCCGTAGCCGTAGCTCACGTGGACCTTGTCGCCCAGTCGCGCGCCCGCTGCGCGGATCGAGCGGGCGACGAGATTGGCCCACGTGTCGATGTCGTGAGCCGTGTAGCCGACCACGGTCGGCTTGCCGGTCGTGCCCGACGACGCGTGAATGCGCGAAATGCGCTCCCGCGGCACGGCGAACATGCCGAACGGGTAATTGTCGCGGAGGTCGTTCTTCGTCGTGAACGGGAAGCGGCCCAGGTCGGCGAGCGTTTTCAGATCGCTTGGATGAACACCCGCCGCATCGAACTTGCGCCGATACACAGGCGAATTTTCATACGCGTGTGCGAGTGACCATTTCAGGCGTTTGAGCTGAAGCGCGAGCAGTTCGTCGCGGCTCGCCCGTTCGATCGGTTCGAGCGGAAGCGAGGTTGCCATGATGTCTCCAATCTATTTATGGATGCGTGCGTGGACGCTATCGGTCTACAGGGATCACGGTCCCTTCGATTTGGGTCGATTTGCCGCGGAACATCGCGACGGCTTTTCCTGCCTGGTTCGTCACGCGGATATCGTAGATGCCGTGCCGGCCGTTCAGCGTCTGTTCGGTCGCTTCCGCAGTGAGCACGTCGCCGACCGTGACCGGCCGCAAGAATTCGATCGAGCAGCCGGCCGCGACGGTGTTGATGTTGTACGAGTTGCACGCGAACGCGAATGTCGAGTCCGCGAGCGCGAAGATGAGCCCCCCATGACAGATCTGGTGGCCGTTCAGGAAATCCGGGCGCACCGGCATGCGCATGCGCGCGTAACCCGGCCGCACCTCGAGAAGCTCCATGCCGAGCCCGCGGCTGCAGGCGTCCGCTTCGTACATCGCTTGGGCGGTCGCACGGGCGAGCGCTTCGGCGGACAGTTCGGCGGCGATCGATGCGGCGTGGTCGGCCATCTCAGCGTCCCTCAAAGTGGGGAGCGCGTTTCTCGATGAACGCGCGTGCCCCTTCCGCGTAGTCATACGATTGCCCGAGTTCGCGCTGAAGGTCGCGTTCGAGATCGAGCTGCTGGTCGAGCGTGTTGGTGATGCCCACACGCATCGCTTGCTTGATCGCGGCGATTGCGCGCGTCGGCTGCTGCGCGAGTTGTCGGGCGAGCTGTGCGGCGGTACCGGCCAGTTCAGCATCGTCGACGACTCGCCAGACGAGCCCCCAGCGCTCTGCCTGCTCCGCACCGAGCTTGTCGCCCATCAGCGCGAGGCCGAGCGCGCGGGCGAAGCCGACGCGCTGCGGCAGGAACCACGTGCCGCCCGAATCGGGAACAAGGCCGATCTTCACGAACGACTGAATGAAGCTGCTCGATTTCGCCGCGATGACGAGATCGCACGCGAACGCGAGATTGGCGCCCGCGCCCGCCGCAGTGCCGTTTACGGTGGCGATGACGGGCAGCGGCAGTGCCTGCAGGCGGCGAATGAGCGGGTTGAAGTGCTCTTCGATCATGGCGCCGAGGTCGGTCATCGCACCCGGCGTGAAATCGAGATCGGCGAGATCCTGGCCCGCGCAGAAGCCACGTCCCGCGCCGGTGAGAATCAGTGCGCGCGCGTTGGCGGCCTGCACGTCGTCGAGCGCCGACTGCAACTCACGGTGCATCTCGCGCGTAAAGCTGTTGAGCTTGTCGGGGCGATCGAGCGTGATTGTCGCAACGTGTGTCGCCTGATCGATTTCGACGCGAATCGCTTGGTAGGACATCGATTGCCTCCTTATATCTTCGAAATGAAACGGGATGCGCCCTTCGTCTGCTTGCCGTGCCTTACACGCGTTCGATCGCGATCGCGATGCCCTGACCGACGCCGATGCACATCGTGCACAGCGCATAGCGGCCGTTCGTGCG
>NZ_LOWC01000030.1:0-71183 GCF_001522845.1 Burkholderia sp. BDU5 | reverse complement strand
ACTTCGACGTCGACGGGCCTGAGCCTGGCGAATAGCTCGATCGCGTCGCTGTCCACATCGACCTCGACCGGCATCGGCTCGCTGTCCACCGGTCTCTCGTCCACCAACAGTTCGGTCGCCTCGCTGTCGACCTCGACGTCGACGAGCCTGAGCTCGGCCAACAGCTCGATTGCCTCGCTCTCGACGTCGACCTCGACCGGCATCAGCTCGCTGTCCACCGGCTTGTCCACGACCGACAGCACCGTCGCGTCGCTGTCCACGTCGACCTCGACCGGCATCGGCTCGCTGTCCACCGGCCTGTCGACGACCAACAGCAATCTCGCGTCGCTGTCCACGTCGACCTCGACCGGCATCGGCTCGTTGTCCACCGGCCTGTCGACGACCAACAGCAATCTCGCGTCGCTGTCCACGTCGACCTCGACCGGCATCGGCTCGTTGTCCACCGGCCTGTCGACGACCAACAGCAATCTCGCGTCGCTGTCCACGTCGACCTCGACCGGCATCGGCTCGTTGTCGACGAGCATCAGCTCGATCACGTCGAACACGAATAATCTCGGCAACAGTACCGCGGCGGCGCTCGGCGGCGGCGCGACGTACGATCCGGCGACCGGCACGATCTCCGCGCCCTCGTACACGACATACAACGCCGACGGCACGACGACCAGCAACAACAACGTCGGCTCCGCGATCGACAACATCAACGCGAAGGGCACCAAGTACTTCCACGCGAACTCGACCGATCCGGACAGCCAGGCGACGGGCGCCAACAGCATCGCGATCGGCCCGAACGCGATCGCGAACATCGACGATTCGGTCGCGATCGGCAACGGCGCGACGACGGCGGCGGCCGTATCCGTCACGTCGGCGACCGTCGGCGGCCTGACGTTCGGCGGCTTCGCGGGCAGCGCCCCGGTTGGCGTGTTCAGCGTCGGCGCGCCGGGGGCGGAGCGCCAGGTCACGAACGTTGCCGCCGGCCGCATCTCCGCAGCCAGCACCGACGCCGTCAACGGCAGCCAGCTCTATGCGACCAACAGCAACGTCGCGTCGCTGTCGACCAGCCTGAACACGACGAACAGCAACGTCGCGTCGCTGTCCACGTCGACTTCGACCGCCGTCGGCTCGCTATCCACCGGCCTGTCGACGACCAACAGCACCGTCGCCTCGCTGTCCACGTCGACTTCGACCGCCGTCGGTTCGCTGTCCACCGGCCTGTCGACGACCAACAGCAATCTCGCGTCGCTGTCCACGTCGACCTCGACCGGCATCGGCTCGCTGTCCACCGGCCTGTCGACGACCAACACCACCGTCGCGTCGCTGTCGACGAGCGTGACCAACCTCAACACGCAGGTGTCGTCGCTGTCGACGACGCTCGTCAACAGCACGAACAACGTGATCCGCTCGTTGCCGGCCAGCACGGGCGTCGCCGCCGACATGAGCGCGCCGACCGCCGCCGCGCCGTCCGTCACGGCCGGCTCGAACTCGGTCGCAATCGGCGCGAACTCGAACGACGGCGGCCGCTCGAACGTCGTCTCGGTCGGCAGTTCGACGCAGCAGCGGCAGATCACGAACGTCGCCGCCGGCACGGAAGGCACCGACGCGGTCAACGTCAACCAGTTGAATGCGCTGTCCACTTCTATGTCACAATCGCTGACGGGTCAGCAATCCCAGATCAACACTCTGGGCACGCAGCTGAACCAGACTCAGCAAGCGCTGCAGCAGACCGACACGATGGCCCGTCAGGGCATCGCGGCCACCACCGCGCTGACGATGCTGCCGCAGGTCGAACCCGGCAAGACGATCAACGTCGCCGTCGGCGTCGCCCGCTTCGCAGGTCAGTCGGGGATGGCGTTCGGCGCGAGCGCGCATGTGACAACCAACGGCATTCTCAAGCTGGGCATCGGCGTGTCGGGGCAGAACAAGACCTTCGGTGCAGGATATGGATATAGCTGGTGATCGATTCCGTCCGATCTTCGTCAACCGGGCCGCATGACGCGCCCGGCAAACGCCTCGCCGTCGGCATCTCGCTCTTCGCCCGCGACGGCCAGGCGATCTGGGAAAACGGCATTCATCAGAACATTGCGTTCCTGGCGATGATGCTCAAGCAGTCGGACCGGGTCGGCCCGGTCTACTTCCTGAACGGCGGCGACGCGAAAGCGTTGCCCGCCGGCCTCGATCTCGCCGGCCTCGACGTGCCGCTCGTGCAGCCGCGCGACGTGTCGCACGCGCTCGACGTCGTGATCGAGATGGGCGCGCAGCTGCCCGTCGACTGGCTCAAGTACATGAAGGCGCTCGGCAAGAAGCTCGTCGCCTGCTTCGTCGGCCACACGTACAGCGGGCTCTGCGAGACGCCGATGTTCAATCGGCCGTCGGGCCACATCTTCAACGGCGGGCCGTTCGACGAAGTATGGATCTTGCCGAAATCCGAGAAGATCGACGCGCCGCTCTTGCGCACGCTCACGCGTGCGCCGGTGCACGTCGTCCCGCACATCTGGTCGCCGTACTTCATCGAGCGCCGCGCGCGCCAGCTCGACGCCGAGGGACTGCGCTTCGGCTACGAGCCGGGCCGCGCGAAGTGGCGGCTGTCGATCCTCGAGCCGAACATCTCGGTCGTGAAGACCTGCCACTACCCGATGCTCGCCGCCGACGAATTCCACCGCGCGCAGCCCGATGCGGTCGAGCATCTGTTCGTCGTCAACTCGCTGCACATGAAGGAACATCCGACATTCGTCCATTTCGCGAACAGTCTCGATCTCGTCCGCCAGCACAAGGCGACCTTCGAGCCGCGCATCGATCTGCCGTCGTTCCTCGCGCAGCACGGCGACGCGGTGATCTCGCACCAGTGGGAAAACGCGCAGAACTATCTGTACTACGACGTGCTGTACGGCGGCTATCCGCTCGTGCACAATTCGCCGCTCCTCGGCGACGCAGGCTACCGCTACCCGGAATTCGATTCCGCGGCGGGCGGCCGCGCGCTGCTGCACGCATGGCGGCATCACGATACGCATCTCGACGACTACCGCCGTAAAGCCGATGCGCTCCTGCACGGCGTGTCGATCGACAACCGCGACAACCTCGACGCGTACGTCGCGCGTCTGGCCGCCTGAGCCTTTTCCCCGGAGAGAATGCATGTCCGAAACCACCGCCCGTGACGTGCCGAACGGCGGCAGGCGTCTCGTCGTCGGCGTGTCGCTGTTCGTACGCGGCGCCGGCCAGTCGCTGTGGGAGAACGGCATCTTCCAGAACTGCCTGCTGCTCGTGCTGCTGCTGCGCCAGTCGCCGCTCGTCGCCGAAGCGGTGATGATCAACGGCGGCGCGGACGACGCCGATCCGCAGTTGATGCTCGGCGAATGGAACGTGCCGCTCCTCTCGATGGACGACGCGATGACGCGCTGCGACGTGGTGATCGAGATGAGCGCGCAGTTCAACGCCGGCTGGATCGCCGCGTATCAGCAGCGCGGCGGCAAGGTCGTGACGATGCGCGTCGGCAACGACTACGTGATCGACATCGAGCGCGCGATCTTCGACAAGCCGTCCGGCTTCCAATTTTCGGGCGCGCGCTACGACGGCGTCTGGACGATTCCCGAATTCGAGCACTCGTGCGGACACTACCTCGAATCGGGGCTGCGCAGCCCGGTGACGATCGTGCCGCACATCTGGCATCCGCTGTTGTTCGACAAGGCGCGCGCGACGCTCGGCCCGGGTCTCGAATTCGGCTACAAGCCGGGCAAGCCGCGCTGGCGCGTCGCGATGTTCGAGCCGAACATCTGCATGGTGAAGACGAGCATCGTGCCGATGCTCGTCGCCGAAGAGGCGTATCGCGCCGAGCCGGGCTTCGTCGAATTCGTGCGCGTGTGCAACACGATGCACATGAAGGAGCACACGACGTTCGTCCACTTCGCGCGCAGCCTCGACATCGTCAATCACGGGCTGACGACGTTCGAAGGGCGTTTCGCGGTCTACGAATTCATGGCGGCGCACGGCGACGTGGTCGTGTCGCATACGTGGGAGAACGCGCAGAACTATCTGTACTACGAGTTGCTGTACGGCGACTATCCGCTCGTCCACAACTCGCCGTACGTCGGCAAGGCCGGCTATTTCTATTCGGCTTTCGATTGCCAGGAAGGCGGCCGGCAGTTGCTGAAGGCGTTCCGCGAGCACGACGCGAACCTCGATGCGTATCGCGAGCAGTCGCGGCAGCTTCTGGATTCGGTCAGCATCTATAACCCGGATAACGTCGCCGCGTATACGGACGCGATCGCCGCGCTGTATCGGTAAGCCGGCAGCGCGCCTCAAGTTTCCGCTCGTCTCCCCGAACGTCGCTTGAACAAGCGCGTAGCGTCAATGCGTGGTCGGGCAACAATAGGCCGCGCCGAAAAAAGATCCGGCGTGAACCACCGTGATCGATGCGCCCGACGCGAAGACCAAGGCGAAGGCGAAGACGCCGCGATCCCGGCCGCGCCCGCACCTGCCGCCGCTCGCGCGACGTTCAGCGCCCGCAGTCATTGACGAGATTCGCGAGCAGCGTGTCGTATTCGGCGACGAGCGCCGGGTTCTTCGACGTATAGCGGCGCAACAGGCTGCGCTGCCGCGCCGCGTAGCCCTCCCAGTCGTCGTCGTGCTCGCGCAGCACGCGCATCAGCGTTTCCGTTCCCGCCTGCACGTCGTTGTCCGGATAGTAGTAGCCGATGTCCGGCACGAGGTGTGCGTTGTGGACGAGCGGGTAGCCCTGCCAGCAGACGTCGAAGTAGAAATAGTTGAGCGGGTTCTCCCACTGGTGCGACACAACGACGTCCGTGTATTCGGCGAGGAACGCCGGCGTGTCGAAGCGGCCGACGAAGCTCGCCTTGCTCGCGCGGACGACCTCCAGATAGTTCATCAGCATCACGAATTCCGGACTGTCGTGCGCGAGACGCTCGGCGTTCGTCACGTGCGTGAACGCGATCGCGTCCGGATCGCGCCGATACGCTTCGTCGATGATCAGCATCGGATACACGCAGAACTTGACGACGTCGTGGTTCGGCTCCATCACGGTGAGCCGCTTCGCCCGCTTGCCGCTCGGCCGATACTCGCCGTGCTCGTGCATCAGCCGTGTACGCTCGGTCAGGAACATCGGATCCCAGACGAACGGCACGACGCGCCCCGGGCAGCGACGCAACGACTGCATGAACGGCAGCGACGACGGCGCGATCTGCGGAATCGCCCAGATCTCGTCGTAGCCGCGATTGATGAAAAGCGTATCCCACATCCGGCGGCCGAACAGGATCGACTGCGTCACGTGGATGTACTCGAAGCCGCAGCAGTAGCTGACGAGCTTCACGCCGCGCGCCTTCAGGTATGCAGTCTGCTCGCCGTCGATCTGGCCGCCGAGCTCGATCAGCACGTCGAGCGAATCCTTCATCTCGGTGAACGAGCGCGTATCGAAGATCCGGCAGTCCCACGGCAGCGCATCGGTGATCGGCACGTCGGTCGTATTGACGATCGTCACGCGGTAGCCGCGCGACGATTTCATCAGCAGCTTCGCGAGAAACAGCGCGTTCTGCTTGATGCCGTTGATCCAAAGGCTCTCGTTCGGCTCGCGCAGGCCGATCGTGATACCGATGCGCAAGCCGTTCAAATCGACAGGGGAGGTCATCACATGCTGGAGGGAAGGGAAGTTCGCAGTGTAGCGCACCGCCCGTTGCGTATTCCGCGCTACCGCCCGCACCACTATACGAGTCTAGCGGACATCATATGACCGGACTGTCAGATATCGTCAACGTACGCACCGCCGCGTCAACCTTGCCCCATGACGAGTAGCTGCGCGCCGTCCGCAACCTGGTCGCCCACCGCGTACAGCACCTCGCTGACGACGCCTGCGGCCGGCGCGCCGATCGTGTGCTCCATCTTCATCGCCTCCATCACGATGAGCGGATCGCCCTGCTCGACCTTCTGCCCCGGCTCGACGAGCACCGCGATCACCTTGCCCGGCATCGGCGCGGTGAGCCGGCCTTCTCCTTCCGTCGAATCGGCCGCGTGCGCGAGCAGGTTGCGCCATTCGAACGCGCGTGCGACGCCCTGGCAGAACACGTGGAACGTGTCGCCGTCGACATGAACGCGCCCGCTCGCCCGCACGCCGCCCAGCGTCACGTCGAAATCGAGCGGGCCCGCGCCGCGCGTCCACGCGAATGGCTTCGCGACGCCGCCGACCTCGAGCGACTCGATCCCGCCCTTGTCCACGTAGTGCGATTCGAGTGTCGCATCGTCATCGAGCGTGCGCCATTCGATCGTCCGGCGGTAGCCGGCGTTCAGCCGCCAGTTCGGCAGCGCGCCCCACGGCGACGCCGCGCCGCCCGCCCCTGCCCCCGCCCGTTCGCGCTCGCGTGCGAAAAGCGCCGCGCACGCGAAACCGAGCGCCGCCGCGGGCGCCGGCTGCGGCGCAAATAGCGCATCGCGGTGGCGCTCGATCAGGCCGGTGTCGAGATCCGCGTCGGCGAACGGCCGGCTGGCGACGATCCGCTGCAGGAACGCCGCATTCGTATGCAGGCCGACGACCTCGCATTCGCGCAGCGCGCGAGAGAGCGTCGCGAGCGCCTGCGCGCGCGTGTCGCCATGGACGATCAGCTTCGCGATCATCGGATCGTAGAACGGCGTGATCGCATCGCCTTCGCGCACGCCGCTGTCGATCCGCACGGCCGCGCCGACGGCGAACTCGACGCCCGCCGGCAATCGCAGATGCTTCAGACGCCCGGTCGACGGCAGGAAGCCGCGCGCCGGATTCTCCGCGTACAGGCGCGCCTCGATCGCGTGCCCGCGAACCCGCAAGTCCGGCTGCCCGAGCGGCAGCGGCTCGCCCGCCGCGACGCGCAGTTGCCATTCGACGAGATCGAGCCCCGTGACCATCTCCGTCACCGGATGTTCGACCTGCAACCGCGTGTTCATCTCCATGAAGTAAAACGTGTCGCCCGTCATGATGAATTCGACGGTGCCCGCGCCGACGTAGCGAACCGCGCGCGCGGCCGCGACGGCCGCCTCGCCCATCGCCTGCCGGACCTCGTCCGCGAGCCCCGGCGCGGGCGCTTCCTCCAGCACCTTCTGGTGGCGGCGCTGCACCGAGCAGTCGCGGTCGAACAGGAAAACCGCGTTGCCGTGCCGGTCGCCGAATACCTGCACCTCGACGTGGCGCGGGCGCTGCAGGTATTTCTCGATCAGCACGCGGTCGTTGCCGAAGCTCGCGGCGGCCTCGCGCTGGCACGAAGCGAGCGCCGCCGCGAAATCGGCCGCGCGCTCGACGACCCGCATCCCCTTGCCGCCGCCGCCCGCGCTCGCTTTCAGCAGCACCGGATAGCCGATGCGATCGGCTTCGCGCTGCAGCAGCGCGAGATCCTGGTCGTCGCCGTGATAACCGGGCACGAGCGGCACCGCGGCCGCATGCATCAGCGCCTTCGCGGCGGCCTTCGAGCCCATCGCGGCGATCGCCTCGACGGGCGGCCCGACGAACACGATACCCGCCTCCTCGCACGCGCGTGCGAAATCCTCGTTCTCCGACAGGAAGCCGTAGCCCGGATGGATCGCTTGCGCGCCCGTCGCGCGCGCGGCGTCGATGATGCGCTCGATCCGCAGATAACTGTCGGCGGCCGCCGCGCCGCCGATGTGCACGGCCTCGTCGCACGCGGCGACGTGCTTCGCATGCGCGTCGGCGTCCGAATAGACCGCGACGCTCGCGATGCCGAGGCGTTTGCAGGTCGCGGCGACCCGGCAGGCGATTTCGCCGCGATTGGCGATCAGGATCTTGTCGAACATGGTGGGTCGGGAAACGGGGATGTCGGTAACGAATTCGGTCAGTGCACGAGCCGCGCAGCGGCGCCCGGCACGGCCGCCGTGACGCCGTGACGCCGCGACGCGCCCGGCGGCTCATGCCGCGTCACGCGCGCCACGCCGGCGGGCGCTTCTCGAGGAACGACGCGACGCCTTCGCGCGCCTCGGCGCCGGCGCGCGTCCGTGCGATCCACCCGGCGGTCTGTTCGATCAGCGCGGCGTCGAGCGTGCGGCCCGCGACGTCGCGCACGAGCGCCTTGCACGCGCGCACGGCCTGCGGGCCGTTCGCGCACAAGGTCTCGGCGAGCCTGGAAACGGTCGCGTCGAGCGCATCGGCAGGCACGCACTCGTGGACGAAGCCGAGCTGCGCGGCCTTCGCGCAGTCGAACACTTCGGCCGTCGCGAAATAGCGGCGCGCGGCGCGCTCGCCCATCGCGCGCACGACGTATGGCGCGATCGTCGCGGGAATCAGCCCGAGACGCGCTTCCGACAGGCAGAATTTCACGTCCTCGGCCGCGACCGCGATGTCGCACGCGGCGACGAGCCCGACGCCGCCCGCGTACGCGTCGCCGTGCACGCGCGCGATCACGGGCTTCGCGCAGCGGTGGATCGCCTCGAGCATCCGCGCGAGCCGGCGCGCGTCGGCGCGGTTCTCGTCGTCCGAGAAGCCCGCCATCTTTTTCATCCAGTTCAGGTCCGCGCCCGCGCAGAACGCCGGGCCGCGCGCGGCGAGCACGACCGCGCGCAGCGCCGGATTCGCGTCGATGCGGTCGAACGCGGTCGTCAGCTCGGCGATCATCGTCTCGTTGAACGCATTGCGCACGTCGGGACGCGCGAGCATGACGGTCGCGACGCGGCCGTCGTCGGTCACTTCGATCGTTTCATGGCGCATCGTCGGCTCCTCAGCTCCGTCACATCCGGAACACGCCGAACCGCGTGTCCTCGATCGGCGCGTTCATCGCGGCGGCAAGGCCCAAGCCGAGCACGTCGCGCGTCTGCGCGGGGTCGATCACGCCGTCGTCCCACAGGCGCGCGCTCGCGTAGTACGGATGGCCCTGGCGCTCGTACTGGTCGCGGATCGGCTGCTTGAACGCCTCTTCGTCTTGCGCCGACCACTCGCCGCCCTTCGCCTCGATCCCATCGCGGCGCACGGTCGCGAGCACCGAGGCCGCCTGCTCGCCGCCCATCACCGAGATGCGCGCGTTCGGCCACATCCACAGGAAGCGCGGGCCGAACGCGCGCCCGCACATCCCGTAGTTGCCCGCGCCGAACGAGCCGCCGATGATCACCGTGAACTTCGGCACCTTCGCGGTCGACACGGCCGTCACCATCTTCGCGCCGTGACGCGCGATGCCTTCGTTCTCGTACTTGCGGCCGACCATGAAGCCGGTGATGTTCTGCAGGAACACGAGCGGGATCTTGCGCTGGCAGCACAGCTCGATGAAATGCGCGCCCTTCGTCGCCGATTCGGAGAACAGAATGCCGTTGTTCGCGACGATGCCGACCGGGTGTCCCCAGATGTGCGCGAAGCCCGTGACGAGCGTCGTGCCGTAGCGCGCCTTGAATTCGTCGAATGCGGAATCGTCGACGATCCGCGCGATCACCTCGCGCACGTCGAACGGCTTCCTCGTATCGACGGGAATCACGCCGTACAGGCTTTTCGCGTCATGGCGCGGCGGCAGCGGCTCGCGAAGCGCGAGCGGCGCCGCGCCGCGCGCGCCGAGATGGCCGACGATCGTGCGCGCGATCGACAACGCATGCGCGTCGTTCTGCGCGAGGTGATCGGCCACGCCGGACAGGCGCGTGTGCACGTCGCCGCCGCCGAGATCCTCGGCGCTCACTTCCTCGCCGGTGGCCGCCTTCACGAGCGGCGGCCCGCCGAGAAAGATCGTCCCCTGGTTCTTGACGATGATCGATTCGTCGCTCATCGCGGGCACGTACGCGCCGCCCGCGGTGCACGAGCCCATCACGACCGCGATCTGCTCGATGCCCGCGGCCGACAGGTTCGCCTGATTGAAGAAGATTCGGCCGAAATGATCGCGGTCAGGAAACACGTCGTCCTGATTCGGCAGGTTCGCGCCGCCCGAATCGACGAGGTACACGCACGGCAACCGGTTCTCGGCCGCGATCTCCTGCGCGCGCACGTGCTTCTTCACGGTCATCGGATAGTAGGTGCCGCCCTTGACGGTCGCGTCGTTGCAGACGATCACGCACTCGCGGCCCGCGATCCGGCCGATGCCGGTGATGATGCCCGCGCCCGGCGCGTCGTCGTTGTACATCCCGTACGCGGCGAGCTGCGACAGCTCGAGGAACGGCGCGCCCGGATCGAGCAGTTGCGCGATCCGGTCGCGCGGCAGCAGCTTGCCGCGCGACAGATGCTTGTCGCGCGCGGCCTGCCCGCCGCCGAGCGCCAGCCGGTCGACCTTGTCGCGCAGATCGGCGACGAGCGCCTCGAGCGTCGCGGCGTTCGCGCGAAATTCGTCGGAACGCGGGTTCAGCTTGGATTCGATGATCGGCATCGCGTGTGCTCCGCGCGCGGGGTCAGGCCGTTTCCGCGAACAGCTCGCGGCCGATCAGCATCCGGCGGATCTCGCTCGTGCCGGCGCCGATCTCGTAGAGCTTCGCGTCGCGCCACAGGCGCCCGACCGGATATTCGTTGATGTAGCCGTTGCCGCCGAGGATCTGGATCGCCTCGCCCGCCATCCACGTCGCTTTTTCCGCGGTGTAGAGAATCACGCCCGCGCAGTCCTTGCGCACCTGGCGAACGTGCGCGCCGCCGGCCGGGGCCATGCCGCCCGCGTCGAGATGGCGGCCGACCGCGTACAGATACGCGCGGCACGCCTGGAACGTCGTGTACATGTCGGCGATCTTGCCCTGGATCAGCTGGAATTCGCCGATCGGCTGACCGAACTGCTTGCGGTCGTGGACGTACGGGATGACGGCGTCGAGGCAGGCGGCCATGATGCCCGTCGGGCCGCCCGCGAGCACCGCGCGCTCGTAGTCGAGCCCGCTCATCAGCACTTTCACGCCGCCGTTCAGCTCGCCGAGGATGTTCTCTTCCGGCACCTCGACATCCTCGAACACGAGCTCGCCCGTGTGCGAGCCGCGCATCCCGAGCTTGTCGAGCTTCTGCGCGACCGAGAAGCCCTTCATCCCCTTCTCGACGATGAACGCGGTGATGCCGCGCGCGCCGGCGTCGGGCTCGGTCTTCGCGTAGACGACGAGCGTGTCGCAGTCCGGGCCGTTCGTGATCCACATCTTCGTGCCGTTCAGCACGTAGCGGTCGCCGCGCTTGGCCGCGCGCAGCTTCATGCTGACGACGTCCGAGCCCGCGTTCGGCTCGCTCATCGCGAGCGCGCCGACGTGCTCGCCGGAGATCAGCTTCGGCAGGTACTTGCGCTTCTGCGCTTCGGTGCCGTTGCGGTGGATCTGGTTCACGCACAGGTTCGAGTGCGCGCCGTACGACAGCCCGACCGACGCCGACGCGCGCGAAATCTCCTCCATCGCGACCATGTGCGCGGTGTAGCCGAGACCCGCGCCGCCGTATTCCTCGGCGACCGTCATTCCGAGCACGCCCAGCTCGCCGAACTTGCGCCACAGGTCCATCGGGAACTGGTCGGTGCGGTCGATCTCGGCCGCGCGCGGCGCGATTTCCTTCGCGGCGAAATGGGCGATCGAATCGCGCAGCATCTCGATGTCTTCACCGAGCATGAAGTTCACGCCGGGCAGGTTGCTCATGTCTCCTCCGTCTCCAGGAAGTCCTTGGACGCGCCGATTATTGAGTCCAGCTCAAATCGACGATTCCATCGGTTCATTGCCATATGTTGCGGAAATTTTCGCTAGTTTCGCGCTTGACCCGCACGATCGTCAATAGTTTTTTGAGCAACACTCAGCTATGATCGGAAGCATCGCGACGACACCCGATTCCGCAGGAAACCCCGTATGACCGCCACTCAGAAAACCGACCGCGCGGACGCGCCGCGCGCGCCCGCCGGACGCAAATCGCAGCAGCGTGTGCAGGACATCCTGCGCGCCGGACGCGAAATCTTCGCGGAGAAAGGCTACGAGCATGCGACCGCGGCAGAGATCGCGCAGCGAGTCGGCGTGTCGGAGGCGACCGTGTTCAGCTACTTTCGCGGCAAGCGGGAGCTGTGCGCACGCGTGATCGCCGATTGGTACGACGAAATCATCGACGCGTTCGAGACCGGGATGCCGCGCGACGCGTCGGTGCGCCAGCAATTCGCATTCATCGTCCGCACGCACCTGCGGCTGATGCTCGTGAACGGCACCGGCCTGTGCGCGCTGGTGCTGTCCGAAGGGCGCGCGAAGCAGCACGCGCTCGCCGACGAACTGACCGCCTTGCAGCGCCGCTACACGGCGCCGCTGATGGACGTGCTCGCGCGCGGACAGGCGGCGGGACAGGTGCGCGCCGACATGCCGCTCAGCCTGTTGCGCTCGATGGTGTTCGGACCGATGGAGCACGTGCTGTGGGATGCGATCCTCGGGCATCGCAAGCTCGATACCGAAACGACGGCCGGGCAATTGATCGATCTGCTGTGGGCGGGATTGCAGCCGCCCGCGCCGGAAAACGCCGCACTCGTGCGCTTCCGGAGCGACGTCGCGGACGCGGTGAGGCGGCTCGACGAAGCGTGCGCGCAGGCGGAGCGCGGAGCAGCGGCGTGCCGCAAGGCGGAAAAGCCGGCGTAGCGGCGACGCGCGCCGGCGAGCACCCGCGCGGCCCCAGTCCGGCACGCTAGCGGGCAGCGGACTCCGGCAACTTCGCGATCACCTTGATCTCGAACTGAAAGCCGTAGAGCCACGTCACGCCGATACCGGTCAGCGTCGGGTGCGGCGCATCCCCCCAGTAGTCGGCGGCGACCTTCCAGATCGCGTCGAAGCGTTCAGCGGGATCGACGACGAAGATCGTCACGTCGACGACATCGTCGAACGTGCAGCCGGCAGCCGAGAGAATCGCGTTCAGATTGCCGAACGCGAGCCTGACCTGCGCGTCCAGATCCGGCTCCGGGGAACCGTCGGGCAGGCTGCCGACCTGCCCCGACACGAAAAGAAAACCGTTGGAACGAACGGCCGGGGAATAGCGGTTTCGCTCGTACAGCGCCTGACGCTCGGGCGGAAATACGACATCACGTGCGGACATCAATCTCTTCCTTGAATGTGAATGGATCGGTTGCGAACGGCTCGACCGTCGCGATCGGCAAGCCGACGCTCGACACGCGGGCGATGCATGACTGCGGGACGACATCGCCTCGCGCTGAACGAGGCGGCGCGCCGGATCGTTGCGGCCGATATCGCATCGGCGCCGTCGGCCGACCGCGCATCGCGATGGAAAGACTGTAAGGGGTTCGTCACGTCCGGATAAACAGGCAAGACGTACAATCACTGTTTGCCGTCGCCAAACAAACTCTGAAACGCTGGACGCAGGGAGCCAAAGTGGATCGCTTCGATGCTTTGCAGGCCTTCACCCGCGTGGTCGAGGCCGGGAGCTTCACCAAGGCCGCACAGACGCTCCACATCAGCAAGACCACCGTGACTCAGTTGATCCAGCAACTGGAGGCGCGGCTGCGTGTCAAATTGCCGAATCGCACCACACGTCAGGTCAAGCTCACAGCCGACGGCGCCGCGTATTACGAGCGCATCGCGCAGCTGCTCGCCGACCTGGAGGATGCCGACGCCAGCCTGTCGAGCGCGTCGGCGTCGCCGAAGGGGCGTCTTCGCGTGGACGTTCCCAGCCCGTTCGCCCTCATGATTCTCGTCCCCGCGTTGCCGGCATTTCATGCGCGCTATCCGGACATACAGCTCGACATCGGCGTCAGCGACCGAATGGTGGACCTGATCGGCGATAACGTCGATTGCGTGCTGCGCGGCGGCGACCTTCCCGACTCTTCGCTGATCGCCCGTCGCATCGGCGAGCTGCGGCTCGGCGTTTACGCGGCGCCGCATTATCTGGACGCAGCCGGCACGCCGTCCCATCCTCGCGAACTGAACGGCACGCATCATCGAATCGTGGGCTTCCTGAGCCCACGCAGCGGCAGAGTCGCTTCGGTCGCGCTTCGGTCGCGCTGCGGCGCGATGGCGAGCGTGGCGAGAGCATCCGGATCGAAAGCCGCTATGCGGTCGCCATCGATGACGGAAACGCGTACCTCGCGGCAGGGCTCGCGGGCCTCGGCGTTCTCTGGCTGCCGCACTACATGGCGGAAGCGCCCGCCGCGCGACGCGAGCTGGTGCCGCTATTCGACGATTGGAAACTCGAGCCCATGCCGATGTATCTGGCGTATCCGCCCAATCGGCACCTCGGCATGAAGCTGAGGGTGTTCATCGCATGGGTGGAAGAGCTGATGGCGCGACATGCGCCGATTTCCGCCGCACGAGATCGGCGACATGGTGCGGCCGGCGCGCGCGATCCGCGTCGCCGAGACGCATAGAACCGCATCGGCCGATTGGAACGCCGCGTCCGCGGCGCCCCCGTTGGCGGCGCGGTTCGTGCGCGCATGGAAATCGCGAGACGCATCGCTCGAGCGCCGGCCGCGACATGATCGACGCGCGAAGATCGGCGGATGAAGACGCGTGCCCCGCACGCCCGCGGTCTCGTGGGCCGGCGGCACGCGCTCAAGAATGATCCGCCTGCCGCCGGCACGGATCGCCTCGACAGCCGACGGATCGCTCGCCCCTTCTCCCGCTAGCGCTTTGTTGAAGCCGCGCAGCGCAATTCACGACGCGCCTGTCACTGGCCAAGGCTCTCGCTTCGCCAATGCTCCCGAAATCGCGCTTTATCGGTCGATTCAAATCTGCTCTTCAAAAATCGCAACCGCAATTACGCGAGACGAATATCCAATTCGCCGGGGCAAAGCGCAAACAAAATGCGGCCGAAGATTTTCATCGACAGAATTCCCGAGCGTCTCATTCGCCCCGAGACAAATCTTCACACGAATCCGGTCGACATTACCGGGTTAACCATGAGACGATCCGCGACTCATTAGATTTTCGTCGCTACTCGCCGCATGAATTTCCCGAAATCGCGCGCGGCACTGGCCGTGATCCTGCTGGCGGCGTGCATGAGCGCGGGAGCGCAGCCGCTCGCCGGCTCGCCGTCGAGCGCAACGCCGGCATCCCGAGCGACGCCCGCGCAGACACGCCCGCACACGCCACCGCCCGCCAATACCCGCCTTCATTCGCTGCCGGCTCCGAGTCTCGCGTCCCAAACGCTGTCGACACACGCGCCGCCTGACGCGAAGCCGCAGTACACGGCCCCGCTGCAGCGCAATTTCGCGTTCGCGCAGGACAACGACCGACAGCAAGCGTGCGACGAGCTGGCGTCGAAGATCGACAATCTGGCGCGCCACGCGGAAGCGGCCGCGCGCTCGGCCCCGCCGGCGCTGCTCGCGCCGAGCACGATCAACAGTTCGACACCGTGGAAAGTCCCCGCGCCGCCCGTCTACGAGCCGCCGCCGTCGCGGCCGCTGCCGTCCGCGAACAGCCGCGCGCCGTCGAACTTCGCGCCGCCCCCTTCCGGCTACGGAAGCCGTCCGTGGGCGCATAAGCCATACCCGGCCACCGAGAAGGACGCGAAGGAACAACGCGAGCGCAGCGAGCGGCAGATCGAGCTCGAAACCCGTTATCGCCAGTTGCACTGCCGTCCCTAGACGCCGCGCCGTCCGCGCGCGCGGCGAGCGACGCCGCGCTCATGCACGCGCGGACGCCGGCGGGTAACATGTCGTCGACCGCGGCGCGCGCAATGCGCGCCGCTCTTCTCTCGACGCCCTCGCCATGACCGCCCGACAACTGACGCCCGCCCTCGCCTCGCAATTCGCGAACCTCGCGCTCGGTCACCTGACGCGCGAATATCCGAACAAGCTCACGCATTCGCTCGCCGGCCCGGAAGACGTGCGCGGACCGCGCGCGCTGCATCCGATCTTCTACGGCAGCTACGACTGGCATTCGTGCGTGCACGGCTACTGGCTCGTCACGCGGCTGCTCGATCGCTTTCCGGACCTGCCGGAAGCGCAACAGATCGTCGCGACCGTCGACGCGCACTTCACCGCCGACAATGTCGCTGGCGAAGCGGCGTACCTCGATCTGCCGCACAACCGCGGCTTCGAGCGGCCGTACGGCTGGGGATGGCTGCTCGCGCTGTCCGCGCAGCTCGCGTCGATGACGTCCGAAACGGGCCGCCGCTGGTCGGCGACGCTCGCGCCGCTGACCGGCATCTTCGTCGAGCGCTTTATCGAGTTCCTGCCGAAGGCGACTTATCCGCTGCGCGTCGGCACGCACTTCAACACCGCGTTCGCGCTATCGCTCGCGCTCGATTTCGCGCGGCAGACGCGGCATCCGGCGCTCGAAGCGCTGATCGTCGACACCGCGCGGCGCTGGCATCTGCGCGACGCGAACTGCCAGGCGTGGGAGCCGAGCGGCGACGAGTTCCTGTCGCCTGCGTTGATGGAGGCGGAGCTGATGCGGCGCGCGCTGCCGGCGGCCGAGTTCCTGACATGGTTCGACGCGTTCCTGCCGTCGCTCGCCGCGCGCGAGCCGGCGACGCTCTTCACGCCGGCCACCGTCACCGATCGCACCGACGGCAAGATCGCGCACCTCGACGGCCTGAACCTGAGCCGCGCGTGGTGCCAGCGCTCGCTCGCGCGGGCGCTGCCGGACGGCGATCCGCGCCAGGCGGTGCTCGCCGACGCGGCCGACACGCATCTCGCGAGCGCGCTCGCGCACGTTGCGGGCGACTACATGGGCGAGCACTGGCTCGCGTCGTTCGCGCTGCTCGCGCTGGAGGCCTGAGTCGGGCGGCGGAAATGCCGCGATTGAATTCGGCGTGGCGCGAAGCCGGAGAGCTGCCGCAAGTCGAGCGAGCTGTGGCGGCGGGTCGAGAAAGCTCGCGGCGAATCGAGAGAACTGTCTCCGATCGGGCAAACTCGTCGCAAATCGGGCGAGCCGCCGCAGTTCAGGAAAGCTCGTCGCGAATCAGGCGAGCCGCCACGGATCGGAAAAGCCGTCGTGGGTCGCGTCGAATGCAAGACACGCGCGGCTTGGGCTCGCCTGCAGCTTGGGCTCGCCCGTCCGACGCTCGGCGCCACGCCTTGCACGCCGGAATCGGGCATAGCCGCGTGGATCGCGCCGAAAGCCAGCGCCGGACGCGCTCGCCGCCAAGCCGAACGGCACGCGTGCACGCTTCGAACGCGAACGCCCCCACGCACGCGCCGCCCGCCCGTCGCGCATCAATGCGAAATCGCCTCGAGCGCGATCCCCTTGGTTCTCGGCCCCATCAGCCCGATCGACGCCATCACGATCGCCATCGCGCCCGCGATGAACACGAACACGCCCGGCGTGCCGAATCCTTTCAGCACGGCCGCGATCGCGAACGACGTGAAGATCGCCGAAAAGCGGCTCCACGAATAGACGAAGCCGACCGCGCGCGCCCGGATCGCGGTCGGGAACAGCTCCGCCTGATACGCGTGGAAGCTGTAGGACATGATGTTGTTCGCGAGCGTCAGGCACACGCCGAGCGCGACGAGCAGCCACGCGGCCGACGCCTGGCTGAACATCAGCCCCGAGATCATCGCCGCGCCGGCCATCGCGACGATCGCCGTCTTGCGCTCGAAGCGATCGGCGATCGCGAGGCCGATCAGCGGCCCGATCGGCGCCGCGAGCGCGATCACGCTCGAATACATGAGGCTCGTCGTGACGGTGATCCCCTGCTTGATGAGGAGCGTCGGCACCCAGTTCGCGAAACCGTAGAAGCCGACGGTCTGGAACACGTTGAAGATCGTCATCATCACCGTGCGCTTGCGGTACGGCGGCGCCCACATGTCGCGGAACCGGCCGCGCGGCGCGACCGGCTCGGCGGGCGCGGGCGGCGGCAGCGGCCGGCCGTGCTCCGCCTCGACCCTCGCCTCGAGCGCGGCGAGCACGCGCTCCGCCTCGTCGAGCCGGCCTTGCTGCGCGAGCCAGCGCGGGCTCTCCGGCAACTGCCGGCGAATCCACCAGACGAAGATCGCGCCGTGCGCGCCGATCAGCACGACCCAGCGCCAGCCGTCGAGGCCGAACGGCGCACGCGGGACGAGCAGGTACGCGAGCAGCGCGACGACGGGCACCGCGACGAAGCCGACCGCCTGCTCGCACGCGAACGCGCGGCCGCGAATCTGTTTCGGGACCAGCTCGGAGATGTACGTGCCGATCGTCACCATCTCGACGCCGAGCCCGAGCCCGACGACGAAGCGCCAGAAGTTGAGGCCCGCGGCGGTGTCCTGGAACGCCATCACGATGTTCGCGGCCGTGTACCAGAGCAGCGACCACGTGAACACCGCGCGGCGGCCGAAGCGGTCGGCGAGAAAGCCGCACGCAATCGTGCCGATGAACAGCCCGGCAAACAGCGCGGCGATGAAGCTCGCGACGCCCGTCGTGCCGAACAGGCCGTGCGTCGTCGCGGTCAGGATGCCGCTCTTCACGAGGCCGGGCGCGACGTAGCCGCTATAGAGCAGATCGTAGAGCTCGAAGAAGAAACCGAGGCTCAGCAGCGCGACCAGTTTCCAGACGCTGCGGGTGGGCGGCAGGCGGTCGAGGCGCGCCGAGATGACGCCGGCGTCGATCGTCGTCGCGGACGCCGACGCCGACGCGCGCGAGGCGCTTTCCGTTGAAGCCATGGCGGGAGTGTCTCCGAATGTCGTTGTGGCGAATGACGGCCGTGCGCGGCCGTTGGGGTTTCGGGCATTTTACCGGCCGGGCGGCCTGCGACCCAACCGCATCGCCGCCTCGCCCGAATCCGCTCGACGGTCGAGCGGCCCGCCCTTCCGATGCGCCCGGCGCGCGCATCTGCGCCGTTCTCACGCGTCAGGCGTCGCTGCTGCGCGACGCCGCGATCAGCGCGGCGAGCGACTGCCGCTGCCGCCCTCGCGCGTCGAAATTCTCCGCGGCGAGCCACTGCCGGAAGGCCGATCGCAACGCCGGCCATTCATGATCGACGACCGAATACCACGCGGTGTCGCGCGACCGCCCCTTATAGACGACGGCCTGCCGGAACACCCCCTCGCACGTGAAGCCGTAGCGAAGCGCCGCCGCGCGCGACGGCGCGTTGAGGCTGTCGCATTTCCATTCGAAGCGGCGATAGCCGAGCTCGTCGAACACGCGCTGCATCAGCAGGAACATCACTTCGGTGCCCGCGCACGTCTTCTGCAACAGCGGCGAATAGGCGACGAACCCGACCTCGGTCACGCCGTTCGCCCGGTCCGTCCGCATCAGCGCGCAGGTGCCGACCGCCTTGCCCGTCGCCAGATCGACGATCGCATGGTGCAGCGGATCGTCGGTTTCGGCCGCCTTCGCCAGATACGCGCGATAGCTCGCGGCGTCGGCAAAGGGGCCGGCGCTCATGTACGTCCAGTCGCGGCCGTCGGCGGCCGATGCATACGCCGCATGCAGGTCGTCCGCGTGCCGGCTCACGTCGACCGGCTCGACCCGGCAGAACCGGCCTTGCATCGGCGTGCGCGGCGGCGCGGAACGCGGCTGCCAATCGGGCACCGGCGCGCCGATCGGCTGCCCGAATTCGTTGGTGAAAACGCTGTCACTCACTGGCTTGTCCCGGAACGTTGGATGGATCGCGGATTCGCGCCGAAGCCTGCTCGAAGTCTGCTCGAAGACCTCGGACTGCCGCCGCCGACGCATCGACGGCGGATTCGATTGTAAAAGGCATCGACGAGACATGCCGCGTCGGCGCCCGCGAACGGGGGCGTCGGTCGACGAAGTCCGTTTGCGCATCGGCGAGCGACTCACGGAATGTATCGTCAGCCAGGTCGCGATGGAAGCAGACTCGCGGAAAATCAGACCGGCCGTTCCGCTCAATGGAATGCCGCGCGTCGATGCCAAGCGATGAAGCATGGCGGCGCGACGCGAACAGCGTCGGTGCGCGACATCGCATGTCGTCGAGGTCGCGCTTCGCATTTCGCACGACGAGCGGCGCATGACGCACTGCGAACTGCGAACCGTGAGTTGCGAGCTGCGAACAGCAAATAGCGAACAACGCGCGGTAAGCAGTGGGCGGTGGGCGGCAAATGGCAAATGGCAAATGGCAAGCAGAAATCGTACGAAATACGCGAACCATCGAGGAATGCAAACCTGCGCCGCCGCTTGCAAGGCTCGACGAGCATCCACTCGGACAGCCGCCGAAAGCGTGCGTGTGCTGCAAACGCGCACGCGTCAAGAAACCTGCGCGGCGACCCGCATGGAACGTGGCGCGGTGATGATCGGCGACGTCCCGCCGCCGTCCCCATCCGCGCAAGGACGTGCGAAAACGCTAGACTTATTGAATGTCGGCTGTCGCGTTAGCCCACCCGAACCGCCGCCGAACCAACCCGGCGCGATCTGACTCGTCGATTTTTGCGCACGCCGCGTTCGGCGCACGGTTTCACGCATGCCCCGGCAATTTCGGCCCGGCCGCAAGAAAGAAACCCGAACGGCGCACGGCAACCGCCGCCGCGCCCGCCGTCCCGATCTCAAGTGCCCGCAACCGCCGGCTGCGGCGTCCGCTTCAGCGCGCCGACCGCAACCGCCGTCACGAGCGTCCCGACGACGATCGCCAGCGCATACACGCCGAGATGCGTGACCGCATTCGGAATCGGCAGCACGAAGATCCCGCCGTGCGGCACCTTCAGCTCGGCGCCCGCCGCCATCGAGATCGCGCCCGTCACCGCCGAGCCGGCGATGCACGCGGGAATCACGCGCATCGGATCGCGCGCCGCGAACGGAATCGCGCCTTCGGTGATGAACGCGATGCCGAGCACCGCGGCCGCCTTCCCCGCTTCGCGCTCCTCGGCGCCGAAGCGCTGGCGGAACAGCCAGGTCGCGAGCGCGATGCCGAGGGGCGGCGTCATCCCGGCCGCCATCGTCGCGGCCATCGGCGTGTAGACGTGGCTCGCGATCAGTCCCGCGCTGAACGCATACGCGGCCTTGTTCACCGGACCGCCCATGTCGACCGCCATCATCCCGCCGAGGATCAGCCCGAGCACGACCGCGCTGCCCGCCTGCATCGAGCGCAGCCAGCCTTCGAGCGCGTGCAGCGCGGCCGCGACGGGCGAGCCGACCACGTAGATCATCAACAGCCCGACGATGAGCGTCGACAGCAGCGGAATGATCAGCACCGGCTTCAGCCCTTCGAGGTTGCGATGCAGCTTCAGATGCCGGTTGATCAGGAGCGCCGCGTAGCCCGCGAGGAAGCCCGACGCGATCCCGCCGAGAAAGCCCGCATTCAGGCTCGCGGCGAGCATCCCGCCGACCATCCCCGGCGTGATGCCCGGCCGGTCGGCGATCGAATATGCGAGGTAGCCGGACAGCGCCGGCACGATCAGCGCGAACGCCGACTTCGCGCCGATCTGGAACAGCGACCACGCGAGCGTGCCCTTGTGTGCGTCGTCGAACGCGTAGATGCCGCCGAGCGCGAACGACAGCGCAATCAGCAGGCCGCCCGCGACGACGAACGGCAGCATGTACGACACGCCCGTCATCAAATGTCGATACGGGCCGCCCGCTTTCGCGGCGCGCGCCTGCTTCGCGGCCGCGACCTGATCGGCGAGCGCCGGCGCGCCCGCGCCCGCCCCGGCGCCCGCCGCCGCGCCGCCTTCGATGCGCGCCTCGGCGATCGCCCGCCCGATCAGCGCCGCGCCCTTGCCGATCGCGCCCTTCGTGCCCGTCTCGTAGAGCCGCTTGCCCTTGAAGCGGCGCTTGTCGACCTGCGTGTCGGCGGCGATCACGACGAGATCCGCTTCGGCGATCTGCGCATCGGTCAGCTTGTTCTGCGCGCCGACCGAGCCCTGCGTCTCGACGTGGATCGCATGGCCGAGCGCCTGCGCGCCTTGCGCGAGCCCCTCGGCCGCCATGAACGTATGGGCGATGCCGGTCGGGCACGACGTGATCGCGACGATCTTCAGCGGACGGGCGTCGGCCGACGCCGCAATCGGCGCGCGCGGCGCTTCGGCAACGCCGGAACGCGCCGCCGCGAGCGACGCGGCCGGCGCGCCGCGCACCGCTTGCGCCTCCGCTCGCGAAGCAGCCGATACCGCGCCGCCGACGGGCGCCGCGCCGTTTGCCGCGTGTGCGGACGCATCCGCGACGGCCGCCTCGGACGCGCAGCCCGCCGCGCGCGCGAGCACCGCGTGCGCGTCGCGGATCGCGTCGTCGACCGACACGCGGTGAATCGTCTTGCCCGCGAACGGCGCTTCGTCGATCGACGCCGGGTCGTCCGCCGCGATCAGCACGGCGCTCGCCGCGTCGATCTGGTCGGCGGACAACGGTGTCTGCACGCCGAGCGCGCTGCGCGTTTCGAGCGCGAGCGCGATGCCGCGCGCCTGCGCCGCGCGGTTCAGCGCGTGCGCGGCGAAGGCCGGCGCGGCCGTCCGCGCCGGCGCCGCCACGAGTCCGATCAATTTTTCCATGCGTGCCTCCGGCCTGCCGGCTTATGAATGAACGACGCCGTCCGCCGCGGCGGTCAGCGTGAAAGTCTCGACTTCGACCTGCGCGGCGAGTGCGTCGAGCGTCGTGCGATCGGGCAAATGCGGGCCGACGCGCGCGAGCTTCGCAGCCGCGAACGCGGTGGCGCGACGGCCCGCGTCGCCCCACGCGCGCGCTTCGGTCAGGCTCGCGACGAGCCCAGCGACGAACGCATCGCCCGCGCCGACCGTGCTCGCGACGGGCACGCGCGGCGGCGTCGCGCGGAAGATCCGATAGATGGCCGGATGCGGGGTGGCGCGTTGCGGCGAGGTCGGCGCGCCTGCGGTTGTCGATGTGGGTGATGCCGATACGGGCGATGCCGATGCGGGCGATGCAATCGATGCGGGCGATGCCGAACGTACCATCGACAACAGCCGCCCTTCGGATCCCGGCGATGCGGTCGAAGATGCGAGCGCGTCCACGGTCTCCAGCTTCGACGACTTTGTCGCATCGAACGTCCGCGATCCGACCGATGCCTTCGATGCCGCCGGCGCTTCCGATACTTCCGATACTTCCGATACCTCCGATGCGCCCAAAGCCCTCGCCCCGACATCCGCCGCGACGCCCAACGCGCCCTTCGCGCCAAGCGACACGACGACATACGCGATCCCGCGCGCGGCAAGCTCGCACGCCGCACGCACGATCGCGTCCTCGTCGCGCAACGCGCGGCCGAGCGCCGCTTCGAGCTCCGCGAGATTCGGCTTCACGAGATCCGGCAACTCGCGCGGATCGTCGGCCGCGAGCGCATCGGCGAGCGGCGCGCCGCTCGTGTCGAGCGCGACGCGCGCGCCCGCGCCGTGCAGCGCGCGCGTCGCGCGCCGGTAGAACGACGCGTCGACGCCCGGCGGCAGGCTGCCCGCGAGCACGAGCCAGCGGCCGGGCGCCGCGAGCTCGATCATCCGGCGCTCGAGCGCCGCGACGTCGGCGGGCGTCGGCAGCGACGTCGCGAGATTGATGTCGGTCGTCTCGCCGCGCGCCGAATCGACGAGCTTCACGTTGATCCGCGTGCGCCCCGCGATCCGCACGAAGCGGTCCGCGATCTGCTTGTCGGCGAACATCGCGTCGAACGCCGCGCTGTCGGCCGCGCCGAGCAGCCCGGTCGCGATCGTCGCGATCCCGTAGTCGGCGAGGCAGCCGGCGACGTTCACGCCCTTGCCGCCCGCGTTGAATTCGAGCGACTCCGCGCGGTTCACGTCGCCGAGCGTCAGGTTGGACACGCGCACGGTCTGGTCGAGCGCCGGATTCGGCGTCACGGTCACGACGGTCGTCATGCGGCCACCCGGATCTCGGCCGAATCGAGCGCGCGCACCGCATCGACGTCCGCGCAGTCGAGCGCGCGCCGCGCGAGCGCCTGCAGCGCGTCGAGCCGCGCGCCGCGCAGCCGCGTCTTCACTGCGGCGACGTCGCGCGCGCTCATCGACAGTTCGTCGACGCCCAGGCCCGCGAGAATCGACGCGCCGAGCGGATCGCCCGCGAGCCCGCCGCACACGCCGACCCACTTGCGATGACGGCGCGCGCCGTCGACCGTCTGCCGGATCATCCGCAGCACAGCCGGATGCAGGCTTTCGGCGAGCCGCGCGAGCTCCGGGTGCTCGCGGTCGATCGCGAGCACATATTGCGTCAAGTCGTTCGTGCCGATCGAGAAGAAGTCGACGACCTGCGCGAAATGATCGGCGAGCGCAGCGGCCGACGGCGTCTCGACCATGATGCCGAGCGGCACCTTCGGCGCGTCGAGCTCCGCGCGCACGGTTTCGGCGAGCGCGATCGCCTCGCGCGCCTCGTCGAGCGTCGACACCATCGGGAACATGATCCAGAGCGGCCCTTCCTTCGCCGCGCGATAAAGCGCGCGAAGCTGCGGCACGAACAGGTCGGGACGCCGCAGGCACAGGCGCAGCCCGCGCACGCCGAGGAACGGATTCGATTCGTGCGGCAGATTCAAATACGGCACCTGCTTGTCGCCGCCGATGTCGAGCGTGCGAATGATGAGACGCCGGCCGCCGCTCGCGTCGACCATCTGCTTGTAGCACGCGTATTGCTCGTCCTCGTCGGGCGCGTCGCGGCGCTCGAGAAACAGGAACTCGGTGCGCATCAGGCCGACGCCGTCCGCGCCCTGCGCGAGCGCGTCGGCGACCTGGCCCGGCCGCGTGATGTTCGCGCCGATCTCGAGCACGTGGCCGTCGAGCGTCGCCGCAGGCAGCGCGCGGTTCGCGCTCGCGCGCCGCCGCTCCTCGAGCAGGCGCTGCTCGACCTGACGCGCGCGCTCGGCGTCGCGCGCCGACACGCCGACGTACAGCCGCCCCGCGTTGCCGTCGAGCACCGCGCGCGCGCCGTCGGCAACCTCCATCAGCCTCGCGCCGCACGCGACCGCCGCCGGCACGCCGAGCGTGCGCGCGAGGATCGCCGTGTGCGACGTCGGGCCGCCCGCGACCGTGCAGAAACCGAGTGTCACGGCTGGGTCGAGCCGCGCGGTGTCGGATGGTGTCAGGTCTTCGGCGATCAGAATCGACGGCGCGTTTGCGTCGCCGCCGCCACCCGTCGCGTCGCCCGCGCCCGTCTCGCCGAGATGCCGCAGCACGCGCCGCGCGACGTCGCGCAGGTCGGTCACGCGTGCGGCGAGGAGCGAATCAGGCAGCGCGGCGAGCCGTTCGGCCTGTGCTTCGGCGGCCTGATGCCACGCCCACGCGAGCCCGTGCCCGTCGACGATCAGTCGCGCGGTCTCGCCGAGCAGCTCGGTGTCGTTCAGCAGCTCCCGCTGCGCGACGAAGATTTCGCCTTCGGCCGCGCCGAGCCGCGACGCGGTCTCGCGCGCGAGCGCGTCGAGCTCGGCGGCGGTCTCGATCAGCGCCTGGTCGAGACGACGCGTCGCGTCGAGCGTGTCGCCCGGCCTGTCTTCGATGTCGACGCGCGTCGCGCGCAGCACGCGCACCGGCCCCGTCACGAGGCCCGGCCCCGCGCCGATCCCTTCGATCGCGGTCGCAGGATCCTCCGGCGTCCACAGCGCGGGCTGCACGCTCTGCCGGCGCGCCTGCGCGGCCGCCGCGCGCGCATGCTCCTCGGCGGCGAGCGCTTCGATCGTGCGTGCGAGCGCCGCGAGCGCGTCGGCCGCGTCGACGCCCTGCGCGGACACGACGAGCCGCGCCTGCGGGGTCGCGCCGAGCTGCAGCAGGCTGACGAGGTTCTTCGGATCGGCGGCGACGTCGCCATGGCGCACGCGCAACGCCGCCCGATACCGCTTCGCGGTCGCGACCCACGCGCTCGCGGGCCGCGCGTGCAGGCCGTGCGGGTAGTCGAGGATCACGTCGACCTTGTGCGCGTAGTCGGCGGGCGTCGCCTCGACGACGGCGGCGCCTGCCGCGCGCGCTGCGCCCGCGCCGTTCAGCGCGTCGACGATCGCTTGCGGATCGCGCGCGGCGAGCAGCCGCTCGAGCTGCGGCGGATCGCCGATCAGCCGGGTCAGGCGCTGCAACAGCGCGATGTGTTCGTCGGACTGCGCGGCGATCGCGACGATAAGACGCGCGCGCTCACCGCCCTGCCACTCGACGCCGTCCGGCACCTGCAGCACCGCGACGCCCGTGCGGCGGATCAGATGGCGATCCTCCTGCAACCCGTGCGGAATCGCGACGCCGCTGCCGAGATACGTGTTCGACACGGTCTCGCGGCCGTGCAGGCTGTCGACGTAACCGGGCTCGATGACGCCCGCCGCGACGAGCAGCGCGCCGGCCTGGCCGATCGCATCGTGTTTCGAGGCGGCCTTCGCGCCGAGCCGGACGAGTTCCGCGGTGAGCAACGGCGGCATCGCGTCTCCTGAGATCAATCGTTGGAATGTGCGTATTGAAATCGATACCACTTTCACCGTCAAGCGTTCCCTGATTTCAGGAAACTGCGTGAAATGTACGACGGCCCTCGCTAGAATAGCCAAAAGGCCTGTCCACGGGCGGCGGCGGCGTATGCGCCAGGCAGTGTTTCCGTCACCCGGATTCAGGGTAAATACCGATCCGAAAAGAAATCGATTCCAGTTGCCATGGCGTTACGAATCAAGGATGTCGCGGAAGCAGCGGGCGTGTCGGTCACGACGGTCTCGCGCGTGCTGTCGAACAACGGTCCGGTGCGCGACACCGTGCGCCGGCGCGTGCTCGAGGTGATCGAGCGGCTCGATTACCGGCCGAACGCGGCCGCGCGCCGGCTGCGCTCGGGCGATACCGCGACGATCGGCCTCATCGTCTCCGACGTGCGCAACCCGTTCTTCACCGAGGTGAGCCGCGCGGTCGAAGACGCCGCGTATGCGCAAGGGATGCGCGTGATCCTCTGCAACACCGACGAGAATCCGGAAAAGGAAGCGATGTATCTGCGACTGATGGAGAGCGAGCGGGTGACGGGCGTCATCTATTCGCCGACGTACGACGCCGCGCGGCATTTCGATGCGCGCGCGCACGCGTTTCCGGTCGTGATGATCGACCGCGCGGGGCCGGCGGGCGTGGCCGATGCAATCACGCTCGACAACCGCGACGCGGCGACGCGGCTCGTCGAGCACCTCGTCGAGCGCGGCTACCGGCGCGTCGCGGGACTGTTCGGCAACGCGAGCACGACCGGCCGCGAACGACATGCGGCGTTCGTCGACGCGCTGCGCCGCCACGCGTTGCCGGCCGAAGCGGAGTTCGTCGATCCGCATCCGCAGGCCGCACATGCGCGCGTGCGCGCATGGCTCGCGGGCAACCCGGCCGCGCGGCCCGACGCGATCGTCGCGAGCAACGGCCTGCTGCTGCTCGGCGCGTATCGCGCGCTGCGCGAGCACGGCGCGCGCGTGCCGGACGATGTCGCGCTCGCGGGCTTCGACAACGACGCGTGGACGGATCTCGTCACACCCGGCGTGACGGTGATCGCGCAACCCGTCTACGAAATCGGCAAGAACGCGATGCAGTTGCTGACGCAACGGCTCGCCGATCCGGCGATGTCCGCGCGCACGCTGGTACTGCCCGGGGAGTTGATCGTGCGGGGCTCGACTGCGGCGCGAGCGGACGCGTAAGCGCTCAGCATGCCGGAGCAGCCTGTCCACGGCCCGGTGCGGTAAAGCCGACGAGCCGCAGCCTTCGTACGTGCCCGCCGTTCGTGAACCATGTTCAGCGCCGTTCGCGCATCGACACGATGGCATGCCGCGCTCGCCGCGCGTCTTGTCCGGGCGACGACCACGCATGACGGAATCGAAACCCGAGGCGCACTGGCGTGAAGCGGCAAATTCCGCCCGCCGCCGTCAAAAAAACCCATTCCCCAACAATGTCAAGCTAACAAAAATGGTGGGTATTCGCCACTGAATAAATCCTAATCTCTAGTCGAGAGATGGTCGGCACGGCTCTCACATTCAAATTAAATCCGTGCTTTTCGAGGAGTCACAAAATGAGCCAATTTGTCGATGTCCTGGAGGAAATGCGCACGCACTACAAATCCTCGCTCGGTCAAACGTCGCCTCGTCGCTATGCCGCATCGCAGCATCTTGCTTCTTATTTCAGTGCAGCGCAGGCGTCTCCCGCGAAGCTTTCGGCGCAGGAAAACGATTTGCTGAAGGGTTTGCAAATCGACGCTCAATCGTCGGGGCAGGAAGAAGCGAGCGGAATCGAAACCGGTATCGTCCGCGCAACCGAAGCACTGAAGAGTTCAGGAGCGTCTCCCGCTTCCGTCGAAGAATTCAAAAAGAAGATGGAAGAACAGAGAAAAAAGGCGAAGGAGGATTCCAACACGAGAATCGACAAGATTTTCGACACGGCGATCAAAATCGGACTGGAACACCCTGAACTTCAGCACCCCATTGTTGCGTTGATGGATAAGATCGGCAACTTCTTCAATGATCTTTTCAACAAGATTGCGGATTTCATCGTGGGCGTCGTAAGAGATGTCGTCGCGTGGCTCCACAACGCCTGGGACAGCATCAAAAGTACGTTCAAGGGAATCGCGGGATGGATATCCGGCTGGTTCTGACGCCCCGCACCATCATTTGCCGATCCGCTTTCGCGCCAAGCGTCGGCCTCGACGAAATACGACAAGCCGTCGGCCTTCGCTACCGGGCCGCGATCCCGGCAAACGCTCGCCGAACGCACGCGTCGGCCTGACATGGGCGGCTGCGTGCAGCGACGATCGGAATCGGCGCGTGCCGGAAGCGCGACAGGAAAAAGGCTCGGAATCGACCCCGAGCCTTTTTCTTCGGGCGGCGCGCAAGCGGACCACACGCGCGCCCTTCCGAACCGCCGTGCTGCCGCTTACACGTCGAACTTCACGCCCTGCGCGAGCGGCAATTCGCGGCTGTAGTTGATCGTGTTCGTCGCGCGGCGCATGTAGCTCTTCCAGGCGTCCGAGCCCGATTCGCGACCGCCGCCCGTCTCCTTTTCGCCGCCGAACGCGCCGCCGATCTCCGCGCCGCTCGTGCCGATGTTCACGTTGACGATCCCGCAATCGCTGCCCGCCGCCGACATGAACTGCTCGGCTTCGCGCACGTCGTTCGTGAAAATCGCCGACGACAGCCCTTGCGGCACGCCGTTGTGGATCGCGAGCGCATCGCCGAAGTCGTCGTAGACAAGCACATAGAGAATCGGCGCGAACGTCTCGCGCGTGACGACGGCCGTCTGCTTCGGCATCCGCACGAGCGCCGGGCGCACGTAGTACGCGTCCGCATGGCCCACGTCGACGCGCTCGCCGCCCTTCACATCGCCGCCCTGCTCGCGCGCATCGGCGAGCGCCTTTTGCATCGCGTCGAATGCCGCGCGGTCGATCAGTGGGCCGACCAGCGTGCCCGTCTCGAGCGGATCGCCGACCTTCACCGATGCGAACGCCTTCTCGAGGCGCGGCAGCAGTTGATCGGCGACGCTGCGATGCACGATCAGCCGGCGCAGCGTCGTGCAGCGCTGGCCCGCGGTGCCGACCGACGCGAACGTGACCGCGCGCACGACGAGATCGAGATCCGCGCTCGGCGCGACGATCATCCCGTTGTTGCCGCCGAGTTCGAGGAGGCTGCGCGCGAGGCGCCGGCTCAGCACCTGCGCGACCTCGATGCCCATCCGCACGCTGCCCGTCGCGGACACGAGCGGCACCTTCGGCGAAGCGGCGAGCGCCTCGCCGACGTCGCGGCCGCCGAGCACGAGCTGATGCAGCCCTTCCGGCACGACGCCCGGATGCGTCTTGTCGAATGCGCGTACCGCCTTCGCGAACAGCGCATGGCAAGCGATCGCGGTGAGCGGCGTCTTCTCGGACGGCTTCCAGACGACCGGGTCGCCGCAGACGAACGCGAGCGCCGCGTTCCACGACCATACGGCGACCGGGAAATTGAACGCGGAGATCACGCCGCACACGCCGAGCGGATGCCAGGTTTCCATCATCCGGTGGCCGGGGCGCTCGGACGCGATCGTGAGGCCATACAACTGCCGCGACAGGCCGACCGCGAAATCGCAGATGTCGATCATCTCCTGCACTTCGCCGAGGCCCTCGGACGCGATCTTGCCCGCTTCGAGCGTGACGAGCCGGCCGAGCGCCGCCTTGTGCTCGCGCAGCACGTTGCCCAACACGCGCACGAGCTCGCCGCGCACGGGCGCGGGCACCGTGCGCCACTTGAGGAACGCTTGATGCGCGGCGTCGATCTTGCGCTCGGTTTCGGCCGGGCTGTCGGCGGCGAGCGTCGCGAGCGTCGCGCCGTCGACGGGCGACCGGGCGGTCAGCGCGCTGCCTTGCCAGCCGGCCAGATCGACGTCGAGCGCGGCGAGAATGTCGTTGAATTGCATCGCTTCCTCTTCAGAACGGAATCAGGTTGATCGGTGCGGCGTCGCCGCCGCGAATGAATCGATTGGACCGCGTTCGCGCGCCGCATGCAAGCGGCCTGGCCGTTCGGCCTAGCGGTCCGCCGCGAGCGCCGCGCGCAGCCGGCGCACGCCCTCGAAGATCTCCGCTTCGCCCGGTGCGGCGAACGACAGCCGCAGGCTGCTCGCGTCCGCGTCGCGCGCGTAGAACGCCGCGCCCGGCACATACATCACGTTGTGCGCGAGCGCGCGCTTGAGCGCCTCCGCGGCGTCGCGGCCGGCCGTCAGGCGCGCCCACACGAACATGCCGCCCGCCGGCTCGCGCCACTCGACTTCGTCCGGCACGAATTGCCGGAGCGCGCTGACGAGCGCGCGGCAGCGGCTCCCGTAAGTCTGCGCGATCGTGCGCAGATGCGCGGCGAGCCGGCCGCTGTCCAGATAGCGCCGGATCGCCTCCTGCGCGATCGGCGCGGTGCACAAATCGCTCGTCTGCTTCGCGACCGTCATCCGGCGCGCGATCGCGGCGGGCGCGACCGCCCAGCCGATCCGCAAGCCCGGCGCGACGATCTTCGACAGACTGCCGAGGTAGACGGTCCAGTCTTCGGCGCCGGCGTGCGCGAGCACCGGCTTCACCGGCTCGCCGGAGAAGCGCAGGTCCGCGTACGGGTCGTCTTCGACGAGCACGAATTGCGCGTCGGCCGCGAGCGCGGCGAGCGTCGCGCGGCGCGCCGGCGGCAGCGTCGCGCCCGTCGGGTTCGCGAACGTCGGCACCGTGTACAGCAGCTTCGGGCGACGCTCGCTCGCAGGCCACGCGGCGAGCAGCACGGCGAGCGCATCGGGATCGACGCCGTCGCCGTCGGTGCGCACCGGCACGAGTTTCGCGCCCGCGAGCCGCAACGCCTGCAGCGCGGCCGGATACGCGGGCGCCTCGACGAGCGCGACGTCGCCCGGCTCGATCAGCGTGCGCACGAGCAGGTCGAAACCTTGCTGCGAGCCCGTCGTGACGAGCACCTGCGAAGCGTCGCACGTCACGCCGCGCGCGCTCGCCATCCAGTCCGCGAGCGCGCGGCGCAGGCCCGGCTGGCCCGCCGTGTCGCCGTACTGCAGGCACGCGAGCGGATCGTCGCGGGCCGCGTCCGCGAACGCGGCCGCGATGCCTTCCCGATCGAACAGATCGGCGGACGGATAGCCGCCCGCGAACGAGATCATCCCCGGCTTGCCGACGTGCTTGAACAGCTCGCGGATCGGCGATCCCTGCGGATCGGCGAACGGCGCGGCGAACGGGTAATCGACGGCGGCGGCGAGCGTCATGGCGGCTCCGGTACGATGGAAGTCGGGCGAAAGGCGGACGGAAAGCCGGGCGACTCAGGCGGCGGCCGTCATCTTGAAGATGCCGGTGGCGTTGCCCGCGTCGAAGCTCAGATCGAGCGCGCGGCGGCCGGTCTCGGCATCGGCGACCGCGTCACGCGTGATGAATTCGTAGAACGAGCCCGGCACCTCGCGCTCGACGAGCGCGCCGGACGCGTCAACCAACGTGCGCGTCACAGGGTCCGCGCGGAATGCGGTCTGCCGCACGCGCCCCGAGCGCGACACCTCGACGGCCGGCTTGATCGGCCGCCCCAGCGCGCGCTGCGCGGCGGCGAGCGCGTCGACGTCGGGCACGCGGTCGGTCGCATGATTGAACGCGTTGCCTTCGGTCGCGATCCACGCCATCTCGGCCGACTCGGCGAGCAGCGTTTCGTAATCGGCAAGCGCAGGCGACGCATGCTGGCGATCGAAGCAGCGCACGAGCACGGGCACCAGCGCGCAGGCGCCGGCAAGCGGCAGCGACGCGTCGCGCTCGAGCTCGGCGAGCGTCGCGACCGCCTGCGGCGTCAGCGGATCGGCCGACGTCCCGAGCACGTTCGTCACGGCCTGCTGGAACGCGGCGCTGAAGCGCTCCGGATGCAGTTCGCTGACGAAGAACTGCGCGATCTGGTCGGGCGCGTCGAGATGCGCGTACGAGCGGCCCGTCATCTTGAGGCGTTCGAGCGGATACGTGCCGTTCAGCCGATAGCCGAGCGGCCGAAGAATGCGCGTGAATGCCGCTTCGCCGGGCGGCAGCGCGCCGCACGACGGCCAGCGCACGGTGCGCAGCGCGCCATGGTCGAACGTCACGCGGCCGCCGTCGCGCGCGACGTCGCGCGTGTACGCGCGGCCCGTCGGCACCCGTTCGAGCAGATCCGCGAACAGCGCCATGTTGAGCGCCTGCGCGAGCTCGGCGCGCGTGACGACGCCCGGCTCGCAGCGCTCGAAACACGTCGGGACATGCATCAGCCGCATCAACTCGTCGATGGTCGGCTGATCGGAAACGGTGGCGAGCAAGGCGGCGAGGTTCGCGTTCATCGGGTTCTTCCGTGGGTTTGCGTCGTTCTGGCGGCATGCGCGCCACGCATTGAGCGGCGCGCTGAAATGATCAGAGGGTCAATTCTCAATGCGCGAAATTGGCTCGGCAATTGATATAAACTCACCAGTTCATTCCAAAAACTCACCAAGTCGCAAATTTCCGATCTTTCATCCGTCGATGCGAAAAGGCATTCCGAACCTCGCGGCGCTGCAGGTCTTCGAAGCGGCGGCCCGCCACGAAAGCTTCACCCGCGCGGCCGACGAGCTCGCGCTCACGCAAAGCGCGGTCAGCCGTCAGATCACGTCGCTGGAGGAGCGGCTCGGCGTCGCGTTGTTCCTGCGGATCAAGAAGCGGGTCGTGCTGACGCCGCACGGCCGGCACTACGCGGCGCTCGTGCGCCGCAACCTCGAGCGGATCGAGCGCGATACGCTCGAACTGATGGCGCAGCGCGGGATCGGCGCGACGCTCGAGCTCGCGGTCGTGCCGACGTTCGCGAGCCAATGGCTGATTCCACGCCTGCCGCGGTTCCGCGCGCTGCGGCCCGACATCACGGTCAATCTGTCGGTGCGCACTGAGCCGTTCCTGTTCAGCGATTCGACGTTCGACGCGGCGATCTACTTCGGCCACGCGCTGTGGCCCGGCACGCAAGGGCGGCTGCTGTTCCTCGAAGGCGACATGCTGCCCGTCTGCAGTCCGGCGCTGCTGCCCGCGGGCGGACGGCGGATCACGCGCGACGCGCTGCTCGATTTGCCGCTCCTGCACCTGTCGACGCGCGCGGACGCATGGCGCGACTGGTTCCGCGCGCACGGCCTCGACAACGACCTGCGCGCGGTGCGCGGGCCGCGCTACGAACTGTTCACGATGCTGACGGCGGCCGCGCACGCGGGAATGGGGGTCGCGCTGATGCCGGCGCTCCTCGTCGCCGACGAGCTTGCGTCGGGGCGCCTTTGCGCGCCGCTCGACCTGCGGCTGCCGAGCGACGCCGGCTACTACCTCGTCGCGCCCGACGCCGCCGCCGACAGCGAGCCGTTCGTCGCGTTGGCCGAATGGCTGGATTCCGTCGCGCCGACACGGACGATAAGCTGACGCGACCATCCTGTTCATCCGTTCATCGGCCGGCGGCAGCCGGCCACGCGAGATCGACCATGACCATTCACATCGGCGACATCGTGCCACTGTCCATCGCCCGCGCCCGCTTTTCCGAGCTGGCCGACGAGGCGCGGGACGGCGGCGAGAAGATCATCACGAAGAACGGCGCGGCGTACGTCGCGCTGATCGACGCCAGGCGGCTCGATCACTATCATCGGCTCGAGCGCGATCGGGCGGCGCAGGCAGAGGCCGGGCCGATGCACGGCGGGACCGGAGGCGGCAAAGGCGGCGATGGGAGCGATGAGGTCGCAGATATTGCGGCCGAAGGCATTGCGCCTTTGGCCAATGACAGTACGACGGGCGACTCGGGTGGCGGCTTGGACGCGTCGCCAGTTGAGTGCCGCACCGGGGGCGCCCGCGACGCCGCGGACGGCTCGCCGCGCGGCGGCGGCACGCGTCCGATGCACGACGCATGCGGTTCACGCGCCGCAGACGACGGTTGATGGCCGGGGCGGTTGGCGGTTGACGCCGCGCGGTTCGCGGTTCGCGGTTCGCGGTGGTCGGCGGTCGGCGGTCGGCGGTCGGCGGTCGGCGGTCGGCGGTCGGCGGTCGGCGGTCGGCGGTCGGCAAAGATTGAAACAACTGGCCGAGCGTCGAGCCGCGAGAAATCACGCCCCGAACACAAAGCCCCGGGAACAACGACTCGAAATCGGAATCCGCCAGCCTCCAAGGGCTGCCGGCAACGCGCGACGCCCGCCCGTCCATCCGGGCAGACTCTGCTTCAACGCACGCGAGACACCCGATACGATAGTCAGATCATTCATCCTCGTTCGCTCACACACGACAACCGCATGCAGAACTACTACGAAGCCACTGCGACACGCACGCTCTACCCCGCGCTCGCCGATCGCGTCGACGTCGATGTCTGCATCGTCGGCGGCGGCCTCGCCGGCCTGTCGACAGCGCTCGGGCTCGTCGAGCGCGGCGTGCGCGACGTCGCGGTGCTCGACGCGCAGACGGTCGGCTTCGGCGCGTCAGGCCGCAACGGCGGCTTCGTGTTCGGCGGTTACAGCCTCGACAACGCGGATCTCCTGCGCATGCTCGGCCCCGAGTCCGCACGCGCGCTCTATCGGTTGACGATCGACGCGATCGACCTGATCCGCGCGCGCGCCGCGCGCTACGGCATCGACTGCGAGCTGGTCGACGGCGGCGTGATCCTCGCGAACTGGTTCGACGATCCGGCGCGCCTGAACGCACCGCGCAAGCTGATGAAGGAAGTGTTCGGCGTCGAATGGGAGCCGCTCGACGCAAACGCGTTGCGCACGCGCCTGAAAACCGACCGCTATCACGGCGGGCTCTTCGAGCGCAACGCGTTCCACTTCCATCCGCTCAAGTACGTGCTCGGCATCGCGGCCGCGGCCACGCGCGGCGGCGCGCGGATCCACGAGCATTCGGCCGCGCGCACGATCCGCCGCGACGGCGCGGGCTTCGTCGTCGCGACAGACGGCGGCGCCGTGCGTGCGCGGCGCGTCGTGTTCGCGGGCGGCGGCTATGCGCGCGGCGTGTATCCGCGCATCGAGCGTGCGGTGCTGCCGATCGCGACCTACGTGATCGCGACCGAGCCGCTCGGCGCGCGGCTCGCCGACGCGATCGCATGCCGGTCGGCCGTCTACGACACCCGCTTCGCCTTCGACTACTACCGGCCGCTCGCCGACTCACGCATCCTGTGGGGCGGCCGCATCTCGGTGCTCGAACGCGGGCCGGACGCCATCGCGCGGCTGCTCAAGCACGACCTCGTGCGCGTCTATCCACAGTTGCGCGACGTTGCCGTGCAGTTCGCGTGGGGCGGGCTCATGAGCTACGCGCGCCACAAGATGCCGCAGATCGGACGCGACCCGGATGGCGTCTGGCACGCGGTCGGCTTCGGCGGCCACGGGATGGCGCCGACGACGGTCGCGGGCGAGGTGCTCGCAGCAGCGCTCGCCGAACGGCGGCCCGTGCCGGACGGCTTCGCAAGGTTCGGCCTCACACGCACATTCGGCCTCGCCGGGCTGGCCGCCGCACAACTCACGTACAGCGCGTACGAGGCGCGGGATGCGCTCGCCGCGCGCCGCCGCACACGTTTCGACAAACCCGTTTTTTAGGGTTCTTCGGGGATTTTCGGGGGACGCGAGGCAGACCGTCGCCGGTCGGTGAAGCATCGCTTGTCCGATCTGTAGCGCGAATACTTTTACCCGCCAAAATAAAAAATATAGAGATGTGGCCTGGGTGTTTTGGAAGGTGAAATATTCGCGCCTGTTATTCGCCGCAGATCAACCGTTATTCGTTGGTGCCTGTTGCCCACACGGGTACTTGCGGTTCGTAAATGACGACGTTTCCGTCATTCTGGACGATGAGCGTCGAATACGGCTTGCCATTTGTGTCGCTTGCCCATACGGCTCCGGGATAGCCGTAGATCACAAAATTGCCGTCTTGTTGCATGATTGCTTTTGAGACGGCCTTGCCATTCGTGCCGGATGCCCATAGTGCCCGATGATCGCTCAGACGGTACAGCACGAGATTTCCATCGTCCTGCAAAATGAACTGGTATCGACCATCCGTGGAGACAAGGTAGTCTTCCTTGAGCAAAAACTGATTCGTCAGCAATGTTGCGCCTTTATATGCCATGATGATATCTCCGATTGTAAATTGGGCGACAAGCGCCAATCCACCGTGAACATTCGCGGTGAGATTGCATCCGGATAAAATCTGTTTCTAAAATGTTGAGTTGGTTTCCGCTTCTTCAGCATGAGGCCACTCGTTATAGCGTGGTAAGAAGAATGGTAGGCCGGCCTTGTCATCCGTCAGGCAAAATATTTATATCGTTTACCCTATATTGAACTGGCATATTATTTGTTGGGTAAATTGCTAAAAAATCGCCGATTTAATTAACCTGATATTGTATTTCCCGATCTCGTGGCGGAAACTTCGGACGCTCGAGCACGGACCTTCAAAAGGCGGCAAGGGGGCGGACAGCGACATCCCCGGAAATCTTCGAAGGACCTTTTTTAGAGCCAGGAATCGGGCCGAAGCCAATTGGGGCGCGTGCTAGAATGCGCCGACCATGCCGCCGCCCGATGACGCCAAAATGAAACAAGGAAGCAAGGCCGCCGCGCCCGACGCCGATGCGCGGCGCGATGAGGCGCGCCGCAAATACGATCCCGAACAGACGAAGCGCAACATCCTCGACGTCGCCACGCAGGAGTTCTCCGCGATGGGGCTGTCGGGCGCGCGCGTCGATTCGATCGCCGAACGCACGAACACGACGAAGCGAATGCTCTACTACTACTTCGACAGCAAGGAAGGGCTGTACGAAGCAGTACTCGAGAAAGTCTACGGCGACATCCGCGCGCTCGAACTCGAACTGAACGTCGGCGAACTGGAGCCGCGCGAGGGCTTGCGCCGGCTCGTCGAATTCACGTTCGACTACCACGACAAGCATCGCGACTTCGTGCGCCTCGTGACGATCGAGAACATTCACGGCGCGAAGTATCTCGAGCAGCTGAAGTCGTTCAAGAACCGCAACGTCAGCATCATCAAGACGCTCGAGGACCTGCTCGCGCACGGCGTCGAAAGCGGCGCGTTCCGCGAGGATGTCGATCCGTTCGATCTGCATCTGCTGATCAGCTCGTTCTGCTTTCATCGCGTCGCGAACCGCTATACGTTCGGCACGGCGTTCGGCCGCGATCCGTCGTCGCCGCGACTGCGCACGCGGCATCGCGCGATGATCGCCGAGACGGTCTTGCGTTACGTCGCACGCTGATCGTCGGCGCACGGCGCGTGGGGCCGCGCGCTCGTCGCGCAGCCCCACGACGAGCGCCGAAGTCCGCTCAGGCCTGCGCGTGCGTCGCCGGCGCCGGCTCGGCAAGTGCGATCCGCGCCTTCTCCTCCGGGCTTCCCGCGACGAAGTACTTCTTCGCCCACCGCGAATCCGGCTGCAACGCAAGCTTGCCGCGCACGCCCGTCCCCGAACCCGCATCCGAACCCGAGCCGCGACGCGAAGCGATCGCCAGCGCGCGCGCACGATAGTGCTCGTAAAGCCGCAAGAACTCCGCGAGATAGATCGCCGCGACGCGCGCATCGCGAATCTCCAGCAGATTCTCGTCGTTGAAATGCTCGGAATTCCCGCTCATGTTCGCCGAGCCGCTGTAGACGATCGGATCCGCCCCCTCCGCGTCGATCACGATGAACTTGTGGTGAATGACGACGGGCGGATAAGCGGGCGGCGCTTCCCCCGGAAAGAGCCGCAGCTCCGTCTCGAAGCCGTCCGGCACCGCTGCGGGAGAGAAATACGCGGCGTCGATCACGTCGCGATTCGAACGGCTGCGGTGATACAGCTCGAGGTTCGCGAGACGCGCGGCATCGAGCGTCTTGCCGTCGCGCTGATCCGCGTCCGCCTGCTGCGCGCCGCGCGCGCTGATCCCGTTGACGAGCCCGAACATCATCAGCCCGCGGTCGCCCGCTTCGAAGCACGCGTCGCGCAGCGCGGCATCGGTCGGCATGAAGAGACAAAACGCAACCGAATGCTGCGCACCGCGGATCGCGTCGACAACCGTGTCGATCTGCGTGCGCACGCCGCGCGGCTCCGGCGAAAACGACACGCGCACGCGCGCCGAACCGATTTCGATCGCCTCCGACCAGCCGGGCGCGAGCCGCGCGGTCTCGGCGATGCCCGGATTCGACGCGAGCGCGCGCGCTCGCGCGTTGTACAGCTCGGCGAGCGCCGCCGACTCGAACGTGTGCAGTACGTTCGCCTGCTCGGTGATGCCCTCGGTCGTGAAGTTCGCCGAGCCGGTCAGCACGCGCGCGGGCCCCGTCTCGTCGCCCGCGACGATGAACTTGTCGTGCATGATCCGCGTCTTGTCGCGCGGTGCGAGCGTCGCGATGCCCGTCAATCGGTCGACGGCCGGCTGGTTCGGCGACGGCAGCGGCGGCTCGCCGCGGCCGCGCTGCGTCTCGTGCGCGTCATAGACGATCGCGAGCGCATCGGCGCCGTGCGCGCGGCCGAACGCGTCGAATGCCGGAATCGCCCAAAGCGGATCGGTCAGGTGATAGACCGCCGACACCGCGCGCCGCGCATCGCCGCCGAGTACCAATCCGAAGGTCTCCTGCAGATCGTTCGCAAGCCACGTGCGCAGCTTCAGCGCCGCGTCGGGCGACGGCGCATCGCCTGCGGCGAGATGCAGCGCGCGAACCTGCTTCGCGAACGCCTGCGAGCTCACCACCGCGCGGTTGAACCACGTGCCGATCCCATCCTCGACGTGCGCGGGCAGCGTGACGCTGCATACGCCCGCATCGGCTTCGAGCACGTGCAGCGACGCGGGCGTGCCGACGACCGGATAGACGTCGTAGCGAAACGTCCGGCCGCGATCCGGTGGATCGATCCGCGCGTCCCACCACATGAATTTCTGGATCGGCGCCTGATCGGTCGGCGCATCGCCTTGGGTGCCGGCCGCGGGGCCGTCGAACGTCAGCCGGTTCGGCAGCCAGCTCGTCGCGGCGCGCGTCTTGCCGTCCGTCGACCAGAAGCCGGGCGTACGCTTGATCGCAAAACCGAGAAAATCATCGCGCCGCCGCGCGTCGGGCCAATCGAAGGCCAGCAGGACCAACGTCGGGGAAAGATAGCTGCGCACGCTGACGGACATCGCCGCCCTCCTCGGCTCATCGCCTTCCAAAGTCGAAGCGTCGAGTGTTCAGCGCTTGCTTGCCGTGCGTGTGACGTTCCGATGAAGTTTCCGTGTCGTGTTTGCTTCGACGCGGCTCGAGGCGGCGGATGGGGCATGGCGAAGGGCGGGCGCACGAGAGGCAGGTGATCGAAGCGGAACGAGACAGGGCGAGGTTCGACGGCACGCTGCGCGGCGCAGCGCAATGCGAGACACATGACCTGCATCGCGGGTGTGCGACACATCGACCGACGCAGCAGCGATCAGCCGCAGGACAACCTCGATCTGCCGGAATGTCGGCGCATGCCGCACCGCCTTGTCGTGCTCGCGCCGGAACACGAAATAGCGCCCCGCTTATCGGAACATGACGTGCATCGCGCGCTCGCGACGCATCGGCCGTTGCCACCACGATCCGCCGCAGACAACAATCCCGCTCCCCAGAACGTCGGCGCGCCGCATCGCCTTGTCGTGCTCGCGCCGGAACACGAAATAGCGCGCCACTTGTCAGAACATCCCGCGCATCGCGCCGTCCACCACGCACCGCCCCACACCGCACCGCTCAACCACAGACGACGAGCTCGATCCCGCGCAACGTCAACGCCCGCCGCATCGCCTTGTCCGGCGCGCGCTCGGTCACGAGGAAGCGGGCCGCCTCCGAGCCATTGATCCGCACGGGCATCACGCGTCCGAACTTCGAGTGATCGGCGACGACGACGGGCGCCGCCGCCGCCGCGAGCATCCGCCCGCGCACTTCGGCGACGACGCGCGAATAATCGGTCAACGTGCCGTCCGGCGTGATCCCGCCCGCGCCGACGAACGCGAAATCGACGTGGTATTGCCCGAGCTGCTGGATCGTGTCGAGGCCGAATGTCGCGTCTTCGTCATCGGACAGCTCGCCGCCGAGAAGCGTCACGCGGTTGCCGTTGCGGCGGCCGAGCACGCCGGCGATCCGCCAGTCGTTCGTATAGACGGTCAGTCGATGCCGGTCGACGAGCGCGAGCGCGACCGCATGGACCGTGCTGCCCGAGTCGAGCAGCACCGACGCGCCATCGGGCACGAACTCGGCCGCGCGCCGGCCGATCGCGCGCTTCGCGTCCGCGTGCGACGCATCGCGCTCGGACACGCTCGGCTCGTGCCGGTCGGCGGCGAGCGCGCCGCCGTGCGTCGTGATCACGAGGCCGCGCGCGGCAAGCGCGTTCAGATCGCGGCGGATCGTCTCGCGCGACACGTTGAGCGCGTTCACGAGCTGTGCGACCGACAGTGCGCCCGCGCGACCGAGTTCGGACAGGATGTAGCGATGACGTTGTTCTGCAAGCATGGCGCGCGGCGCGGCCGGGCCGCGAGTCGGATCGTGAATGACGGATGGCGGGCTATTGTAGTACGGCGCAATGATCTCGCGCCGATCGCCCGCCTGTCCGGCGGCGCCGCGAGCCGGCCTACAGAATCGGGATTTCGCGCAGCATGCGCGTGTCGCGCGGACGATTGCGGAGAAACAGCGCGGACAGCACCGCGCCGATCAGCGCGATCGCACCCGCGAGCACGAACGCGGACACGAACGAGCCGCTGCGTTCGACGATGAAGCCGGTGACGGCCGGCCCGACGACGCCCGACAGGCTCCCCATGCAGTGCAGGCAACCGCTGACGGCGCCGACCCGCGCGGGCACGACGAGGTCCTGCACGATCGCCCAGTAGATCGCGCCCGTCACGTAGAGGAAGAAGAGCGACACGGACATCAGCGCGACCGCGCTCTGCGACGAGCGCACCGAGCCCGCCACCGCGACGCAGATCCCCGCGCCGAGCAGGCAACTCACGAGCACGATCCGGCGCGACAGCATCGCGTTGCCGGTGAGCTTGTAGATCGCGTCCGAGATGACGCCGCCGCACGCGAGGCCGACGGTGCCGACGAGCCACGGCACGACGGTCGCGACACTCATCTCGCGGATGTTCAGGTGATGCGCCTGCACGAGGTAGCTCGGGAACCAGCTCAGGAAGAAGAACAGCACATAGTTGTAGCCGAAGAACGCGACGCCCGTCGCGAGGATGCGCGGCTGCTTCAGGTAATGGCGAAGCGGCGGCGCATCGGCGGTGCCGGCGGCCGGTTGCTGCGCCGCCGCGCGGGCCGGCGCGACACCGCCGGGCACGGCTTGCTCGGCCGTCGATACGCGCTGCGCGGGCCGATCGGACGTCGTCGCAACCCAGACGAGCACCCATGCGAGGCCGATCGCGCAGACGATCCAGAAAGCCGGCCGCCAGCCGAACTCAACGGCGAGCACCCCGACGATCGGCCCGGCGATCGCGCCGCCCAGCGGCGAGCCGGCGCTCAGGAGCCCCATCGCGGTCGCCGCCGATTCGCGCGGCAGCCAGTTGTTGACCATCTTGTTCGCCGCCGAGCAGAGCGGCCCTTCCGCCATGCCGAACAGCAGGCGCACGATCAGCAGGCTGACGAAGCCGATCGCGATCGCCGTCATCCCGCAGAAGATCGACCACAGGCCGACCGCCAGCACATAGACGAGCTTCGGCCCGAGCCGGTCCGACGCGAGGCCGCCGATGAAGTTGAACAGCGCATAGCCGACGAAGAACGTGCTGAAGACGATGCCCATCTGCGCAGCGTCGATCCCGAGATCCTTCTGCACCATCGGCGCGACGATCGACAGCGCGACGCGGTCGAGATAATTGATGCCATACACGATGAACAGCAGGAATACCGTGATCCATCCCATCGTTTTCTGGTTCATGCCTGTCTCCTTCATGCCGATGCTGCCGGCGTTCATGTGATTTGTCGTTGCCGCCGGCGCGTCGACGGAAGGCCGACCGCGGACCGACTTCGGCAGTGTGTCGCCGGCGGATGCGGCGGTCGGGCGGCGCGTCTTCCGCTCGGCTTTACGCGCGAAATCTGCCGCACGAAAAACGAAGTCCTTCGCACGGCGGGCGATGGCGAATGCAAACGCGAATGCGAGCGCCCGATCCCGCAGCCGGCCCGCGCGATCAAGCGTCGAGCAACGGCCGCAGCAGCGCGTCCGTGCCGCGTTCGCGCAGCGTCGCCAGATGCGTGCCGACGCGCGCCGTCAGCGCATCGGGCCATCGCGCCGCGTCGCGCGACGCGAGCGAATCCAGCGCCGCGCGCACCGCATCGGCCGCGGTCCGCGCCCCGCGAAGGCGATCAGCAAGCGCATCGGCGCCGGGATCGTCGAGCGCGAGCGGCGCGCCCGCCTCGTCGCGCGCGACTTCGACGTAATGCAGCCACGCCGCGAGCGCACGCTCGACAAACGGCCGCTCGACGCCCGCCACCGCGCTCTCCGCGAGCGCCGGCAGCCAGCGCAGCGGCACCTTCTGCGTGCCGTCCGTCGCGATCTGCGCGGTGCGATGCGCGAGCGTCGGGTTGCGAAAGCGCTCGATCAACGACGCGCAATACGCGCGCGCGTCGTAGCCGGCAGGCACGTCGACCGTCGCGAGCAAGTCGCGCGCCATCAGGCCGCGCACGAATGCGTCAATCAGCGGGTCGGCCATCGCCTCGGACACCGTGTGCCGCCCGCGCAACTGGCCGACGTAGGCGATCGCGGAGTGCGCGCCGTTCAGCAGGCGCAGCTTCATTTTCTCGTACGGACGCACGTCGGTCGCGACGAGCGCGCCCGCGTCCTCCCAGCGCGGCCGCGCGCCCGCGAACCGGTCCTCGAACACCCATTGCGCGAACGGCTCGCAGACGATCGCCGCCTCGTCGCGCACGCCGATGCGCGCCTCGACCCAGTCGAGCGATTCGGGCGTCGCGGCCGGCACGATCCGGTCGACCATCGTGTTCGGAAACGCGACGTCGCCGCGGATGCGCCGCGCGAGCGCGCCGTCGAACTGCTCCGCGTATTGCGTCGCCAGCATGCGCAGCGTGTCGCCGTTCGACGGCATGTTGTCGCAGCAGACCACCGACAGCGGCGCGCCGGACGCACGCAGCCGGATGCCCGCGGCCAGGACGCCGAGCGTCGTCCAAGGCGCGTCCGGTTGCTGCAGGTCGCGGCGGATCGCCGGATCGTCGACGTCGAGATCCGCGCCGCCCGCCTTCCGGTAATAGCCCTTCTCGGTGACGGTCAGGCTGACGATCGACACGTCCGGATCGGCGATCAGGCTCAGCAGCGGCGCGAGCGCCTGCGGCGCGAACAGCGCGCGATGCACGGCGCCGACGATCCGGGTGCGCGCAGCGTCGCCGTCGCGCTCGGTCACCGAATAGAGATGATCCTGCGCGGCGAGCAGATCGACCGCATGCCTGCGCCGCAGCTCGACGCCGGCGATCCCCCATCGCGTATCGCCGCGGTCGAGCAGCGTCTCGGTGTAGCGCGCCTGATGCGCGCGATGAAATGCGCCGAGACCGAGATGGACGATGCCCGTGCGAAGCGCGCGCCTGTCGTAGCGGGGGCGGGACACGTCGGCCGGCAGATCCCGGCATTGATCAGATGAAAGAAGCGGCATGGTGATTGAATCGGCGATTTGTACCATGGTAGTCAATGCATTGCCGGGAGATTATTCCGAGTGCACATCTATTTTTATCGGTGTAAACGCTATATCGGCTATCTGGCGCGTCAGATGTACCATGGTAGACAGATGAGAGAGACCCTGTCTCGGCCCTTGATGAAGACCCAGTTGATGAACGACAAGGAATCCACGGAAGACACCGTCGTCGCGGCGCTGAACGGCTTCGTGCTCGATGCCGGCAAGTCGTATACGCAGCAGGTGCACGCGCTGCTGCGCAACGCGATCGTGCGCGGCGCGCTGCCGCCGCGCACCGCACTGTCGGAGGCGGTGATCTCGGCGACGATCGACGTGAGCCGCACGCCGGTGCGCGAAGCGCTCGCGCAGCTCGCCGACGAGCGGCTCGTGCAGATCTACCGCAAGGTCGGCACGATCGTCGCGCCGATCTCAGTGTCGATACTCGAGGAAGGACGCTTCGCGCGCAGCACGCTCGAATGCGCGAACCACGTCGATCTCGCGCAGAAGATCACGCCGGCGCAGCTCGCGGAGCTCGCCCGACTCGTCGACGCGCAGCGCGACGCAGTGGCCGCGCGCGACATCGACACGTTCTTCGCGCTCGACGAAACGATGCACGGCCGGATGTTCGAATTCGCCGGCCGGCCGCACGTGTGGGAAATGCTGCAGCCGATGAAGCGGCAGTTCGACCGCGTGCGCTGGCTGCTGCTCGATCGTGTCGAGGACCACGCGCGCCGCGCGCTGCACGAGCACGAGCAGATCCTCGCGCACATCGCGTCGCGCAACATGGCGCTGCTCGGCGCGTCGGTCGCGATGCACGTCGACCGCGTCAGCTCCCATCTGCCGGAGGTGCGCGACCGCGCGCCGCATTACTTTGTCGACTGAACCCCTCACCGGAGAAGCCGGATGAAAATCGAACGGCTGCACCTCATCGTCACCTGCCCCGGCCGGAATTTCGTGACGGTCAAGATCGTCACCGACGAAGGCGTCTACGGCCTCGGCGACGCGACGCTCAACGGGCGCGAGCTCGCGGTGCGCGCGTATCTCGAGGACCACGTGTTCCCGTGCCTCGTCGGCCGGGACCCGCGCGACATCGAGGACATCTGGCAATACCTGTATCGCGGCGCGTACTGGCGCCGCGGGCCCGTGACGATGACGGCGATCGCCGCGATCGACATGGCGCTATGGGACATCAAGGGCAAGCTCGCCGGCATGCCCGTCTATCAGCTGCTCGGCGGCAGGAGCCGCGACGGGCTGATGGTGTACGGCCACGCGACCGGACGCGATCATGACGAGGCGATCGACGCCGTGCATCGGCACATCGAGCAAGGCTACCGCGCGATCCGCGTGCAGTCCGGCGTGCCGGGGCTCTCGAAAGTGTACGGCGTCGGCAAGACCGCGGGCGCGTACGAGCCCGCCGAGAAGGGCCTGCCGCCCGAGGAGCCGTGGGACACCGCGCTCTACCTGCGCCACACGCCGGAGCTGTTCCGCAAGGTGCGCGACGCAGTCGGCGACGCGCCGCATCTGCTGCACGACGCGCATCACCGGCTGACGCCGATCGAGGCGGCGCGCCTCGGGCGCGATCTCGAGCCGTATCGACTGTTCTGGCTCGAAGACGCGACGCCCGCCGAGAATCAGGACGCGTTCCGGCTGATCCGCGGCCATACGACGACGCCGCTCGCGGTCGGCGAGGTCTTCAATTCGATCTGGGACTGCAAGGACTTGATCCGCGACCAGCTGATCGACTACATCCGCGCGACGATCGTCCACGCGGGCGGCATCACGCACGTGCGCCGCATCGCCGACTATGCGGCGATGTACCAGGTTCGCACCGGCTTCCACGGCGCGACCGACCTGTCGCCCGTATGCATGGCGGCCGCCGTCAACTTCGGCCTGTGGGCGCCGAATTTCGGCATTCAGGAGCTGATGCCGCACACCGCGCTGACCGACGAGGTCTTCCCGCACAATTATCGCTTCGAGGACGGCTGTCTCGTGATGGACGACGTGCCGGGCCTGGGCGTCGACATCGACGAGGCGCTCGCCGCGAAATATCCGTACGAGCGCGCGTATCTGCCCGTCGCCCGCTTGCGCGACGGCTCGATGTGGAATTGGTGATCACGCATGAGTGATCACCCGAATGCACGAAACACGAAGGAGAATCAGGACATGCTGAGCGTCGTCGTCGATCGGCCCAATAGCATGGGCGTGCGCGAAATGCCGATGCCCGCGCCCGCCGCGGGCGAATTGCGCGTGCGCGTGCGCTATGCGGGCATCTGCGGATCCGATCTGCACATCTTTCATGGCAAGAACCCGTTCGTCTCGTATCCGCGGATCATCGGGCACGAGTTCGTCGGGCGCGTCGAATCGGTCGGCGCGGGCGTCGACGCATCGCGCGTCGGCGAAACCGTCGCGGTCGATCCGGTCATCAGCTGCGGGCGCTGCCACGCGTGCGCGATCGGCCGGCGCAACGTGTGCCGCCACCTGAGCGTGCTCGGCGTGCATCGCGACGGCGGCTTCAGCGAATACGTGTGCGTGCCCGCCGCGAACGCCTACCGGATTGCGCCCGAGATCGCCGACACCTGCGCGGCGATCGTCGAGCCGTTCGCGGTCGCGGCGAACGCGACCGCGCGCACCGGCGTGCTGCCGTCCGACGTCGCGCTGATCTACGGCGCGGGCACGGTGGGCCTCACGCTGCTGCAGGTGCTCAAGCGCGTCTACGGAATCCGCGCGTTCATCACCGATCGCCTCGGCGAGCGCCTCGAACTCGCCCGCAAGTGCGGCGCGGCCGACGACGAGGTGATCAACGCCGCGACGGAAACGCTGCCGGACGCGCTGCAGCGGCGCGGGGTCGACGGCGGTCCGACGCTGATCTTCGATGCGGTGTGCCACCCGTCGATCCTCGAGGAAGCGGTGCGGCTCGCGGCGCCCGCCGCGCGGATCGGCGTGCTCGGCTTCTCGTCGGAGCCGTCGTCGATCGTGCAGGCGGAGCTGACGAAGAAGGAATTGACGCTGTGCGCGTCGCGGCTCAATTGCGCGATGTTTCCGCAGGTCATCGAATGGATCGGCGCGGGGCTCGTGCATCCGGAGCACATCGTCACGCACAAGGTCGATTTCCGCGACGTCGCGCAGGCGTTCGATCTCGCGGAACGCAATCCGCGAGAAAGCTGCAAGATCCTGCTGGATTTCGCGGCGGAATGAACGGCGCCCGATGCCGCGCATCGGGTGCGGTTGCGGGAACGTCGAAATCGGGTCGCGGCGCTTCGGCGGCGCCGCGCGCCCACCGCCTGGCGAGCGGCGCGGCCGCCCGGTTGCGCTGCACGCCGACAATCGGCAACTGCGCAAGGGCATGGATTTCCACCACGCCACGCCATGACAAGCAAGCGATGCGCACCGCATCGCGAGATCGGATCGGGCGCGCGCAATGCGCGCGACGCGCTCGCCCGCCTCGCGTCATCTCATGCACGCATGAACGGAAGCGGCCGCGCGCACCGCGCGCCAGCCGCTGGACGGACCGCGCGCTCCAGACGACGCGCCCCGCCGAGAACATGCGGCGCCCATCGCCCCGCTTTCGACGATCGCCTCTCACCCACGAGCAATTCAGTATTTCGCGTCGCACGGCAATCGGCTCCGCCGCACATTGCTAAACTCGCCGCTCGACCCCAAGCCAACCGACAGAGGTGAATCGATGTATCGCAAAGGCGCCGTCCTCGAAATCCAGTTTCCGCCGGAGCGGCTCAACGACGCCGCGGGCGATCCGTACTGGATCGATCTCACGCTCGATGAAGCGCGCCGCCTGCATCAGCAACTGAGCGCGCGCTTCGCGACCGACGCCAGCGCGAATCAGCCGCTCGACACGTTCTCGATCGACTGAAGCGGCCGGCGCGCCGCGCCGCGGGCAGTGCAGATTTCGACAAGACGGCGGCGCACCGCCGCGCGATACTCGGCGGCTTCACCGTCATGTCGGCCGCGCCCGGTCCGCTTCGCATGCCTGCTTCCGCTTCCCTCGTCGCCGCGGCGTTCGTCGCGCTGTGGTCCACGGGCTTCATCGTCGCGCGCGCGATCAAGCCCTACGCCGATCCGAATCTGTACCTGCTCGCGCGCTTCGTAGGCACCGCGCTCCTCTACACGTGCGTCGCGCTCGCCGTCCGTGCGCGTTGGCCCTCGGGGCGCGAATGGGGCCGGCATCTGTTCGCCGGCGCGCTGCTGCAAGGCGTCTATCTCGGCGCGAGCTATTGGGCCGTCGCGCAAGGGCTCAACGCCGGCGTGATGGCGCTCCTCGGCGCGCTTCAGCCGCTCGCGACCGCCGCGCTCGCCGCGCCGCTCTTCGGCGAGCGGCTGTCGGCGCGCGGCTGGCTCGGAATGGCGCTCGGCATCGCGGGCGTCGCGCTCGTGCTCGCGCCGAAGCTCGCCGCCGCCCGCGCGGCGGCGGGAGGCGCGCCCGCATGGGCCGTCGTCGCGATCGCGGTCGCCGCCGTCGCGTCGATCACGGCCGGCTCGCTCTATCAGAAAAGCTCGCTCGCGCAGACCGACCTGCGCACCGCCGTCGCCGTGCAGAACCTCGGCGCGGCGCTCGTCGCCGGCGCCGCCGCGCTCGCGCTCGGCGAAACCCGCTGGCACGGCGCGCCCGCGCTGTGGTTCTCGCTCGCGTGGGGCATCGCGATGCTGTCCGGCGTCGCGGTGATGCTGCTGATGGCGATGCTGCGCCGGGGCGAGGCGGCGCGCGCGACGTCGCTGCTGTTTCTCGCGCCGCCCCTCGCCGCGCTGCAGGGCTACGCGCTCTTCGGCGAGACGCTCGGGCCGCCGCAGATCGCCGGCTTCGCGGTCGCGCTCGCCGGCGTCACGCTCGCGCGCCGTAATTGACGGCCGGCATGCCCGCGCGAATCCGCCTCCGCGGCGGTCCCGGCGCACGCGTCCCCGCCGACGCGCGCATGCCCCGGCGCACCATCGCCGAACTTGCTACCATCGAGCGTCTCGACCGCTCGCCGTGCGTCGAACCCGATGCCCCCCGATCAAGGAGACCGCCCATGTCGTACACGCTGTACTACTCGCCGGGCGCGGCCAGCATGGCCGTCCATTGGATGCTGATCGAGCTGCGCGTGCCGTTCGACGTCTGCTGCATCAACATCGACGAAGGCATGCAGCATTCGCCCGACTATCGGCGACTGAATCCGACGGGCCGCGTGCCGACGCTCGTCGTCGACGGCGTGCCGCGCCACGAATCGACCGCGCTGCTGATGCTGCTCGCCGAGCGCCATCCGGAAGGCGGCTTCGCGCCGCCGCCCGGCACGCCCGAGCGCGCCGCGTGGTTCGAACTGATGATCTATCTGGCGAACACGCTGCTGCCGGCGATGCGCAACTGGTTCTACGCGGACATCGATGGCGATCCGGACGGCGCCGACGCGGTCCGCGCGCATGCGCGCCTTCAGATCGAAGCGGCGATGGACGAATTCGACGGCCGGCTGCGCGACGGCCGCAACCATCTGCTCGGCGGCGCGTCACCGAGCACCGCCGACTTCCTCGCGATCGTGCTGATGCGCTGGACGCGCAACATGCCGCGCACGGTGTTCGCGTGGCCGCATCTCGCGCGCTACGTCGAACGGATGCGCGCGCGGCCGTCGTTCGCCGAGCTGACCGCGCGCGAAGGGCTGACCGAATGGCTCAATGCGCCGGTTGGCGCGGCGGGATGACTTGCACGACCGCGTGCACGACCACGCGACTGCCGCACTCGCTGCAATCACCGCAATCGTTCGAGCCGCCGAGAACGGCCGATCCAACGCCGCCGCTTCGAAGGAACCCCGCATGCATGTCGATTCGCACGCCATCTTTGCCGTCTTTTCCGTGTATCTCGCGGGCGTCGTGATCCCGGGCCCGAACTTCGTCGCGGTCGCGCACAAGGCCGTCTCGGCGACCCGGCGCGACGCGCTCGCAATGGTGGGCGGCATCGTGCTCGTCAATCTGATGTGGGCGTCGTGCGCGATCCTCGGCGTCGGCATCGTGTTCGCCGCGTTTCCGTGGCTCGCGGTCGCGGTCAAGCTCGCGGGCGCCGCCTACCTGATCCGTTTCGGTTTCCGGCTGATTCGCGATGCCGGCCGCGCCGGCGTTCGACGCGCGACAGCGCCGGGCACGCCGCGGCACATGGGCAGCGATCGTGTCGGCGCCCGCCGCGCGTTTGCGCAAGGCCTGCTGACCAATCTCGCGAACCCCAAGTCGGTCGCGTTCTACGCGGCCGTGTTCGCATCGGCCGCGCCCGCGCATGTCGGCTGGCCAACCTTCGCGGCGATGCTCGCGATGGTCGCCACGGTCGCGACGAGCTGGTACGGCTTCGTCGCGCTCGCGCTGTCGCATGCGGACGTCGCGACCGCCTATCGACGCGGCCGCAAGGCGATCGACCGGTTCTGCGGCGGGCTCGTCGTCGCGCTGGGCGTCCGGCAACTGCTGCGCTGACGCGCGGGCTGTTCAGGAATCGCGCTTGTCGTCGCCGGGAGCAGCCGCTTCGTGCGCGCCATCCGCAACGCTCGGGCCACCGGCGTCATGTGCGTGATCCGCAGCGCCCGACGCAGTGGCGTCACTCGCAGCACCGGCACTGCCGGCCGGGCCAGCGGCCCCCGCCGCATCCGCGCCGCCCGCCGATCCGACGCTGCTCTGCACGGCTGCGGTGTCGTCGCTCGCGGCACCTGGGCCGCCCGTCGAACCAGCATCGCTCCCCGCCGCCCCCGCGCCGCCCGACGACGCGCTGCTCTCGGTATCCGCATCGCTCGCGGCCTCCACGCCCCCCGCCGAACCGACGTCGCTCCCCGCCGCCCCGGCGACGCCCGCCTCCGCGAGCGTCGCGCGCACGAGCGCGGAGCTCGTCCATTTGACGACGTTCATGAACTGCTGGAAGTCGAGCCCCCAGAAATCCTTCAGCACGACCATCGCCTCGGTGCCGTAAAGCAGCGACAACGATTGCGCGAGCCGTGCAGCCGCCGCCGGCGCGACGCCCGCCTGCAACAGCGGCTCGACCGCGAGCGACAGGAGCCGCTTGCGGTTGCCGCGCCGGTATTTCGGCTCGTCCTCGGCGCGCCGTGCACGCTCGTTCGCCCACTGCTGCAACGCGACCTGCAACGCGGCGCGCAATGCGCCTTCGTGCTGCTCCATCCGCGGATACGCGAAATCGAGCAGTTCATTGACCCGCGCCTCGACCGACGTCGACGTCGGCTGCCATTGCAGCACCGGCCCGAGGCTCTCGTCGACGACGGTGCTGACGAGCGCCGCCTGCGACGGGAAGTAGCGATAAGCGGTCGCGCGCGACACGCCGGACGCGTTCGCGAGTTCGGTGATCGACGGAAACCAGCCTTGCTCGAGCATCGACAGCGCGGTTTGCAGCAGCAGGTCGCGAGTCTGCGTGCGCGTTTCGGACAGCGTTTCCGTTGCGGATACGGTAGTTGGCATGTGTTTTGTGTGGGCGACCGCTGAGACGGCCGTCTCACCTGTGTTAAAGTTGTCGCGGAATCGAATCGCGGTACATCGGGCGACAAACGAACGATTGGCGAAGGAGACCAAATGGTACCCCACCGTAAACAGATCTACGTTGCGGCAACCGTTGATACAAAAGGCGCGGAAGCGCATTTCGTCAAGGACCGGATCGCCGACGCGGGGCTCCCGGCGGTCGTGGTCGATCTGTCTACGCGCGCGCCGGGGCTCGGGGCCGACATCGGCGCAGACACCGTCGCCGCGCATCATCCGGACGGCGCGGCCGCCGTGTTCTGCGGCGACCGCGGCCGCGCGATCGCCGCGATGGCGATCGCGTTCGAGCGCTACATCAAAAGCCGCGACGACGTCGCCGCGCTGATCGGCATCGGCGGCTCGGGCGGCACCGCGCTCATCACGCCGGCGATGCAGGCGCTGTCGATCGGCGTGCCGAAGCTGATGATCTCGACGATGGCGTCGGGCGACGTGTCCGCCTACGTCGGCTCGTCGGACATCGCGATGCTCTATTCGGTGACGGACGTCGCCGGCCTCAACCGGATCTCGCGGCAGGTGCTCGCGAACGGCGCCCACATGATCGCGGGCGCGGTGCGCGACATGCAGCCGCTGCCCGCCGACCTGAAGCCCGCGCTCGGGCTGACGATGTTCGGCGTGACGACGCCGTGCATCCAGGCGGTCGCGTCGCGGCTCGACGCCCGCTTCGACTGCATCGTGTTCCATGCGACGGGCAACGGCGGCCATGCGATGGAGAAGCTCGCGGACAGCGGCCTCCTCGACGGCGTGCTCGATCTCACCACCACCGAAGTCTGCGACCTGCTGATGGGCGGCGTGCTCGCGTGCGGCGAGGACCGCTTCGACGCGATCGCGCGCAGCCGCGTGCCGTACGTCGGCTCGTGCGGCGCGCTCGACATGGTGAACTTCGGCCATATCGACACGATGCCGCCCCGCTACGCGGGCCGCCTGCTGTACAAGCACAACCCGCAAGTCACGCTGATGCGCACGACGCCGGACGAGAACCGCCGGATCGGCGAGTGGATCGGCGCGAAGCTGAACGCGTGCGCGGGCCCCGTGCGCTTCCTGATTCCCGAAGGCGGCGTGTCGGCGCTCGACGCGCCGGGCCAGGCGTTCTGGAGCCCGGAAGCCGACGCGGCGCTCTTCGACGCGCTCGAGGCGACGGTGAACCAGACCGACAATCGCCGCCTCGTGCGCGTGCCCGCGCACATCAACGACCCACAGTTCGCCGACATCGCCGTCGAACACTTTTTATCGCTTCACGCAGCACACCGGAATTGAAGATGAAGAGACTGACACGCGCCGAGATCCTCGAAAAACTGCGCGCGACCATCGCGCGCGGCGAGCCGATCGTCGGTGGCGGCGCGGGAACGGGCCTGTCCGCGAAATGCGAGGAAGCGGGCGGCATCGACCTCATCGTGATCTACAACTCGGGCCGCTACCGGATGGCCGGGCGCGGCTCGCTCGCGGGGCTGCTCGCGTACGGCAACGCGAACGAGATCGTCGTCGACATGGCGCGCGAGGTGTTGCCCGTCGTCAAGTCGACGCCCGTGCTCGCGGGCGTGAACGGCACCGATCCGTTCTGCAATTTCGACGCGTTTCTCGACGAGCTGATCCGGCTCGGATTTTCCGGGGTGCAGAACTTCCCGACCGTCGGCCTCATCGACGGCAATTTCCGCGCGAATCTCGAAGAAACCGGGATGGGCTACGCGCTCGAAGTCGACATGATCCGCCTCGCGCACGGCAAGGGACTGCTGACGACGCCGTACGTATTCAGCGAAGCCGATGCGATCGCAATGACCGAAGCGGGCGCCGACATCGTCGTCGCGCACCTGGGCTTGACGACGGGCGGCACGATCGGCGCGAGCACCGCGCGCCGCCTCGCCGACTGCGTGCCGCTCGTGCGCCGCTGGGCCGATGCGGCAAAATCGGTGCGCGACGACGTGATCGTGCTGTGCCATGGCGGTCCGATCGCGTCGCCCGAGGACGCCGCGTACATCCTGCGCGAGTGCCCGCAGTGCCACGGTTTCTACGGCGCGAGCTCGATGGAGCGCCTGCCGGCCGAAACCGCATTGACCGACATGACGCGGCGCTTCAAGGAGATCGACAGGCGCGTCGCGTCATGATGCCCGCGCGCGTGCGCGCGCCTCTACGAGGAACCGAACGACGATGAACCACACCTCCTTCGCCAGCAGTGTCATCGACGCGCCGACCGAGCGCGTCTGGGCGTTCTTCCGCGATTTCAACGGCCTCGCCGCGTTTCATCCGGCGATCGTCGAAAGCCGGCTCGAGCCGGGCCCGGACGCGCACACGGTGGGCGCGATCCGGTACCTGACGCTGCAGGACGGCTTCGTTCGCGAAAAGCTGCTGAAGCTCGACGAGCCGAGTCACGCGCTCGAGTATTCGATCGTCGAGACGTCGATGCCGGTGCGCAACTATGTCGCGGGCGTGAAGCTCTTCCCCGTCACCGACTCGGGCAAGACGTTCGCGCAATGGTGGGCGAACTTCACGACCGAAGGCGTCGAGTTACAGCCGATTGCGGCGTCGATCAGCGAGCATGTGTTCGCGGCGGGATTTCGCGCGCTCTCGGACAAGCTGCGCGCGCGCTGACATGTCGCAGATGTGTTTCGCCGCGCCGATGCCCGTTTCGGGCGTCGTGCGCGGCTTGCCGGCGGCTTCTGCCGCCGCTGCGTCGCACCGCCGGCTTGCGGTGCGGCAACGCAGCCCCGCCGGCGAGTTCTCGGGTTCTGGCAATGGCCCTCGGATGAAGCCGGAACCTTTTTGGCCGACCTTGACGGGCCGGCCACTTTCTATTCGCAATCGCGCCGCGCATGAAGGCGCCTCCCCACGCAGGAAGCGAACGGGCCGCGCATAGCGCGCGATCCGTTCGCACACCGCAACACTTGCGACACGCGGGCGCAGCTGCGCCGCCCGGAATTCACCTGGATTAAGTTATTCGCCGCCCTGCGTGCGCCCAAAAAGATGCATTTGCCGAACATCAATGCTGCCCTGTCTCGCGACCGATAGCTTGGAAGAAACGAAGCCAGCGAGGGGCGAATCATGAAAGACCTGCAATCGACCCGTGGCCAACTCCGCGCCACGTTCCTGTCCGTCGTGCTGAGCGCCGTCGTAGCGGCGAGCGCGAGCGCGCATGCCGCGACGGCAACCGGCAAGATTTCCGGCGACTTCGGTCCGCCGCAAGGCGAGCCGATCCACGCGGCGCTCGTGAGCCCGCCGAACGTGCCGCCGCCCATCACCCGCCGCTATCCGGCGAAGGTCATCGTCGATCTCGAAGTCGTCGAGAAAGTGATGCCGATCGCGGACGGCGTGAACTACACGTTCTGGACCTTCGGCGGCGCTGTGCCCGGCAACTTCATCCGCGTGTGGCAAGGCGACACGGTCGAATTCCATCTCAAGAATCGTCCGGACAGCAAAATGCCGCACAACATCGATCTGCACGCGGTGACGGGACCGGGTGGCGGCGCGGCGTCGAGCTTCACCGCACCGGGCCACGAATCGCGCTTCACGTTCAAGGCGCTGAACGAAGGGCTCTACGTGTATCACTGCGCGACCGCGCCCGTCGGCATGCACGTCGCGAACGGGATGTACGGCCTGATTCTCGTCGAGCCGCCGGAAGGGCTGTCGAAGGTCGACCACGAGTATTACGTGATGCAGGGCGACTTCTACACGAACGGCAAGTATCGCGAGAAGGGGCTGCAATCGCTCGACATGGACAAGGTGATCGACGAGCGCCCGACCTACGTCGTCTTCAATGGCGCCGAAGGCACGCTGACGGGCGACAAGGCGATGCGCGCGCGCACCGACGAAACGGTGCGCCTGTTCGTCGGCAACGGCGGACCGAATCTCGTGTCGAGCTTCCACGTGATCGGCGCGGTGTTCGACAAGGTGCGCGCGGACGGCTCCGACGTCACGCAGAGCAACGTGCAGACGACGCTGATTCCAGCGGGCGGCGCGGCGACGATCGAGTTCCATACGCGCGTGCCTGGCAACTACACGTTCGTCGATCACTCGATCTTCCGCGCGTTCAACAAGGGCGCGCTCGCGATCCTCAAGGTCGACGGTCCGGACAACAAGGCGGTCTATTCGGGCAAAGAGCTCGATACGCTCTACAGCGGCGATCGTGCGGCCGCCGCGGCCGGATCGGTCCCCGCGGCGAACGCGACACCGGCCGCCGCGGGCGCGAATGCCTGCGCTTCGCTCGTCAGGACGCGTACAACGACGCCCGCCGCGCCGCTTTCGCTGCAAGAACAAGTGAAAGCGGGCGGCGCGGTGTTCGCGAGCACCTGCGGTGTGCCACCAGAGCGGCGGCGCCGGCCTGCCGGGCGTGTTCCCGCCGCTCGCCGGCTCCGATTTCCTCGCCGCGAATCCGAAGCGCGCGATCGGCATCCTGCTGCACGGGCTGAACGGCAAGGTGACGGTCAACGGCCGCGATTACGATTCGGCGATGCCGCCGATGGCGCAACTGACCGACGACGAAGTCGCGAATGTGCTGACCTACGTGCTGAACAACTGGGGCAATCCGGGCGGCCGGGTCGGCGCGGACGAGGTCGCGAAGGTCCGCACGAAGACGCCCGCGGTCGCCGAGGCTTCGCACTGACACGATCCACCGACGCCAGGGAGCGACGGCCATGCGCGCTTCGTCGACATCGTCACGCGCGATTCGACTCGCCCGCATCGCGGCGATCGCACTGGCGCTTGCATTCGCTGCGGCGGGCGCGCATGCCGCGCGCTTCGTGCAGCTGCCGGGCGGCGACTTCGAAAGCGCGCTGCCGCAAGACGTGCCGGGCCGCTCGACGCCCGTGCACATCGACGCGTTCGAGCTGCAGGACGCGCCCGTGACGGTCCGCGCGTTCGCTGCGTTCGTGAGCGCGCATCCCGAATGGCGGCGCGATCGCGTCGCGCGCGTATTCGCCGGTCCCGCGTATCTCGCCGATTGGGCCGACCCGCTGCATCCCGCGCAGCCGACGTCGCCCGACGCGCCCGTCACGGGCGTCAGCTGGTTCGCCGCGCGCGCGTATTGCGCGAGCGAAGGCGCCCGGCTGCCGACGTGGCTCGAATGGGAATACGCGGCGGCCGCCGACGCGACGCGCACCGACGCGCGCAACGATCCGCTGTGGCGCAGGCAGATCCTGTCGTGGTATGAGCAGCCCGCCGCGCGCGTGCTGCCGCCCGTCGGCGGCGCGCCGAACGCCTACGGCGTACGCAACCTGCACGGGCTGATCTGGGAATGGGTCGACGACTTCAATGCGCTCTTCATCAGCGGCGACAGCCGCACGCAAGGCGACCCGGACCAGCAACGGTTTTGCGGCGCCGGCGCGATCAGCATCGTGCGGCGCGACAGCTACGCGGTGCTGATGCGCGTCGCGCTACTGTCTTCCCTCACCGGTGCGGATTCGACCGGAAGCCTTGGTTTTCGCTGCGCCCGTTCGATTTCAGGAGAAATGATATGAAGCTTGGACACCTCACCCGGCGCGGCGCGCTCGCGCTGATCGCCGCCGCATGCGTCGCGACGACCGCCGAAGGCGCGGGCCTGCCCGTCGCAGCCGAGCAAGCGACCGCTGCGACGGCAACCGATTCGCTCTACCCGGCAAACGCAACGCTGACCGATCAGGACGGCAAAACGTTCCGCCTGGCCGATTTGCGCGGCATGCCGACGCTCGTCAGCATGTTCTACACGTCGTGCAAGATGGTCTGCCCGATGCTGTTCGAGACGATCGGCCTCACGCTCGACGCGGGCGGCGAGGCGGCGCGCAAACGGATCAAGGTCGTCGCGGTGACGATCGATCCCGATCGCGATTCGGTCGCGGTGCTGCGCAAGACCGCGAACGCGCACGGCCTCGATGCACGCTGGCGGCTTGCGCGCACCGATCGCGACAGCACGCGCGCCGTCGCCGCGCTGCTCGGCATTCAGTACCGGAAGCTCGCGAGCGGCGAGTTCAATCATTCGAGCACGATCGTGCTGCTCGATGCCGACGGACGCATCGTCGCGCACACGAACACGCTCGGCGAGACGGACCCGGCGTTCGTCGATGCAATGCGCAAGCAGTTGGCCGCGCAATAAAAAAACGGCGACGCGAGGCGTCGCCGCTCGTCCGTCGAACGCTGCGGCATGCCGTGCGTCTCGCGCGAACGCGCTCTGCATCGAACCTCGCCGGATGTCCATGCGCCGCCGCATCCCCGTATGGCATCCCTTCGATCGCGCGTTGCACGCCTGTCGAAATCGGCACACGCCGCCGCGCATCGATCGCCAGCGCGCGAGAGCGCGGGCACACGGCCTTGCGCCCGCTGCGCGCCGCCATGCCGTCACGCGCATTCACGCACCGCACCGCCCGCGAGCCGCATCCGCGCGACTCGCGGCGCGCGCCCGGCTCCATCACGCGCCTTCGCGCTTCTTCGCCTGCAGCGCGCGAATCCGCATCACGGCCGCGGCGTCGTGCACCGTCGACTCGTACATCTGCGCGAGATCGTGCTTGAGCGCAGTGCGCGAGCCGCCGTCGAGATACACCATGTGCCCCGACGGATAGAACCGCGCCGACAGGTTCTCGCGCACCTTCGGATCGTCGAGCGGCATCTGCTGCAAGTCGAGCACCGTCTGGTAGAACGGCGTGACGAAGTCGTAGAGGCCGTTCGCCGACAGCACCTTCAGGTCGACGTTGAGCGCCATCACGGCGGCGAGATCGCCCGCCGTGTAGAGGATCACGTTGCCCTTCGCGTCGACGCCCTGCTGCTCGCCCGTCGAATCGACATGGCCGAAGTCCCAGTACTTGAACGCCTGGTCGTTCAGGTCGGTGAACGACGAATTCGACGTGTACTTCAATTGCTCGTTCAGATACGCGTTCCACATCGCCGTGTAGACGCCGGACACCGCCGTCATCGTCGGATCGTTGCCGCCCGAGTTCGGATCGATCTTGCCCGCGATCCCCGATTCGATTCCCGTCACGCGGCCGTCGTACCCGCCGAGCGCCAAGCCGCGCGCCTTCAGCAGCGTCGTCAGGAACAGCGAATTGCCGCGCGTGTCGTAGCCCGCGATGTCGAGGCTCCACGACAACAGCGTCGTCGTGTCGATGCCGGTATAGTCGGACAGCTTCTTGACGACGGCCGCGTCGGCGTGCGGGAACTTGCGCAGCGCGTCGAGATAGTCGGTGCGCGCGAACTGCGCGACTTCCTCGACGAACGCGCCGAGATCGGTCGGCGCCGGCGCGACGCCGAGCCGCTTGTGATACCACGCGTCGGCGGCCGCGGTCGGCAGCGCGCCGACCGGGTTGCCCGCCTGCTTGTAGTCGAGGATCGACGATTGCAGCGTGATGCCGTTCAGGTCGACGCCGTCCTCATGCAGCTTGTACGCGAGCACGCAGCTGCGCGCGGTGCCGTACGATTCGCCGAACAGGAACTTCGGCGAATTCCAGCGGTTGTTCTTCGTCAGATAGCGCTTGATGAACTGCTTGATCGAGTTCGCGTCCTGGTCGACGCCCCAGAAATCGCGGTTCTTGTGCGGCGCGATCGCCGCCGAATAGCCGGTGCCGACCGGATTGATGAACACGAGATCGCTCTTGTCGATCAGGCTGTCCGGATTGTCTTCCATCCGGTATGGCGCGGGCGGCGTGAAGCTCGGCATCGACGTCTTGATCCGCCTCGGCGCGAACGATCCGAGCAGCACGAACACCGCCGACGAGCCCGGTCCGCCGTTGTAGAAGAACGTGACGGGCCGCGATTCCTCCAGTTGCCCGTCCTGCGTGAACGCGACGTAGAAGATCTTCGCGTTCGGCTGTGAACTGCTCGGGTCGACGGTCACGAGGTGGCCCGCCGTCGCGGCGTACGCGATCGTGCGGCCGTCGATCTGGATCGTGTGATGCGTGAGCGCCTCGGCCTCGGTCGTGTCCGTCACAGAATCGTCGGGACCGTTGCCGTACGCGACCGGATCGAAGAATGGCTGATCGCCGTCCGCCTTCGGCGTCACGACGGTCGGCGGCGCATGGACCGAAGCCGACGCGCCGTGATGCAGCGGCTGCACGCCGCCGGAAGATGTCGTATCGATGCTCATCGTGCTGCTCCTTCTGGTTCTATTAGGTGGTGCATGAACGAATCGTCAATCGTGCCAAACCGTTTGCGGTCGATTGCGACGGCGCGCGTGTCTCGGGCAACCGATCGCGTCGAGCCGGCACCGGACCGCATCGGCTTCGCGCGACGCGCGTCCGCTGCCACGACCGCTTCGCCGCAATCGCAGCGAAGCACCGTTGCGATGCCGGCGTCGCCGCTGCGGCTACGCGGGCGCCTTTGCTCACCGCGTCGTCACCGCGTCGACGCCCGGCTCGCCGGCGCCGTCGAGCGGCATGGCTTGCGCCGCCGAACCGCTGCGGTTGGCACCGCCGCCATCGGCCCCGCGCCGCAAAATCTCCGGCGCCGCGACGCCGACGTCAAACGCCCCGACGCCGCAGCCTGCGAGCCGTCGCATCGAGTGCGACGGCGCGTCGGCAGATGAAGCGCTGTCGGAGCGTCGCGCCGGCTCGCGATCATCCCGCCGCGCCGCTCTTCAGCGCCGCCGCGACCTTCGCGCCGTCGGGGCTGCCAAGCCCCGTGCACGCGTCCCAGCCGGGCGTCGCCGCATATGCGCCGTTGTCGCCGACCGAGACGTCGCGCAGCGCGCCCGTGTTCCGGTACAGCTTCGGGTTGATCCAGCCTGCCGGGCTGCCCGCCGCCGCGTTGATCCGCGCGACGAGCGCGGCCCACAGCGGCGCGACGGCGCTCGTGCCGCCCATCGCCGTCGACGTGCCCGCGACGAGCACCTCGTAGCCCGTCGCAGGCGACGCGTCGCCCGCGACGTCGGGCACGCCGCGCTTCGTGAGCGGCGACGCGCTTCCGCCCTGCGCGAGCGTCGCGCTCAGGCCCTTCTGCCAGTCCGGCACGTCGAACACGGCGCTCACGCCGCCGCCCGTCGAGCCGCCGCCCGCCGCATCGTCGTTCCACACGACTTCGCTGCGGATGCCCTGCCCCGGCAGCGCGTCGAGCCGCGTGCCGCCGCACGCGAGCACGTACGGGCTCGATGCCGGGAAGTCGACGTGATTCGCGCCGTCCTGCAGGCCGTCGCTCGAGCCGGCGTCGCCGGACGCCGCGCACACGGTCACGCCGAGCGCCGCGGCCGATTGCAGCACGCGGTTGAACGCCTGCAGCGATTGCGACGTCCACGCGGCCTCCGGACCGCCCCAACTGATCGTTACGACCGACGGCCGGTTCGTCGTGTCGTGCACCGCCTGGTTGACCGCCTGGATGAAGCCGGCGTCGCTGTTCTGCGTGAAATAGACGGCGAGCGTCGCGCCGGGTGCGATCGCGCCCGCGACCTCGAGATCGAGCGCGACTTCGCCGTCCGGCCCGCTGGGATCGCCGGTCGGCGCGTTGCGGCCGGCGCCGACGTTCACGTCGACGAGCGTCGGCTGCCGCGCGAGCCCGAGGCCGCTGAAATACTGCTGGATCTCGGCGGGCCGATATCCGCCGCCGAGCTCGACGACGGCGATGCATTGGCCCGCGCCGTCGCCAGGCGGGAAATCGTAGAGCGCCGCGAGCTGCGGCGGCGTGTAGGTGACGGCGACGCCGCGCGCGGGCTGGAAGGTCGGCCGCACCCGGAAATGCGGGCGTGCCTGCGGACGGTTGTCGAGCCCGAGCACCGCGGTGACGACGTCGTGCAGTTCGTCGGGCAGCGTGACGTCGCCCGTGCGTCCGCGATACTGGCCGATCGTCCGATGCTCGAAGCGCTGCAGCTTCACGCCGAACGCCGCCTCGAACTGCACGATCGTGCCCGACAGCACGACGACGCTCTCGACCGGATCGACGCGCGCGACCGTCAGACCGTGCTGCTTCGCGAACGCTTCGACTTTTCCGACGTCGTCGGGATGCGCGCAGAAACGCTGGGCGAACGCTTCGCGCGAGACCGGCTTCGCGTCGGGATCGCCGCTCGCGAGGCCTTGCAACAGCGTGGCGAGGTGCTGCTCTTCCTGCCGCCGCAACATCACCATCACGTGGATCGTCTCGGCCGGATCGCATGGACCGATGCACGTGGATTCGGCGACGATTTGCGGTTCGTTGCCGGCGTGAAGATGCCTTGCCATATTCGGATCCTCCAGAAGCCGTGGTAACGGGTTGTCAGGATTCGGACACGGTCGCGCGATCGCAGTTCCGACCGGTATGTCGGACGGCGCACACACGCCGTCGACAGGACCATGCGACAGTACGGCAGAGCAAGTGTAAAGCACGCGCGGCGATCCTGTGTCGGCATCTCGAGCGTTCGTGACGGCGCATTCATGGCATCGCGGGGTCGGGCACGCGACGTTCGGCCCACCGCGAACGACGCGTGCCCGCGCAGGCGGGCGCGGGCCTCGCACGACGTGCGCGGCCCGCGAATTCCGGCGCTTCGCGGTTAGTTGCTTCGCATGCGCCAATGGCCGCGTGTGTTGACGCCGACGGCGATGCCGGCGTTCGCGCGCGTCGCGTCAGTCGATCGACAGCCGCAGCGCGAAGCCGAGCAGCACGGCCGAGAAGGTCCAGCGCTGCGCGGTCTGCGCAAGCGGATGCGCGCGCAACCATCCCGCGACGCGCGTCGCACCCGCGACGCACGCGAGATCGAAGCACAGGCCCGCGAGCACGAGCACCGCGCCGAGCACCGCCATCTGCACGATTACCGGCGCGCCGCCCCGCTGGACGAACTGCGGCAGCAGCACCGAGCAGAACAGCAGCGCCTTCGGGTTGAGCAGATTGGTGAGGAGCCCTTTGACGAAGGTCTGGCGCAGCCGCACGGCGGGCTGCGCCAGACCTTCGTCGGACAGCGCGAACGCCGGCGAGCGGAAGATCTGCACGGCGAGGTACGCGAGATACAGCGCGCCGCCGTAGCGCACGGTCTCGTAGAGCCACGGCGCGCTCTTGAGGAGCGCGGCGACGCCGCACGCGGACAGCGTGACGTGCACGGCGCGCGCGAGCCCGAGCCCGGCCGCGGCGGCCGCACCGTGACGCGCGCCGCGGCCGATGCCCGTTTGCAGCACGCACGCCATGTCGGGCCCGGGCACCGCGTAAATGGCGACGACGGCAGCGACGTAGACGAGCAGCAAGTGAGCGGAAAACATGGTCAAACCCGGGTGTCGAAAGGGTTCCATGATGCGTCTGCTCGATGAGGGTTTATTGGCTTATTTGGTTGGGTTACCCGCCAAACTTATCGGAATACACTACTAGTAAGCGCTTTTTTAGAGCATTTCCATATCATGATCGATCTCGACAAAACCGACCGCGCCATCCTCGCCGCGGTGCAGCTCGACGGCCGCATCCCGGTCGCCCGCCTCGCCGACTCGGTAGGGCTGAGCGAAACGCCGTGCGCACGCCGCCTCAAGCGGCTCGAAAGCGACGGCTACATCGAGCGCTACCGCGCGCAACTGTCGCGCAACGCACTCGGCTTCGGCGTCGTCGCATTCGTGCTGCTGCGCTGCGCGGTTCACGACCGCGGCGTCGCGAACCGCTTCGAGCGCGAAGTGCTCGGCATTCCGCGCATCCTGTCGTGCCACAACGTGTCGGGCTCCGCCGACTATCTGCTGCAAGTCGTCGCGCACGATCTCGACGACTACGGGATGTTTCTGCGCGAGACGCTGCGCGTGCTGCCGGGCGTCACGTCGATCGAATCGGCGCTGTCGCTGCGCGAGGTGAAGCGCGAGGCCGAGCTGCCGATTCCTTGAGCGGCGGCGCGCGTCGCCGCCGACCGGGCGCGGCGCGAGCCGTGCGCGCAACGGAGACCGGCGCGCACGCGAGCCTCGCCGTCTGTCGACGCCGCTTGCGCGTCCGCTATCATGCATGGCCTCCGATACGCATTTTCGAGCCCCCCGCGATGACCGAAGCCGAACCGATCTGCGTCGAACAATTCGTCGCCCGCCCGCCTGCACAGGTCTGGGCGGCGCTCACCGAACCCGCGGCGCTCGCGCGCTGGTGGGCGGCGGGCGACGTACGCCCCGTGCCCGGCCACCGTTTCACGCTCGACATGGGCCCGTGGGGCCGGCAGCCATGCGAAGTCACCACGGTCGAACCCGAGCGCCGCTTCGCGATCGCGTTCGCGAAAAGCTCGCTCGACACGACGATCTCGTGGCGGCTCGAACCGGAATCCGGCGGCACACGCGTGTTCCTCGAGCATGCGGGCTTCGATCTCGACGCGCCGCAAGCGCGGATCGCGTACGAAGGGATGAAGCGCGGCTGGCCTGCCGTGCTCGCGCGAATCGGGCAGGCGATCGGGAACTGAACCCGCCCCGCGCTCGATTCCCCGACCTCGCAGCCGACGAATCGCGCCCCCTTTGAGCGCTGTCATCAAACTGCCGGATCGCGAGCGCTAGGATCAAACGGTCCGTCTCATCAAGGGCCGTCATGAACCACCCCCTGTCCGCCGCGACGAGCGGAGAGCTCGGTCGCACCCGGCATCTGGGCATCGCGCTCCTCGTCGCGCTCGTCGCAAGCGGCGCCGCCTACGTGTTCGTCCATCTGTTCGCCGATCTCGCACCCGTCGGCAAGCGCTCCATATTCCCCTATCTGCTGCTCGGCGTCGCGCTCGCGATCGCGCTCGGCTTCGAGTTCGTCAACGGCTTCCACGACACCGCGAACGCCGTCGCGACCGTCATCTACACGCATTCGCTCACGCCGAACGTCGCGGTGATCTGGTCGGGCATCTGGAATTTTCTCGGCGTGGCGGCGTCGACGGGCGCGGTCGCGTTCGGCATCCTGCAGTTGCTGCCCGTCGAGCTGATCCTGCAGGTCGGTCATGGCGCGGGCTTCGCGATGGTGTTCGCGCTGCTGATCGCGGCGATCGCATGGAATCTCGCGACCTGGTACTTCGGGCTGCCGTCGTCGAGCTCGCATACGCTGATCGGCTCGATCATCGGCGTCGGGCTCGCGAACCAATTGATGCATGGGCCGTCGGGCACGAGCGGCGTCGATTGGGCGCAGGCGGCGGGCGTCGGCAAGTCGCTGCTGCTCTCGCCGATCGTCGGTTTCCTGTGCGCGGGCCTCCTGCTCGCCGCGCTGAAGGCGCTCGTGCGCGTGCCGACCCTCTATCGCGAGCCGCAGAAGAACGAGCCGCCGCCGTTCTGGGTCCGCTGCCTGCTGATCCTGACCTGCACCGGCGTGTCGTTCGCGCACGGCTCGAACGACGGCCAGAAAGGCATGGGGCTCATCATGCTGATCCTGATCGGCACGGTGCCGACCGCATACGCGCTCAACAAGGCCGTCACGCCCGGCGAGACGCAGACGTTCATCGCCGTCGCGCACCAGGCGGCCGCGACACTCACGCGCTACGCGGGCGACGCACCGCCGTCGCCGAATCCTCGCGCCGACGTCGAAGCGTACGTGCAGTCGCGCCAACTGAGCCGCGCGACGCTGCCTGCGGTCCGGCAACTGTCGGGCTCGCTCGCGGCCGAGGTCGGCGCGACGGGCTCGATCGCGAAAGTCCCCGAAGGCCAGGCGGACAACGTGCGCAATACGATGTATCTCGTGTCCGAGGCGCTGCGCCTGATGGAGAAAACCGGACAGCCGGCGTTCTCGCCGCAGGACCGCCGCGCGCTCGACGGCTATCGCGCGCAGCTCGATCACGCGACGAAGTTCATTCCGACCTGGGTGAAGGTCGCGGTCGCGACCGCGCTCGGTCTCGGCACGACGGTCGGCTGGCGACGCATCGTCGTGACCGTCGGCGAGAAGATCGGCAAGCAGCATCTGACCTACGGGCAAGGCGCGTCGGCGGAAGTCGTCGCGATGCTGACGATCGGCGCGGCGGACGCGTACGGATTGCCCGTGTCGACGACGCACGTGCTGTCGTCGGGCGTCGCGGGCACGATGGCCGCGAACGGCTCGGGACTGCAATGGGGCACCGTGCGCAGCCTCGTGCTCGCGTGGGCGCTGACGCTGCCCGCATCGATCGTGCTCGCGGGCGCGCTCTACTGGGGCTTCCACGCGCTGCTCTGACGCCATGCGCGCACGCAGCCGGATTGCAGCGCAAGATTCGGAGCGCGTCGTGTCGGCCGTCCCGCTAGACTCGCCGCATCGACCCATTCATGATGCAGCGAGGAAGCACCGATGAATACGACGTCCGAACCATCCGCGGCAGCCGCTCGGACGCACGACGAAACGACGGCCTTCGCATCGCGCGAAGCGGCGCTCGCGCGGCGGATCGACGCGCTCGCGTGGCAGACGATCGAGCAGGATCTCGACCGCGACGGCCGCGCGATCGTCCGCGGGCTGCTCGCACGCCGCACGTGCGAAGCGCTCGCCGCGCTCTATGCGCGCGACGACTTGTTCCGCAGCCGCGTGACGATGGCGCGCCACGGTTTCGGCCGCGGCGAATACAAGTATTTCGGTTATCCGCTGCCGCGCGTGATACACGCGCTGCGCACTGCGCTCTATCCGCATCTCGCGCCGATCGCGAACCGCTGGAATACGCTGATGCGCGTCGATGCACGCTTCCCCGTCGAGCACGCCCGGTTCATCGAGCGCTGTCATGCCGCCGGTCAGTTGCGTCCGACGCCATTGCTGCTGCGCTACGGCGAAGGCGATTACAACCGCCTGCATCAGGATCTGTACGGCGAGCACGAATTTCCGCTGCAGGCGGCGATCCTGCTGTCCGAGCCGGGCGTCGATTTCGCGGGCGGCGAGTTCGTCATCACCGAACAACGGCCGCGCATGCAGTCGCGCGTGGACGTCGTGCCGCTCGAGCAAGGCGATGCGGTGATCTTCGCCGTGCATCATCGGCCCGTGCAAGGCGCGCGCGGCGCATATCGGGTGAATCTGCGGCATGGCGTGAGCCGTCTGCACGCCGGGCGGCGACACACGCTCGGGATCATCTTTCACGACGCGCTGTGACGCCGGACGCGACGAGACGCGCGCTCTTACGGACAATGCACGCCGCTTCGCATTCGCCCCAATCTTCTCGCTCGGCGAATCGGCCATGTCGAATGAAATGGTTGCGCATGCATCCATCTGCCGCGCCGCACAGGCATCGGCCATGCGATTCGACGGGCCAGAGCGAATCCACGTTCGCGCGCACGATTCGACCATCGCGCCGCCGAGCGCCGCTCGATCATCCGACATGTCCACGCATGCCGGACATGCAACCGAATTGAAAGATATGCTTACGTTGCGAAACGAGATTCATCAGGATAATTGACGATACCGTCGAGCATGCAATCTCCTCCACAGCAGCGCATTCATGTTTTGCGTGTGCTAGCGAAACGTCGAAAACGAATCGATCGCGCTCGCCAATGTTCGGCATCACCCCGTTCGTCAATTTACCTGCATGCGGGACCGCCGCACGCGCCGCCTATTCGCTACTCTTTCCGGCAGCCAGGATCGGCCGCGGTCGCGCGACGCTCGTTAGCCACCGAAGGCCTCGCAACATCGCTCGACGTGCGCCGCTCGTGATTCGGAACGGAGGTGGAACCATACGTAATTTCTTCGATCTGGTCGGACAAGCGGCATCCCGCACGCCGGATGCCGAGGCGCTAGTCACCGACGACACTCGGCTCACCTATCGCGCACTCGCCGCGCGGAGCCTGTCATTCGCCGAGCGGCTGCAAGCGCTCGAGATCGCGCCAGGCAAGCGGCTCGCGATCTTTCTCGACAAGCGCGTCGAGGCCGTCGTCGCGATGCTCGGCGCGGCCGCCGCAGGCGTCGTGTTCGTGCCGATCAATCCGATCCTCAAGCCCGATCAGGTCAATCACATCCTCGCCGACAGCGGAGCGCGCTGCATCGTCACGTCGTCGCTGCGCGCACGGATTCTCGGCGACGACGTGCTCGCGACCATTCCATACGTGATCCTGATCGATGCGAAGACGCAAGCGCCGACGCCTTCCTCGCGCACGACGTATCTGCGATGGACTCAGGCTGACGCGCCGCCCGAGTCTGCCGCGAATGCCCACGCAAGCGCGGCAACGTCACGGCAAACCGACACGATCGATACCGATCTCACCGCGCTCCTTTACACGCCCGGCTCGACCGGCCACCCGAAAGGCGTGATGCTCAGCCATCGCAGTCTGCTGGAGGGTGCATGGAGTGTCGCGCACTATCTGCGTCACACGGCCGCAGACCGCATTCTCGCGGCGCTGCCGCTCGGCTTCGACGCCGGCCTCAGCCAGCTGACGACCGCATGGGCCGCAGGCGCAACCGCCGTGCTCGTCGATTATCTGATGCCGGCGGACATCGTCGACATCTGCCGGCGCGAGCGGATCACCGGCTTCGCGGGCGTGCCGCCGCTCTGGATCCAGCTCTCGCGCGCCGCGTGGCCCGACGACACGCGCGCGCGGCTACGCTATTTCGCGAACACCGGCGGTCACATGCCGCAACCTGTGTTGCGCGCGCTGCGCAGCCTTTTTCCGCACGCGCTGCCGTATCTGATGTACGGACTGACCGAGGCGTTCCGCTCGACCTATCTCGATCCCGCCGAAGCCGATCGCCGGCCCGATTCGATCGGCAAGGCAGTGCCGAACGCGCGAATCCTCGTCGTGCGCGAGGACGGCGCGCCGTGCGCGCCGAATGAGGTCGGCGAGCTCGTTCACGTCGATGCGTGCGTGACGCTCGGCTACTGGAACGATCCTGCACGCACCACGCTCCGCTATCGGCCGTCGCCCGATGCGCGGCCGGGCGGCGCGCAGCGTGAGACGGCCGTCTGGTCGGGCGATCTCGTGCGCCGCGACGACGATGGATTCCTCTATTTCGTCTCCCGCAACGATGCGCGGATCAAGAGCTCCGGCTACCGGATCTGCCCGGAAGAGATCGAAGATGTCGCGCACGCGAGCGGACTCGTTGCCGAGGCCGTCGCGCTCGGCGTGCCGCACGACGAGCTCGGCGAGGCGATCACGCTCGTCGTCGTGCCGTTGTCCATCGACTCGTTCACGCCCGATGCGCTGCGCACGTGGTGTGCGAAGCAACTGCCGCCATACATGGTGCCCTATACGATCGCGACGCGCGCGTCGCTGCCACGCAACCCGAACGGGAAATTCGACCGCATCGCGTTGCGCGCGGATGCGGCGAACCTCGTCGAAACGCTTTGACGGCGAGCCTGCCGTGCAAGGCAATTGACCGCCGCGCGGCGTTTCGGGTCGACCTTCCCACGCGGCCGGCACGCATGTCGCGAAACTCGCGCGCACGATGCGGCAGCCTTCGCTTACAACCGCATTTCGCCCGCTCGATGCGCTGCGCTGAATTGCCGCGCTCACGTCCACGAGCGCTCGGCGACACGCACTACAGCCGCGCGCGCCCGCATTCGGCCGAATCATTTCTCAGCGCCAGTTTCCGTTCCGCCACGAATATATTCGCGCGCCATTCCTCGATGGAAAACAAGAATTTACCGCGCATCTAATAAACCCGAATCCGTTCGAATATCCACTCGATACCATTCCCTACTGATAGCGATTTCGCGAAACGATGCGGCACTTACTCGGCTCGCACAAAAATCTCGTCCACGCAAAAACGAAATGAACTCGCCCATTGCATCAAGCCAGCGGTTTAAATTCCGGGTGCCGTATCGAACAGGCCACACCCCGTCTCCACATGGGCCAGATCGTTGCAGACAGTGAAAAACACATGGGGTATCGAGATAAAAATATCGAACATCGCCTCAAAATAAATCGCCGATTATCCGAACGCCGCTCTTGCAATCGTTATTACATTTGATATTATTTCCGGACAATTTCAACGTCATTGCGTTATCCGATTTTCATTGGCGACGCGTCCCCAATCCGGTACACGGCACTTCCAAAAGTCTTGATTTTCAATAATGGGGGCATGCAAATTGAGCAGGCTGCTTCAACGCGAATATCGAACAGGTGGGGATGACGGCGCGGGGTCGTCGGGAGAAAGCGCTTCGGCACCGATGTTCTCCGCCGCCTTGCCGGAATCGCGCGACGTCCGCACGCTGATCGAGACTTTCAGGCAGGCGGCGCTGCAGATCGGCTATCAGTATCATGCGATCGTCGAGCTGTCGGGCAAGTCGCATTCCGCGTCGGTCAACGTCGTCTCGCTGCACTACCCGACAGAGTGGATCGAGCATTACACGCGCAACGACTACTTCGACATCGATCCCGTCCCTCGCGCGGCGTTCCGGTACAGCACGCCGTTCTCGTGGAGCGACGTTGCGACGTCGAACCTGTGTGAACGGAATCTGCTGATGGAAGCGGAGGACGCGGGCCTCGACAACGGAATCAGCATTCCGCTTCATCAGCCGCTCGGACACGTGTTGCTGATCAACCTGTCCGGCACCGCGCCGACACACGACGCCGAAGCGAAATGGCGCAACGCCTATCTGCTCAGCATGCAGTTCCATCTGCAATTCCAGAGCATGCGAACGAGCCGCCCCATTCCGCCTTCCGTCCACCTGACGGATCGCGAGCAGATATGCCTGACCTGGGTCGCGCGCGGCAAGTCGTCGTGGGTCATTGCAAACATGCTCGACATCTCCAAGTACACGGTCGACTTCCACATCGAGAACGCGATGGAGAAGCTCAACACGCGCAGCCGCACGTTCGCCGCCGTGAAGGCGACGCGACAAGGGCTGATTTTTCCATGAATTCACCATCCATCCGGGTGCGTTAGGGCCGTCCGTCACGCCCGCCGCGTCGTGCGCCGACGCGACGCGATCGGCCGATTGCATCGGAATCCTGATCGAGCCGCGTCGAACGCCATTCCGTACGCCGTCGTCATCGTCGCCATGCAGCGGCGAGGACATGTCGCGTTCGTATGCGGCGCGCGTTCGGTGCGTGGCCGGATCGTCGTCACGGCGACGCGCGCGCCTCTCAACCATCACCGCTCATACGCGATCGCACGCGCCTTATCTTCACGCCGACGATCGATCCATCGGAGAACGAAGCGCCATGTCATACATCATCGCCGGCCGATTGAACGAACTGCCGCCGCACGTTCAGGCCGATCTCGGCGCGTATCGCTACGACGTGTTCGTCCGCCGGCTCGGCTGGACGATCGCGGCCCACGCGCGCGACGATCATGCGGAATGGGACGAGTTCGACGGTCCGTCGACGATCCACGTCGTCGCACTCGACGACGCGCGTCGAGTATGCGGCTATGCGCGCCTGTTGCCGACGACGGGCCCGTACCTGCTGCGCGATGTCTTTCCGCATCTGCTCGGCTCGGCGCCCGCGCCGCAATCGCCGACGGTCTGGGAGATGTCGCGCTTCGCCGCATCGCGCCGGCGCCGCCGCGCGACCGGGCACCAACCGCTCGGGATGGATTTCTTTCCGTCGGTGCTCTCGGTGGCCGCGTCGCTCGGCGCGACGCGCGTGGTCGGCGTGATGTCGCTGTCGATCGAGCGCCTGTACCGGCGCTCGGGATTCGCGCTGCAGCGCCTCGGCAACGCGGCGCCGTACGCAGGCGGCAGCATCTCCGCGTGCTCGGTCGAATTGCCGCGCCTCGCGTTCGCGCCGTTCGGCCGGATGCAGTGCGCGTCGTGCCTGTCGATGCATTGACGCGAGCGCGTCTGGGCGAGACGCGCGTCTTGTCGTTTTTGCCGATTTCGCCATGTCCGACGTCCGACGCGCAAGCTCGCTTTGTCGCTCGCCGTTCGGCGTCGCTCGGATATCCGCCGAGGCCACGCGCCGTCGGATTGGACGGCCTCCGCCAACTTCGCTGACTGTGCGCCAAGGCTTATGGCCACGGCCTCAGCCGGCTGGCCGCGAGGCAGCCGATTTTGCCGGGCGCTCGGCACTCCCGTCTCGGGATTCCTCATTCGCTTGCACGTCGGTGCTCGCGCTGCCGCCGGCCGCGAGCGTCCGGTCACGCGCGCCGCCGCGCCGCCAGTGCAGCGTCCGCCATCCCGATGCGTCCATGCAGGCCGGCCCCAGTCCCGTCATTCGATCCGGCCCTCATCGACATCCGCAGCTTTATGACTGTCGCGGACAAATAGAAATGTCCGGTTTTGTAGCAAATGAAATGTCCGCATGTTGGCGGGGGCGGCAAGCCGGC
>NZ_LOWC01000029.1:0-190697 GCF_001522845.1 Burkholderia sp. BDU5 | reverse complement strand
ACCGCGCCGAGGTCGTCGGCCCGCACCGGGGCCAGGGCGCCGCCATAGCGGCCGATGGGCGTGCGGATTGCGTCGCACAGAAAAGCTTCGGTCATCGTCGTCTCCGGTCAATCTGATCACGCGAGCCGACGCGACGGAAACCGCCGTCGCCGCTCGCCTCGAAATTTGTTCGATAATAGAACTTAAGATCGTTAATCGAACGTTTCCGTGCGATCATAGGGAGCGCACCGGCTCCCGTCAAGCACGCGGCCCACGCGGGACACGGGTTGGCGCAACCCGACCCCATGCGCTAATCTTCTCCGCTGCACATTATTCCAAGCGGCCATGAGCACAGAATTTCAGGCAAAACCAGGCGACTCCTACGTCCAGTCTTTCGCGCGGGGACTCGCAGTCATTCGCGCGTTCGACGCGGAACATCCCGAGCAGACGCTCACCGAGGTCGCGGCGGCGACCGGCCTGACCCGCGCGGGCGCGCGGCGCATCCTGCTGACGCTGCAGACGCTCGGCTACGTCGAAGCCGACGGCCGCCTGTTCCGCCTCACCCCGAAGATCCTCGATCTCGGGTTCGCGTATCTGACATCGATGCCGTTCTGGAATCTCGCGGAACCGGTGATGGAGCAGCTATCCGCGCGCATCCACGAAAGCTGCTCGGCGGCCGTGCTCGACCGCACCGAGATCGTCTACGTGCTGCGCGTGCCGACGCACAAGATCATGACGATCAATTTGTCGATCGGCAGCCGGCTGCCGGCGTACTGCACGTCGATGGGCCGCGTGCTGCTGGCGTCGCTCGACGACGCCGCGCTCGACGACACGCTCGCGCAGAGCACGCTGCGCGCGTACACGCCCCGCACGCTCATCGACCCTGCCGCATTGAAGGATGCAATCGCGCAGGTGCGCAGCCAGGGCTGGGCGATCGTCGATCAGGAACTGGAAGCCGGGTTGATTTCGCTGTCGGCGCCGATCCGCAACCGGCGCGGGCACGTGATCGCCGCGATGAACATCAGCGGCAATGCGCAGCGGCACTCCGCGAAACAGATGGTGAAGACGTTCCTCGACCCGCTGCTGGAAGCCGCGCAGACCGTGTCGCAACTCGTCGCGCGACGCGGATGACATGGCGCGCTTGGGGACCGCCCCTGCCCCCAAGCGCGCACTCTCCGACGTCATCTTCGGCCAGAACGGTGCGGCGGCGCCTGCACGGCCCTATCTTTGTTTTGCTTTATCAAGCAGCGCCGCTCGCCGATCGAATCCTGTCCGAATGGTCAGGTTATAGCGCATTGGCGCCGTGAATTCAATGGATTAAAAAAAACGTGTCGTTTATGCGCGGCGGAACGGCCGCCAGCGATCCGCGATGCGTCGGCCGGCGGCCGCGGCGTCTACAATGACGGCCTCCGGTTGCCGCCATCCACCGAGCGCACGCCATGCAACACGACGATCCGACGACGCCCCCCGACGCGCCCGCGCCGCGCGCCCGGACGAACGCGGCGCGCACGCCGAGCCGCGCGCGCAAGGCGCACATCCGCGAGCTGAACGAAGCGCACCTGCTCGCATGCGCGGAGGCCGTGTTCGCCGAGCGCGGCTTCGAGGGCGCGAGCACCGCGCTGATCGCCGAGCGCGCCGGGCTGCCGAAGGCGAACCTGCACTATTACTTCCCGACGAAGCTCGCGCTGTACCGGCGCGTGCTCGACGACCTGCTCGAGGACTGGCACAGCGCCGCGGACAGCTTCGACGTCGGCGACGATCCGGTCGCCGCGCTCGGCGGATACGTGCGCGCGAAGATGGCGCTGTCGTACAAGCGGCCACTCGGCTCGAAGGTGTGGGCGAACGAGATCATCAGCGGCGCGGAACACATGCAGGATCTGCTGCTCGAGCGCGTGAAGCCGTGGATGGATACGCGAATTGCGCTGATCGAGCGCTGGATCGCGCGCGGGCTCGTCGAGCCGGTCGAGCCGAAAACGCTGCTCTACATGATCTGGGCGGCCACGCAGCACTACGCGGACTTCGACGCGCAGATCGTCGCGCTGTCCGGCAAGCGCGCGTTGTCGGCGAAGGCGTTCGACAAGACGACGGAAGAGGTCGTGCGGCTGATTCTGCGCGCTTGCGGCGCGCGTTCGCCGGGGGCGCTGGAACAGGCTTAGGCCGGGGGCGGGGCGGACGGCGCGGATTTTTGCGCCCGTTGCCCGTTGCCCGTTGCCCGTTGCCCGTTGCCCGTTGCCCGTTGCCCGTTGCCCGTTGCCCGTTGCCCGTTGCTCGTTGCCCGTTGCTCGTCGCTCGTTGCTCGTCGCTTGGCAGCTTCGTTTTGCTCCCCAAGCTGCTTGCCGCTCTCCGCCTGACGTCCCGCGCCAACGCTACCGCCGGGCGCCGGGCCGGCAACATCGACACACAGGTGGACGGCTCACACCCCGCCGCCAACCGCGGCGCCCATCGCAGAGCCAGCCCACCGCCAGTCCACCGCCCGCCTACCGCCCGAGATACCGCTCGACGAGCCGCGCCCAGAACGCCGCGCCGATCGCCAGATTGCGGTCGTTGAAGTCGTAATCGGGGTTGTGCAGCATGCAGCCGTCGTCCGCGCCCGCGCCGTTGCCGAGCCGCACGAACGCGCCCGGTCGCCGCTGCAGCATGAACGCGAAGTCCTCGCTGCCCATCAGGATGTCGGCCTGTTCGACGACGTTCCGCTCGCCGACCAGCTCCTTCGCGACCTGCGCGGCGAAGTCGGTTTCGGCATCCGAATTGACGACGACCGGATAGCCTTCGATGTACTCGACGCTCGCCTTCGCGCCGTAGCTCGCCGCCTGCGATTCGACGAGCTCGGCGATGCGGCGCTTGAGCAGCGCGCGCACCGCCAGGTCAAACGAGCGCACGGAGAGCTCGAGCCGCGCGCGGTTCGGAATGATGTTGTTCGCGGTGCCCGCGTGCAGCGAGCCGACCGTGACGACGGCGGGCTGCGCGGGATCGACGTTGCGCGCGACGATCGTCTGCAGCGCCATCACGATGCTCGCCGCCACGACGATCGGATCGACCGCGAGATGCGGCCGCGCCGCGTGGCCGCCGACGCCGTGAATCTCGATCACCGCCTTGTCGCCCGCCGACATGAACGGCCCGCGCCGCATCAGGAACACGCCCGGCTCGACGCCCGGATGGTTGTGCATCCCGAACACCGCGTCGCACGGGAAGCGCTCGAAGAGGCCGTCGTCGATCATCTTCTTCGCGCCGCTGTCGACGCCGTGCTCTTCCGCCGGCTGGAAATACAGATGGACGGTGCCGGAGAAATTGCGCGTCCGCGCGAGCCGCCACGCGGCGCCGAGCAGCATCGTCGTGTGGCCGTCGTGGCCGCACGCGTGCATCTTGCCGGGCACGGCGCTCGCGTACGGCAGCCCGGTCGCCTCGACGATCGGCAGCGCGTCCATGTCCGCGCGCACGCCGACGCCGCGCGCGCCGTCGCCCGCGCGCAGCGTGCCGACGACGCCCGTCTCGCCGACGCCGCGCGTCACCTGCCAGCCCCACGCCTCGAGCTTGTCGGCCACGAGCGCGGCCGTCTCGATCTCTTCGTACGCGAGCTCCGGATGACGGTGGATGCGATGGCGGATCTCGCGCAGCGCGTCGGCGAGGGGGGCAAGGTCGTCGACCTCGGTCAAGCGTGCGTCGTTCATCGAAGGCTCCGTGGCGGCGGCGTCCGTGCAATCGGACGCGCAGAAGCGGGCCACTATATCGACGCCGTAACGATTCAATAAGATGCTGTTTTTTTCACCGCGATAAACTGCGTTTATCACCCTCCTTCGCCGCCATGAAGCTCCAGCAACTGCAGGCGTTCGTCTCCGCCGCCCATCACAAGAGCCTGCGCGCCGCCGCGCGCGAGCTCGGCGTCACGCAGCCCGCGATCACGCACACGATCCGCGAGCTCGAGAGCGCGCTCAACGCGGAGCTGCTCGTGCGCAGCGTGCGCGGCGTCGAGCTGACCGCGTGCGGCCACGCGCTCTTGCCGCGCGCCGAGCAGTTGCTCGGCGACATGCGCCGCACCGTCGAGGCGGTCGAGCAGGTCAGGGGCGAGATGTCCGGGCGCATCGCGGTCGGCACGATGCCGTCGATCGCGCTGACCGCGCTGCCGCGCGCGGTGATGAAGTTCCGCGCGACGATGCCGCGCGTGAACCTGTCGCTCGAGGAAGTGACGGTGCCCGACGCGCTCGCGCGGCTGCGCAACGGCGAACTCGACATCGCGGCGATCCATCACATCCCCGCGCTCGAGCGCGACTTCGCGCAATTGCCGCTGTGCTCGACGGAATTCGTCGTCGCGATGCGCGAAGGCCATCCGCTCGCGGGCGCGCGGCGGCTAGCCGAGCTGCTCGACGCCGAATGGATCGTCACGGTCGGCGCCGATCATTTCCCGCACAGCGTGATGATGTCGATGTTCAACGCACACGGGCTGCCGCTGCCGCAGCGGCTGCTGCGCGCGCCGTCGTCGTTCGCGGTGACGCTCGGCCTCGTCGCGCGCTCGGACGTGATCGGCTGCTTCACGAAGCCGCTCGCCGCGATGGTCGAGCCGCTCGGCATCCGCGCCGCGCGGCTCGACGACACGCTGCCGAGCTACGACCTGTCGATCCTGTCGCGCCGCGACCTGCTGCCGACGCCCGCCGTCACGCAATTCATCGCCTGTCTCCGGCACGCGGCCGACGAAACGTTGACATAGATCATTCCCGGGCGGGCAACGCCGCACCGCGCCGCACAAACCGCCTCGACGCGCGCCGAACCGCTATCGGGGCTTCCACTAGGAAGCGCCGCGCTATTTTGTCTTGGTAATCTTGGCGCACCGTTCGTCCCGCACCGGACGAGGGCACCAGTCAGCCCGGCCCGCAGCCGCGCCGGGCCGAAGCGCACTTGCGGCACAACCGCGCGCAATCATCGAACTACACGAGGAACAACAGTGAAAAAATTCTTGGCGGCTTTGACCGTGGCCCTGCTCGCAGTGTCGGCAGGCGGCGCCTATGCGAAGGATTGGTCGACGATCCGTTTCGGCGTCGATGCGAGCTATCCGCCTTTCGAATCGAAAGGTCCGGACGGCAAGGTGGTCGGCTTCGACGTCGATCTCGGCAACGAGATCTGTAAGCGTGTGAAAGCAAAGTGCGTGTGGATCGAGAATGACTTCGACGGCATGATTCCCGCGCTGAAGGCGCGCAAGTTCGACGGCGTGCTGTCGTCGATGTCGATGACGCCGCAGCGTGAAGAGCAGATCGCGTTCTCGTCGAAGCTGTTCAACACGCCGACGCGCCTCGTCACGAAGAAGGGCGCGAATCTGATGCCGACGGCCGACTCGCTGAAGGGCAAGACGGTCGGCGTCGAGCAGGGCACGATCCAGGAAACGTACGCGAAGACCTACTGGGCGCCGAAGGGCGTGAAGGTCCAGCCGTACCAGAACCAGGACCAGGTCTACGCCGACTTGCTCGCCGGCCGCCTCGACGCGGCGCTGCAAGACGCCGTGCAGGCCGACATCGGCTTCCTGAAGACGCCGCGCGGCAAGGATTTCGCGTTCGCCGGCTCGGATCTCGACGATCCGAAGACGCTCGGCGAAGGCGCCGGCATCGGCCTGCGCAAGGAAGACACCGATCTGAAGGCGAAGATCGACAAGGCGATCGCCGACATGCACAAGGACGGCACGTACGACAAGATCGCGAAGAAGTACTTCGACTTCGACGTGTACGGCAAGTAAGCCGGCCCGCGGGCGGCGCGACCGGCGCGGCGCCCTGCGCGGCGAAAAACGGGCTTCGCTGAAGAGCGAAGCCCGTTTTTTTGCGCCCGGCATCGACTCGCGCAACCGGACGGCAGGATCGGGCAGCGCCCGCCGAACATGCATGCACGCCCGCGCCTTCATTCGGCAGTCGTCCGCCGGTTGCCGCCCGGCGTCGGCAAACCGGCGCTACGCGACGCCGATCAACTTGCGTACGAACGCCTCGAAGCCGGGCAGGACCCGCAAATTTCCATAACCGCTGATGTGATCGCCGTCGAAAAACAACGGCCTCTTGCCGTCGTACGCCGAGCACGTTTTCTCCGGACACAGGAGCGGCAGCGGATCCCAAGTATGAACGTTCGGCACCTGGGCCGCGATCCGCGCGTACGATTCAAGAACCGGCGCCCTCAGCTCGTCGATCTCGCGCCTGCTGACAAGCGGGCCGCGTTCGCAAATCGCGTTGTGTCGATTGAACCAGTCCGAGCAACGGTACGGGACCATTCTGAATATCGGCGTCGGCGCTTCCAGCACGATGCTGGCCCCTCTCCGCTCGATGTCCCGCAACACCGGAATGGCATCGGCGACGGCCCGGTTTCGCTGAGCGGCCGCTGCGCCGCCGAACAGCAGCTGCCGCGCGGCCTCGTCGCCCACGAACGCCCACTGGGTGATCATGCGCGGCAGGCGAAGAGACGGCAGGAAAACGACGTCTCCCGGCGCGAGTTTCGACAGCATGTCCGTCAACGCCGCGTCGCCGTATCGACGGCATCCGGGATCGCCGCCCTCGCGCCACGGCTGAAGGCTGACGAACGGACACCCCGCATTGTTGTAGGAATAGACCGTGATGCCTGTCCGAACGACGAATTGCTTGAACATGCCGGCATAGGCCATCGCGTGCGAATCGCCGATCACGAAGACACGATGGCGGCTTTCCGGCGGCAAGTCGCAATGCTTGCGCGAATAGATCCACAACCTCCCGCCGTGGACGTCCCGATTGTCGACGTCCGCAAGACAGCCCGGATAGGCGGGGTTCGTGTCGGCGCCGTACGGATACCAATCCAGCCGGTTTCGCGCGACCGTACTGAGCGACAGCGCCGGCTGAGCGACGGCCAGCATCGACGAAAGTCCCGCGCCGCCCGCCATCAAGCCCAACCCACACGCGGCCACGACGACGCGAGGCACCCTGCGCGCCGACGAACCGCGACGAAACGGCGTCTCGACAAAACGGTGCGAAGCAACCGCAAGCGCGAACGCGAGAACCAGCGCGCAGGCTCTGCTGCTCGTCGAGTCGAGCCCGATCGTCCAGCGAAACACGACGAAGATCGGCCAATGCCACAGATATAGCGAATAAGAAATCCTGCCCACGAATCGAAAAGCCCGGCTCTCCAGAATCGTGGAAATCAGGCCCGCATGCCCGCGCCCGTATAGCAAGCCGAGCAGCCCCAGCGTGCCGGCGACAGGAACGATCGCGCCGGGGAAGGGATAGAGATCCGGCTTCGACATGACGAATCCGGCCAGCACCGCCGACACGGACGCCCAGGCGCCCGCCTTGATTCCGGCGGCGGCGGAAGATCGCGCCGGCTCGGCCGCGGAAAATCCGGAAAACGCGACGCGCTGATAGAGCAGCGCACCCGCCGCAAGCTCCCAGAATCGACCGAAGATGAAATAGAACGCTTGCGTGTGCTTCGCGGGTCCCACCCAGCCAGCCCACGACAGCGACGTGCACAGCCCGACGGCAATCAGCGCCGTCGACAGATATTTCCGGTTCTTGCGAGCGAGCCATGCCCAGAACAGAAACGGAAAGATCAAATAAAACTGTTCCTCGACGCCGAGCGACCACGTGTGCGTGTACGGATTGAACTCAACCTTCGGAGAAAAATAATCGCTGCCCGTCGCGCCGAGGATGAAATTGCTCAAGCCAAAAAATGCGAGCAGTCCGGTTTTCTGATTTCTGTCGCTCAGGTAGGACGCCGGAATGAAGAGCGTCGCGATCAAGCCGGTCACGAGCAGGACAACGACCAGCGCCGGCAGAATCCGCCGCATGCGCCGGGCATAGAAAAACAAAAGAAATTGCCCGAACGATATCGGCCCGAGGTTCGCGACGGACGAACTCACGACGAAGCCCGAAATCACGAAGAAAATGTCGACGCCGGAAAAACCGCCCGGAAGCCAGCGCGCATCCATGTGATACAGCATGACGGACAGCACCGCCCACGCTCGCAGGCCGTCGATGTACGGAAGGTACGCGGTTTTCTCGCGTGTCCTCGGCTCGCCGGTCCGGCTGCCCGTCAACTGCATCTCGCTCACTGTCATAGGATCGATCCTTGGCCGAGCCTTCGCCGCCCGCATTCGAACGATAAAAAAATCGACGCCCCGCACGCGCTGCGGCAGACAGTGTATCGATTAAAAAATCGTCATAATTTTGATCCGGCGAGCACGCTGCGTTCGACGCAAGTCATTGATCGGACAGAAAAACGGTGAACCTCCGGCACAGGTTTGGTGCGTCGATGACGATCCACGTACAATCGTTGTCTCACCGACATCGACAGAAGGCGCGCGGCGGTTGCGCCGCTCATTCCCATCATGCAAACGCAGACCCATCCGCTGATCTCGCCGGCCGTCGGCACGGCGCGCCACATCACGAGCTTCCACTACGGCCCGCGCAGCGGGAAAAAAATCTACATCCAGGCGTCGCTGCATGCGGACGAGCTGCCGGGCATGCTGGTCGCGACGCTGCTGCGCCGCAAGCTCGCGGCGCTCGAGACGGCAGGCAAGCTGCGCGACGAGATCGTCGTCGTGCCGGTCGCGAATCCGATCGGCCTCGCGCAGCACGTGTTCGGCGATCATCTCGGCCGCTTCGAGCTCGGGTCGATGCAGAACTTCAACCGCAACTTCCACGATCTCGCCGCGCTCGTGATCCCGCGCATCGAAGGCCGCCTCACGAAAGACGCGGCCGCGAACCTCGCCATCGTGCGCGACGCGATGCGCGAAGCGCTCGGCGAGCAGAAGCCGCGCACCGAGCTCGAATCGCAGCGGCTCGCGCTGCAGCAGTTGTCGTTCGACGCCGATATCGTGCTCGACCTGCACTGCGACTGCGATGCGGTGATGCACGTCTACACGAATCCGGATCTGTGGGACGACGTCGAGCCGCTCGCGCGCTACCTGGGCGCGAAGGCGTCGCTGCTCGCGCTGAACTCGGTCGGCAACCCGTTCGACGAGATTCACAGCTTCTGCTGGTCCGAGCTGCGCAACCGCTTCGGCGAACGCCATCCGATCCCGAACGGCGCGATTTCGGTGACGGTCGAGCTGCGCAGCGAACGCGACGTATCGTATGAATTCGCCGAGCACGACGCGCAAGCGCTGATCGAATACCTGACGCTGCGCGGCGCGATCGAAGGCGCGCCCGCGCCGCAGCCGCCGCTCGAATTCGCGGCGACGCCGCTCGCGGGCACCGATCCGCTCGTCGCGCCGGTATCGGGCGTGATCGTGTTCCGTACGCCCGTCGGCGTGTGGATCGAGGCGGGCGACGAAGTGGCCGACATCGTCGATCCGCTGACCGACCGCGTCGTCACGTTGAAGAGCAGCGTGTCCGGCGTGCTGTACGCGCGCCAGATCGCGCGCTTCGCGACGGCCGGGATGGAAGTCGCGCGGATCGCCGGCGCGAAGCCGATCCGCACCGGGTCGCTGCTGACGGCCTGAGCGGGCGAGTCGCTGTCCAAACTCATGTCCGTGCAAGCATCGTGCTCGTGCTTGCATGAGCATCGCGCCCGGCGATGCGTCCGGGCGCACGCGCAGCGCGCCACCCGCCCCTGCCGGCCTCGTCAGAACGCCGGAATGATCGCGCCGTTGAATTTCGTCTCGATGAACTTGCGCACGTCGTCCGATTCATACGCGGCGACGAGCTTCTTCACCCACGGCTTGTCCTTGTCCTGCGCGCGCACCGCGATCAGGTTCGCGTACGGTCCCTTCAGATCCTCGATCGCGATCGCGTCCTTCACCGGCGACAGCCCCGCCTTCACCGCATAGTCGGTGTTGACCGACCCCGCGTCGAGGTCCGGCAGCGCGCGCGGCAGCTGCGCGGCGTCGAGCTCGACAAGCTTGATCTTCTTCGGATTCTCGGCGACGTCGAGCGGCGTCGCATTCACGCCGTTCGTGCCGGCGCCCGGCTTCAGCTTGACGACCCCGTACTTCTGCAGCAGCAGGAGCGCGCGATTGCCGTTCGACGGATCGTTCTGAATCCCGACTTTCGCGCCGACTGGCAGATCCTTCAGCGACTTGAGCTTCTTCGAATAGAAGCCCATCGGCGACGTATACGTAAGCCCGACGTTCACGATCCTGTAGCCGCGCTGCTTGATCTGGCTGTCGAGAAACGGCTGGTGCTGGAAGCCGTTCGCATCGAGGTCGCCCGCATCGAGCGCCGCGTTCGGCTGCACGTAGTCGTTGAATTCGATCACCTTGATCGCGAGCCCGTCGCGCGCGGCGACCTTCGTCACCTCGGCCCAGATCTGCGCGTCCGGGCCGCTCATCGTGCCGATCTTCAGCGCCGGGCCGCCCGCGTGCGCGAGCGTCGCCGCGATCACGAACGCCGCGCCGCCGGCCGCCCGGCGCAAGATCGAAGCAAATCGTCGCATGGCTTGTCCTCGCATCCTGTTTTCATGAAAGCGCGAATCGTCGCATGTGGCGGCAAAGGGACAAACCAAGCAATTTTCATACATATATTCCTGCGCCCGGTCAATCATCCGGCGGAATCGACATAACGCGACGAATGCAAGCCTCCATCATCACGTGTGGCGCGGGCGCTACAGACGTGAACATGACAGCAATTGTCATATTCATTAAGCGCCCCGTCGATACAGTGCGCTTCCGTTCCCCTTCCAACCGCCTTAAGAGCGCAGCGGAACTGCAAACATTCTTACTGCTCGGAGATTTGCCTTGAACAAGAAACTGTTGACCACCGCTATCCTCGCCGCGACCGCGAGCGCGGCACATGCACAAAGCAGCGTCACGCTGTACGGCCTCATCGACGCCGGCGTCAGCTATGTGAACCATAGCAAGAGCGCCAGCGGCAGCAGCAAGCTCTTCAAGTACGACGACGGCATCGCCCAGGGCAGCCGTTGGGGCCTGCGCGGCGCAGAAGACCTCGGCGGCGGCCTGAAGGCGATCTTCGTGCTCGAAAACGGCTTCAACAGCGGCAACGGCACGATCGGCCAGGGCGGCGCGATCTTCGGCCGCCAAGCGTATGTCGGCCTGTCGCACAAGGAAGCCGGCACGCTGACGTTCGGCCGTCAATACTCGTTCTCGACCGACATCCTCGGCTCGAACTACTCGACGGGCGGCAACACGGTCGCGGGCAACTACGCGTACCACGTGAACGACATCGACCAACTGACGTCGAGCCGCATCAACAACGCGGTGAAGTTCCAGAGCGCGAACTATTCGGGCTTCACGTTCGGCGCGTTGTACGGCTTCTCGAACTCGACGTCGTTTGCGGGCGCACCGGCGACGACGACGGGCACGACGACGACGGCGGGCTCGTCGCGCGCATACAGCTTCGGCCTGAACTACGCGAACGGCCCGATCGGCCTCGGCGCCGCGTACACCGACATCCGCTATCCGGGCCAGTCGACGCCGGCGATCACGACCAACATCGCGAACCTGACGATCAACAACGTTCGCGACCTGCGCAGCTTCGGCGTCGGCGGCCGCTACATCTGGGGCCCGGCGACCCTCTGGGCGCTGTGGACGAACACGCGCCTCGAGCCGATCACGGGCGGCAGCACGACGTACAACGCGTACGAAGCGGGCGGCAAGTATGCATTCACGACGGCGCTGTCGGCGGGCGTCGGCTACACGTACTCGCGTGTGTCGGGTGCGAACTCGGGCCACTGGAACCAGGTCAACGGCGCGCTCGACTACGCGCTCAGCAAGCGCACCGACGTGTACCTGCTCGCGATCTACCAGGAAGCGTCGGGCAACAACCTGCAGGCGCAGATCGGTTCGAGCACGAGCTACTTCAACACGTCGGGCACGGGTTCGAAGAACCAGTTCGCCGCGCGCGTCGGTATCCGCCACAAGTTCTGAGCATTCGCTCGACAACTCGCGGCACACTACGGCAAAAGCGCCCCGCCTCGTGCGGGGCGCTTTTTTTGCTGCTTTTAAGTTTCGCTTAATTCTGGGTTGAGAGGATGCTCACACCCCCCCTGTTGGCCGCCTGAGCATCGGCGGCATTTTTTTATCCCGATTGCGGCGGCGCAGACCGTCCAACGCAAGACAGGATCGGAGGAAACGATGGTCGAAGATACCGTTTTCAGCGGCCTGCGCACGATACTCACGCACGAACACGCGTTCCCGGTGCAAAGCTGCCGCGTGTCGATCGCGATGCAGCGCCCGTGGGGACGCCCGTACCGGCTCGTCGAATGGACGATGCACCTCGACGCGCCCGCGCGCCGTCGGATCGTGCCGGCCGAGAGCACCGAGGCGGAAATCGCCGAGGCAGTCGCGTCGCACGTGCCCGGGCGCCTGTACGAAGGCGGCGCCGCGCTGTTCTGACGGGCGCTCCGGCGCGATTCGCCGCCGCGCTCGGCAAGGCTTGCGCACGCGCGGCGCGGCGATGCGTTCCCACGCAGGACGAGCCGCTTCTGATCGTTCCTGTCGTTTTTTGTCCGTTCTCTCCGTTCTCTTTCGCCGATTGGCCGGAGTTGCCGGCTGCGGTCGCAAGCAACGTCGCGCAGCCGCCTCCGTAGGTCATCCCGCCCCGATCATCCTGTCCGGCCGTCGTGCCGGCAGTCCTTACCGATTTTCCCTGCCGTTCACCCGTATCGGTCTTCCCCGGTCTTCCCCGATTTCGACGCCATGCGTCATCGGACCTCGTTGACGCTCCCGTCAAATCTGCTACGCTGCGCGTTTTCCGATTCGCACCCCTTTGATGGAAAACGCCTTCAACGAACGCGGCGTCATGGTCACGCGCAACAGCCTGTCCGCCGCAGGGCAAATTTTCGCGCTGCGAGAGATCCGCGGCGTCGAAGTTCTCACCGTCAGGAAAAACAAGATCGTCCCGTGGTCGATTTCGCTCATCGGCACCGCCGCCGCGATCGCGGGCGGCACGCTCGGCACGAGCGCGCTGCTCGTCGTGGGCGTGATGCTCATCGTCGTCGGCTACCTCGCGTGGACCACGCAGGACGTCACGCATCGGCTCATCGTCGACATGCCGGACGGCAAGCGCGAGGCGGTGATGAGCATCGACCGCGAATTCGTCGAGCGCGTCGCGCACGCGGTGAACGCGGCCCGCTCGGCGACCGCGTCAACTTGACGCACCCCGCTTCGCTCTTCACGATCCGCGCCGCCACGGCGTCCGACGCCCCCGCGTGGCGGCAGCTTCGCCGTGCGCTGTGGCCGCATGCGGACGATGCCGAGCACGCGCGCGATGTCGCGCAGCAACTCGACGCGCCGAACCGCCATGCGTGCTTCATCGCGTGGACGCCGGACGACGCGCCGCTCGGCTTCGCCGAGGTCGCCGTCCGGCGCGACTACGTGAACGGCTGCAACACGTCGCCCGCGCTGTTTCTCGAAGGCATCTTCGTGGATCCGGCCGCGCGCCGCCGCGGCGTCGCCCGCGCGCTATGCTCGGCCGCCGCTGTCTGGGGCGCGACATGCGGCTGCGCCGAATTCGCATCGGACGCGCCGCTCGGCAACGCCGCGTCGCACGCGCTGCATCGCGCACTCGGCTTCGACGAAACCGAGCGGGTGGTCTTCTTTCGGAAGACGCTCGCACGTTGACGCGACGGCGGGCGCGCGCATCGCGGCGCGGATTGCAGACTTCGGACGGCGAATCGCATGCCGCATGTCGAACGCTGCGCGCGAATTGCAACGAGTCGAATCGAGAGCCAAAGCTATCGAGCCGCGCGGCGCGGCCCGCTTGCGCGATACCGTCGACTGTCGATCGCCGATCCGATCGCCGTTTATGCTCGACTCCATGCTCGCCCCACCCGCCGCCGTATCGTCGCAGCCGCCTATCCGGTCAGTTCAGCCGCGCGCCGATCGAACTCGCGACGCTGCACAGAATCAGGCAGCACGACACCGCACCCGCATCGAGCGTGCCGACCGACCGCTCGCCGAGCCGCGACGCCCGACCGATCTTCGCCTGCAGCCAGCGCGTCGATTCCTTGCCGCGCTCGGCGGCCGCGCTCATCGCCGCGAGCGCGTGCCGGAAATCGTCGCCGGCGCGTAGCGCTTCGTGAAATGCGGCGTCGGCGGGCGCGAGCGTGTCGATCAACGTCTTGTCGCCGACCTTCGCATCGCTGATCGTCCGCAATCCCGCAAGCCCCGCCGACAGCGCTTCGCCGAACAGCGCCGCATCGAGCGTGTCGCGCCCCTTCAGCGCCGCCGCAAAATCCATGAAGAAGCTGCCGTAAAGCGGCCCCATCGATCCGCCGATTCCGTCCATGAGCGACGTCGACAATACGTCGAGCGCATCCGGCAGGCTCGTCGCGCCGCGCGCGTCGAGCCGCGCGCCGCACTGGCCGAAGCCCTTGCTCATGTTGATGCCGTGATCGCCGTCGCCGATCGCCGCGTCGATCTCCGACAGAGGATCGCGGTTGCGCTGGATCACGTCGACGAGCTCGCGCACGACGAAACCGGCGTCGGCGAGCGGCAAGCGCTGAATGGCGGCGGTGTTCATGCGCGTTCTCCCACGGTGAGGCCGATGCTGCTGCACGGCGCGGCGAACAATTGCTTCAGCTCGTCGTCGAGCCGGGTGATCGTCAGCGTGACGCCCATCATCTCGAGCGACGTGAACAGATTGCCGACGAGACGAAAGCCGATCTTCAATCCGGCCGCCGCGAGCCGCTCCGCTACTTCGGCATACAGAATATATTGCTCCATCAGCGGCGTCGCGCCGAGCCCCGACACGAGCACCGCGACTTCCTCGCCGCGTTCGAGCGGGAAATCCGGCAGCACGATGTCGAGCATCATTTCCGCCATGTCCTTCGCGGGCACCGTGCGCATCACGCGCACGCCATGCTCGCCGTGATGGCCGATGCCGACCTCCATCTCGCCGTCGGCGATGTGGAAGTTCGCCTTGCCGTTCGCCGGAATCGTGCACGCGGACAGGCCGATGCCGACGGAGCGCGTGTTGTCGATCGCCTTCCGCGCGCTCGCGATCACCGCATCGAGATTGCCGCCCGCCGCCGCGCGCGCGCCGCCCGCCTTCCACATCAGGATCTCGCCCGCGACGCCGCGCCGCTTCGCGCGTTCGTCGCGCGAAGCCGATGCGACGTCGTCGTTCGCGACGACGGTCTTCACGTCGATGCCCTGCGCGGCCGCCATCTTGACGGCCATCTTCACGTTCATGTTGTCGCCCGCGTAGTTGCCGTACAGGCACGCGACGCCCGCGCCGCGATCGGCGCGCTTGAACGCGTCGACGAAGCTTTTCGCGGTCGGCGACGAAAAGACCTCGCCGACCGCGACCGCATCGACGAGCCCCGGCCCCGTGTAGCCGAGAAACGCCGGCTCGTGGCCCGAGCCGCCGCCCGTGACAACGCCGACCTTGCCCGGCGCCGGCTGCGCGACGCCGATCACGCGCGGATTGTCCGCGTCGAGCGTGAGCTGCAGATGCGCGGCGACGATACCGCGCAGCATGTCCTCGACGACGTAGTCGGGATGATTGATGACACGATTCATGCAATTAACCTCGCGGATCCAGTACGACCTTCAACGATTGCTCGCCGCGCTCCATCACCGCGAACGCCTCCGCGAAGCGCGACAGCGGAAACGTGTGCGTGACGATGCCGCGCACGTCGATCTTGCGCGATCCGATGAACTCGATCGCGCGCGGATACATGTACGGGCCGAGATGCGAGCCGAGCACGTCGAGCTCCTTGCGGTCGCCGATGATCGACCAGTCGACGGTCGCGTCGTCGTTGAACACGCTGAATTCGACGAAACGGCCGAGCTTGCGCAGCATCGCGAGCCCCTGACCGACCGCGCGATGGTGGCCGGTCGCCTCGATATAGACGTCGCAGCCATAGCCGTCCGTGATCGACCGGATCTTCTCGATCACGTTCTCTTCACCCGGATTCCATACTTCGTCCGCGCCCATCCTGAGCGCGAGCGCCGCGCGCTCAGGCTTCATGTCGAGCACGATCAGCTTCTTCGGATGGCGCAGCCGAACCGCGCCGACGATGCCGAGCCCGAGCGTGCCCGCGCCCGCGACGACGACCACGTCGTCGAAGCCGACGTTCGCGCGATCGGCCGCATGCAGCGAGCACGACAGCGGCTCGATCAGGATCGCCTCGTCGGATGGAATCGAATCGGGCACCTGGTGGACGATCGCCTCCTTCGTGAAGATCATGTACTCGGCCATCGCGCCGTGCACGTTCTTCTGGAATCCATACAGATCGTGCTTCTGGCACATCCAGTACTGGCCGTGGCCGCAGAAGCGGCAGCCCCAGCACGGGACGATCTGCTCGGAGATCACGCGATCGCCGACCTTCACGCCGCGCCGCTCGGCGCCCAGTCCGAGCGCGACGACGCGGCACACGAACTCGTGGCCCGGGATCATCGGCGGCTTCACGTAGCGCGGCTGCACCGCGTCGCCCCAGAACGACGGCGCGCCGCGGAACGTCTTGATGTCGCCCATGCAGATGCCGACGAGCTCGACTTCGGTCAGGATCTCGTCGGGTCCCGGCTTCGGCACGGGCACCTGTTCGAGGCGGTAGTCCTCCGGACCGTGGCATACCACGGCGCGCATCGTGGCGGGCAGAGCGCCCGCGTCGCTGTGCGCGGCCGCGCGTTGCGGCGGCGCTTCGGCTATCGACGACATGCAACGTCTCCTTATATCTTCTGTCGGTTGTCCCGACGATGACGGCGTGGCCGCCGCGCGGCCCGCCGCCGCTTCAACGCACGGTATAACCGCCGTCGATCACGACGTTCTCGCCTGTCATCATCGCGGCTGCGTCGCTCAGCAGATAAAGCACGAGTGCGGCGATCTCGTCCGGCCGCGCGAAGCGGCCGGACGGAATCTCGCGCTTCGCGCGCTCGCCGGCTTCGCCCGCCCACGCCTTCTTGCCGAGCTCGGTTTCGACGATCGTCGGCGACACCGCGTTGACGGTGATCCCATGCGGCGCCCATTCGAGCGCGAGCACCTTCGTCATCCCGACGATCGCGGCCTTGCTCGCGCAATACGCGACATGCCGGTCGAGGCCGACCACGCTCGCCTGCGACGCGAGATTGACGATCCGCCCGCCTCTGCCGCCCGCGATCATCTGCCGCGCGACCGCCTGTGCGATGAAGAACGACGCTTTCACGTTGATCGCCATCGTCGCGTCCCACGCGGCCTCGCCAACGTCGAGCGCCTTGTCGAGCAGCGCGACGCCGGCGCTGTTGACGAGCAGGTCGACGCCGCCGAAGCGCGACGCGACGCGCTCGACCGCCGCCTGCGCGGCCGAGCAGTCGCGCAGGTCGAGCGACATGCCGGCGTGGCGCGCGGCGCCGCCTTCCAGCGTCGCGGCAATCCGCATCGTTTCGGGATGCAGATCGACGAGCGCGACGCTCGCGCCGCGCTGCGCGAGCAGTTGCGCGCACGCATGCCCGATGCCCGCCGCGCCGCCCGTCACGAGCGCGACGCGGCCCGTCAGATCGAACGCCCTGTCCCAGAGATTCGTCATGGCCGCCTCGCTCAACCGCCCGTGACCTGCCTGTAGAGCTGATCGGCATTCGCCGGCGTGACGGGCACCCACGGCAGAACGTAGCGCTTCGCGGTGCCGCCGTCCCACTTCAGATCCTTCGCGTAGCGCTGCCAGATCACCGACTGCGGCTTGTAGCTCGCGCCGACGAGCTGCCGCAGCACCAGATCGAGCGCGCCCTGCGACTGCGCCTGCGCGTCCTGCAGGAACGTCGTGATCTCGCCGCGCTTCGCGGCCTGGATCGCGTCGGGCATCCCGTCGATCGACGTAATCGGAATGTCCTTCGGCGTGAGCCCGCGGTTCTTGATCGCCTGCAGCGCGCCGAGCGCCATGTCGTCGTTCTGTGCGATCACGCCGTTGATCTGCTTCGGATGCGCATTGAGCCAGTCCTCCATCAGGTTCATCGCTTCCGCGCGCGACCAGTTCGCGGTCTTCTTCTCGATCACCTTGATGCCCGGATATTTCGCGAGCACTTCCATCTCGCCCTTCTCGCGATCGATCTGCGCGGATTGGCCGATCGGCCCCTGGATGATGACGATGCTGCCCTTGCCGCCGATCTGCTTCGCGAGCGCTTCGGCCTGCAGACGGCCGCCCTCGACGTCGTCGTTGCCGATGTACGGCACCTTCGGCGTCGCGAGCATCGTGTTCGATGCGATGAGCGGCGTGTCGGATGCGGCCGCGCGCGTCGCGACGCCGATGCCCGCCTTCGTGTCGATCGGCACGAACAGGATGCCGCTGTACTGCTGCGTGAGCATCGTCTCGATCTGATTGTTCTGCGTGAGCGCGTCGTAGTTGCCGTCGAACACCGTGAGCTGCACGGTGCCGCTCTTCACGGCCGGATGCGCCTTGATCTCGCGCACCCAGTTCTGCATGAACTGGCCTTTCATGCCGTACACCGCCGCGCCGACGCGGTATGGCCCGCTCGCCGCGTGCGCCGCGCCGCCCGCCGCCGCGATCGCGAGCGTCGCGCCGAGCACGGTTGCGGCCGCGAAGCGGCCGAGCCAGGTGTTTCGTGTTTGCATTGTCGTCTCCTCCGGATGGGAATGCGCTGCGTCAGCGCGGCTGTTTGCGGGCCACGTCGATGAGCACGGCCAGCACGATGATGAGTCCCTTGGCGATCTGCTGGTAATACGACGACACGCCGAGCAGATTCAGCCCGTTATTGATCACGCCGATCAAAAGCGCGCCGAACAGCGTGCCGACCACGCCGCCCTGCCCGCCCGACAGGCTCGTGCCGCCGATCACGACCGCCGCGATCGCATCGAGCTCGTACGACACCCCCGCCTGCGGCAGTGCGGACGTCGTGCGCGCGGCGAGAATCATCCCGGCGAGACCGGCGAGCGCGCCCGACACGACGTACACCGAGAACACGATCTTGCGCACGCCGATGCCGGAAGTCCGCGCGCTCTTCTCGTTACCGCCGACCGCGTACAGATAGCGGCCGTACGTCGTGTAGCGCAGCACCCACCAGCACGCGAGCGCGACCGCCGCGAAGATCAGCACCGGCATGCCGAGCGGGCCGAGCCTGCCGACGCCGAGCGAAAGATAATCGTCGGGCAGGTTGGCGACCGGGCTGCCGTCGTTGACGATGTACGTGACGCCGCGCGCGATGCTCAACATGCCGAGCGTCGCGACGAACGGCGGCACGTTGAAGCGCGCGATCGTCACGCCGTTGATCGCGCCGAGCGCCGCGCCGCACGCGACGCCGACCGCGAGCGACGCCGCGAGCCCGTGCCCCGCCGCGCCGGCGAGGCCGCTCACGATTCCCGCGAGCGCAAGCACGGAGCCGACCGACAGGTCGATCCCCTTCGTCAGGATCACGTACGTCATGCCGATCGCGAGAACCCCGTTGATCGACGTCTGCCGCAGGATGTCGCTCCAGTTGCGCCACGTGAGGAAGTACGGACTCGCGAATGCGAGCACGACGCACAGCACGACGAAAATGATCGGGATGCCGAAGCGGCTCGCGAACTCCGCGACGTTCACGCGCTTCGGCGTCGCTTCGAGACGGGTCAGGGTCTGAGTGTTCATGGTCTTGTTCATGAAGCGAGGTGGAGCAGGGATTCCTGGGTGGCGCCGTCGCCCGGGCAGACGGCGGCGACGCGGCCGCCCTTGAACACGGCGATGCGGTCGCTCAGATACAGCAGCTCGGACGCCTCCGACGACACGACGATCACCGCGCCGCCGTTGCGCGCGAACGTATCGAGCAGCCGATAGATTTCCTGTTTCGCGCCTTCGTCGATCCCGCGCGTCGGCTCGTCGCACAACAGCAGCACAGGCTCCGTCGACAGGCATTTCGCAAGCACAACCTTCTGCTGGTTGCCGCCGCTCATCGCGGCCACCGGCATTCGCAGCGACGCGGCCTTGATCCGCAGCCGCTCGACCATCGATTGCGCGAGGCGGCGCACGAGCGCGCGCCGGATCACGCCGCCGCGCGACAGGCGCCGGTACGCGGCCATCGCGATGTTCTCCTGCACGCTGCCGGACAGCACGAGGCCCGAGTCCTTGCGGTCTTCGGTGACGAGCGCGATGCCGGCGCGGATCGCCTGCGCGGGATCGCCTTGCGGCAGCGGCTCGCCGCCGAGCGTCGCCGTGCCCGCATCGGGCCGCGTGAGGCCGTACACGCAATTGAGGAATTCGCTGCGGCCCGAGCCCATCAGCCCGTAAATGCCGAGAATCTCGCCGCGCCGCACGTCGAGAGTCACCGCTTCGAACTCGTCCGCGCGCGTGAGTCCGCCGACCGCGAGGCACGGCTCGCCGTGCGCGGGCCGGCGCGCCTTGTCGACGACGGGCATCTCGCGGCCGACGATCGCGCGTACGAGATGCGCACGATCGATGTCGGCGATGCAGCCGCTCTCGACGTACGCGCCGTCGCGAAACACCGTGTAGTCGTCGGCGATCTCGAACAGCTCGCTCAGGCGATGCGACACGTAGATGATCCCGGCGCCGTGCGCGGTGACGTTGCGGATCGCGGCAAAGAGCGTCTCGGTCTCGCGCTCGCCGATCGCGGACGTCGGCTCGTCCATGATCATCACCTCGCAATCGCGGCTGAACGCCTTCGCGATCTCGACGAGCTGCGTCTGCGCGAGACTCAGGCGATGCATCGGCACGCCCGCGTCGATCGCGAAGCCGAGGCGGTCGAGCAGGTCCTGCGCGCGGCGCTTCAACGTCCGGAAATCGACGACGACGCGCGCACGGGTCGGCTCGCGGCCGAGATACAGGTTTTCGGCGACCGTCATCCCGGGCACCGGCGACAGCTCCTGCGTGATGATCGCCATCCGGTTCGCGAGCGCTTCGGCGGGCGACGCGAAGTCGACGTCGCGGCCGTTCAGCCGGATCGCGCCCTCGTCGCGGCGCAGGAGCCCCATCAGGATGTTCAGGAACGTGGATTTTCCGGTGCCGTTGCCGTCGCACAGCGCGTGCACGCGTCCGGCCATGAGGCTCAAGCGTCCGTCGCGCAACGCGCTCACGCCGTTGAACCGCTTCGCTACCTGGCTTGCTTCGAGCAGAACAGGAGTCACTGTCGTATCCCGAATGATGAATGAACTTTTGTTCATTCACGATTATTTGATACAGCGTGACCGCATGGTAATCATCGGTTTTTTGGTGTGTCAATTACTGGTAAACGCTGATCGCCACCGCCAAATCATCATCGAAACTTTGATTTATAAAGAATTTATTAGGTCGAGCAAGCGTTTGAGCAAAATTTCACCCTTTGCCAAATGTTCAGGCAGGTCGTTATAATTGCTCAACATTGCACATTTGCGCACTCAACTTGCCCTCCGGAGGTTCACCATGAAAGTGGCGATCGGTTGCGACGAAGCGGCCTACGCGCTCAAGGAGTCGATCAAGCGGCACCTCCGCGCGAAGCATCCCGATGTCGAGTTGCTCGACTTCGGCACGCACAGCGCGGATGAGGCCGTGCTGTATCCCGACATCGCGATCGAAGTCGCGCAGCGAGTCGCGGCGGGCGAGTTCCCGCGCGCGATCCTGCTGTGCGGCACGGGCATCGGCGTCGCGATCTCCGCGAACAAGGTGCCGGGCATCCGCGCCGCGCAGTGCCACGACACCTATTCGGCCGAGCGCGCGCGGCGCAGCAACGATGCGCAGATCATCACGATGGGCGCGCGCGTGATCGGCACCGAGCTCGCGAACAGCATCGTCGACGCGTGGCTCAAGGCAGAATTCGACGGCGGCCGCTCGCAGCCGAAGGTGCAGCGGATCGCCGATTACGAACACCGGACGGGCCTCACCCAGGCCGGTCCGAACGACGCGCACTGCGGTTCATGACGCCGCGGCGCGCCGCTCCTCTCCACTACGACATGACGAACGAAGAACTCACGCAACTCGCGAAGTGCTATTACGTCGACGGGTCGACCCAGGAAGAACTCGCGCAGAAGTTCGCGATCTCGCGCCCGAAGGTGGGCCGGCTGCTGAAGCGCGCGATCGAAGAGGGCATCGTCGAGATCCGCGTGCGCCATCATCCGCGCGCCGTGCAGGATCTCGAGCAGGAACTGGTCGCGCGCTTCGGGATCCAGCGCGCGATCATCTCGGTCGACCACAAGGATCAGGACAGCCAGCGCGAGCTGCTCGCGGGCCTCGTCGCGAGCTATCTCGACCGCGTGCTCGCCGACGGCGCGATCGTCGCGGTCGGCATGGGCCGCAACGTGAGCGCGGTGTCGCGGCACGCGGTGTCGACGACGCAGCGCAACTGCTCGTTCGTGTCCGCGATCGGCGGCTCGTATCGCGGCGGCGAGACGATGAACGCCGACCACGTCTGCCGGCGCCTCGCCGCGCGCTTCGGCGGCGAGAGCGAGACGCTGTATGCACCGGCGCTCGTCAACGATCCTCAGCTCTTCACCGCGCTGCTCGAGAACGAAGTCGTGCGCCAGTCGCTCGACAAGGCGCGCCGCGCGTCGATTGCGCTCGTCGGGATCGGCGACATTCTCGAGGACAGCAACATGGTCCGGATGGGCTGGTTCACGCCCGAGGAGATGGCGGAGGCGAAGCGCGCGGGCGCGGTCGGCGACATCATGGGCTACGACTTCATCGACATCCACGGCCGCCCGGCGACGACGATGCTGCGCGGCCGCGTGATCGGCCTCACGCTCGAAGACCTGAAGCGGATTCCCAACGTGATCGCGACGGCGAGCGAGCCGACGAAGGCGACGGGCATCCTCGGCGCGCTGCGCTCCGGCGTGATCAACACGCTGGCGACGACGCAATCGATCGCGCAGACGGTGCTGAGCCTCGCGCAAGCGACCGAGACGGCGACGGCGGAATAGGAAGGAAGTCGCGTCGGCGCGCCCCGGCGAACGGGCGCGGCGTCCCGGATCGCCCGAAACGCAGCCGCGCCGGCGCGTCGCTCGATCGACGAGCGAGAATTGAAAACGCCGCCACAGCCGCTACACTGTCGCGCGGCGTTTCGCCGTGCGCTTCACCCGGCATTCGTTTCGTCAGCTTTCGCCGTCGCGACATACCCGATCGCGCGGCACCGTCCGCCGGCGCGCCCGCCCGCGCGCCGGCGCCCGCATGCCAGGAACAATCCGAGAAATACATGCGATCATCCGCGTCACCCGCATCGTTCGCCGCACGCTCCCTGCTGTTCGCCTGCGCGCTCGCCACGAGCGCCGCCCATGCCGACGAAGGCATGTGGCAGCCGCCCCAACTGCCCGGTCTCGCCAATACGCTCGAACAACGCGGCCTCACGCTCGACCCGCACACGCTGTCGACGCTGACCGCGTGGCCGATGGACGCCGTCGTCAGCCTGGGCTTTTGCACCGCGTCGTTCGTGTCGCCGGACGGCCTGATCGTCACGAACCACCATTGCGGCTACGGCGCGCTGCAATACAATTCGACGCCGCAGAACAATCTGATCGAAAACGGCTTTCTCGCGCGGCAGCGCGGCGAGGAACTGCCCGCCGATCCGACGCAGCGCGTGTACGTGACCGAGCAGATCCGCGACGTCACCGACAAGATCGATGCGGCGCTCACGCCCGGCATCGCGGGCTACGCGCGCTACGCCGCCATCGACACCGCGAAGAAGCGCCTCGTTCGGGACTGCGAACAGCCCGGCTATCGCTGCGACGTCTACACGTTCAGCGGCGGCTACAGCTATCAGTTGATCCGGCAGCGCGAAATCCGCGACGTGCGGCTCGTCTACGCGCCGCCGGTGTCGATCGGCAAGTTCGGCGGCGAGATCGACAATTGGATGTGGCCGCGCCATACCGGCGACTTCAGCTTCCTGCGCGCGTACGTCGCGAAGGACGGCAGCGCCGCATCGTATTCGAAGGACAACGTGCCGTATCGTCCCGCGCATTGGCTGACGGTCAATCCGGGCGGCGTGAACGCGGGCGATTTCGTGATGGTCGCCGGCTATCCGGGGCGCACCGAGCGCTATCGGCTTGCCGACGAGTTGCAGAACGCGATCGAGTGGCGCTATCCGACCGAAATCTGGATGGCGAAGGACGAAGTCGCGATCATCGCCGCGGCAAGCAGGAAAGACCCGGCGATCGGCGTGCGCTACGCAAACCGCGTCGCCGGGCTCGACAACATGATGAAGAACTTCGAGGGCAATCTCGACGGGCTCGCGCACAGCTCCGCACTCGCGGACAAGCGCGCCGACGAGGCCGCGCTCGATCGCTGGCTCGCTGCGCGGCCGGCGGGCGGCAAGCTCGACGGCGCGGGCCTGAAGGCCGATTTCGATGCGCTCCGGCAGCTCGTCGAACAGCAGAAGCGGCTGCGCGAGCGCAATTTCGTCGGCGAACTCCTGTCGAATTCCGGGCTTTATCAGGCATCCTACAAGATCGTCCGGCTCGCCGACGAAAAGCAAAAAACCGACGACATCGAACGCGAAACAGGCTATCAGAAGCGCGACGAGATTCGCATCGCCGGCGAGGAACAGCGGCTCGATCGCACGATGGATCCGGCCGTCGATCAGCAGGTCTTCGTCTACGCGCTCGAGCGCTACGTGAAGCTGCCGGCCGACCTGCGGCTCGCCGCGCTCGACCGCTGGCTCGACGGCGCATCCGACGATACGGCGCTCGCGCGCAAGGCCGCCGATCTCTATCGCGGCACGAAGCTCGCCGATACCGCGACGCGGATGCACTGGCTGGACGCGACGCCCGCGCAAATCGCCGCGAGCGGCGATAGCTGGCTCGTGCTGATGCATGCGCTGATGCCGGACCTGCTCGCATACGAGCGCGAACAGAAGGCGATCGCCGCCGACGATTCGCGGCTGCGGGCCCGCTACATGACCGCGCTGATCGCGTTCGAGCAGTCGCGCGGCCATCCCGTCTATCACGACGCGAACAGCTCGCTGCGCGTGACGTTCGGCACGGTCCAGGGCTATGCGCCGCGCGACGCGGTCCGCTATGCGCCGTTCACGACCGTGGAGGGCATCGTCCAGAAGCAGACGGGCGTCGAGCCGTTCAACGCGAGCGCCGCGCAACTGGCTGCGATCCACGCGCGCGCTTTCGACGGCTTCGCATCGCCGGCGCTCGGCACGCTGCCCGTCGACTTTCTCGCGAATCTCGACATCACGGGCGGCAATTCGGGCTCGCCGACACTCGACAAGAATGGCCGGCTCGTCGGCCTCGCGTTCGACGGCACCTGGGAAGGCGTGAGCTCGGGCTGGCGCTACAAGCCGGACATGGATCGCTCGATCCATGTCGACGTCCGGTACATGCTGTGGGTAATGCATCATCTCGATCGCGCGGACAACCTGCTGAACGAGATGCGGGTGAACGTGACGCACTGAACGCGCTGCGTGTGCACGCATCGCGCCGGCCGCCTGCGCCCGGCGGCCGGCGCGCGGACGCGCCACGCGTCAGAACGTGTGACGCACGCCGATGCGCACGAGCGTCTGCGTGTCGCCCGCCGACGAGATGCCGTTGCCGACGTCGCCGACCGACGCCGTCGCATTCACGACGTTGCCGTACGGGTCGAGCGTCTTGCCGCTCGCCTTCTGATAGCCGACGAGGCCGTACAGCGCAGTGCGCTTGGACAGGTAGTAGTACGATGCGACGTTTACCTGATGATATTTCGGCGCGGACTGCCCGTCGATCGAGCTGCCGCGCGTGAAGTCGTAGCCCGCCGCGACGCGCAGCTCGGGCGTCGCCTGCCACGACACGGTGCCGCCGATCGAGTTGTACGTCGCGGTGCCGTTGAACGTCGAGAACGCGCCGGACTTGTACTGCGTGTTGCTGTACGACAGCCCGAGCGTCACCGCGCCGATCTGATAGGTGCTCGCCGCCGCGACGATCTGCATGCTCTTCGACGATGCGAAGCCCTCGTTGATCGACGAACCGAACGTGCCGTCGTACGAGCCCGTCCACGCGCCGCCGTTCGCACCATACGCGTTCGTCGCATACAGGTACGCGGCGCCGATCGAGAATGGCCCGTTCACGTACTGTCCGCCGACGCTCCACGTGTTCTGGTTCTTCACGCTGCCGGCCTGATTGCCGAAGCCGTATAGCGCGCCCAGCGTGAGGCCGCCGAACTTGGGGCTCACGTACTTGATCGAGTTGTTCTCGCGCGACTGATTGTCGATGTTGTCGAGGTCGCCCGGATGCGCGCCCATGCCGGTCAGGAACGTACCCGCGCTGATCGTGCCGACGAAGTCGACGATCGGATCGTACTGGCGGCCCATCGTGAGCGTCCCGAAGCGCGTGCTCGACAACCCCATCCACGCCTGCCGCCCGAACATCCGCCCACCCTGTCCGGCCTGCCCCGTGCCGATGTTGAAGCCGTTCTCGAGCTGGAACACCGCCGCGAGGCCATCGCCCAGATCCTCTTTGCCCTTCAACCCCCAACGGCTGCCCGACCAGGTGCCGCTCGCGAAGCTGTAGCTCGACTCGTTCCGGTAGCTGACGGGCGCGCCGAGCGCGCCCTTGCTCTGCGCGACACGCTGGTTGCTCGTATAGCCGAGCCCCGCGTCGACGATCCCGTAGAGCGTCACCGTGCCCTGCGCATGCGCGCCGACGCACGCGCTCCCCGTCACCAACAATGCCACTGCCGCTTTTTTCATGGATAGGATTCCTGCCAGATTGAATCAAAACGAATGACGCGCTTCATCTCCAAACCCTCGACGCGGCTAAGCCGAATCGACGAGCCATTGCGCGACGCGCGCGAGCAGCGGATCCGGCGCGTCGAAGTTCTCGACGCCGGTCACTTGCGGCGCATCGCAAATCGTGAAAACCGGCTTGCCCCACTGCAAGCCGAGCGCGATCTCGGACAGCGTGCCGAGCCCGCCGCCGACCGCGATCAGGCACAGCGACGCGCGCGCGATCAGCGCATTGCGCGTAATGCCGAGCCCCGTCGGCAGCGCGACGCTCAGATGCGGATTCGCGCCTTCGGCATCGTCCTCGGGCAGCAGGCCGATCACGAAGCCGTCCGCGCGGCGCGCGCCGCGCGCGGCCGCTTCCATCACGCCGCACTTGCCGCCGCCGACGATCACGATGCCCGTCGCGGCGAGCGCGTGCGCGATCGTCTCGGCGATGCGCATCTGCTCGTCGGTCGCGACGCGCGGACCGATCAGGCCGACCGGCATCAGATGACGCCGAGACCCTTGCTGGCGCAGCGCGACGCGCGCGAGCGCGGCCATCGCCTCCGATGGGCGTTCAACGATGTCGTCGCGCAACGTATTCCCCCATCGCGAGCACGCAGGTGCACAGCGCCGTCAGCACGATCGACAGCACCGCGGCCTGCGAGAAATCGGTCTGTCCGTCGGACAGCTTCAGGTACATCAGGAGCGGCAGGATGTTGATCTGCGTGCCGGCGAGCGCGAGCGCGGTGCCGTACGTGCCGAGCGCGATCGCGGTCACGAGGCACCACGCGGCGGCGATCGACGGCCACAGCTCGCGCCACGCGACGTCGAGCCACGCGCGCCACGGCTTCGCGCCGAGCGTCATCGCCGCTTCGAGCGGACGCCGGTCGAGATTCGCGAACGCGGGGAACAGCATCAACGCGACGCGCGGAATCAGGTAGTACGCGTACGCGACGACGAGGCCGAACGTCGTGTAGATCACGCCGCCCACCTTCGCCGCATCCGCGCCGAGGCCGGCGAGCAGCGTCGTCACGAAACCGGCGCGGCCGAACGTCAGGATGAAGCCGTATGCGATCACGAGCCCGGAGAACGCGAGCGGCACGCCGAGCAGCGCGAGCGACCAGCGGCGCTGCGCGGGCGTCTGATCGGTGAGCGCCAGCGCGAGCGGCACGCCGACGCACGTCGACAGCGTGCCCGTGCCGACCGCGAGCGCAAGCGAGCGGCCGATCGCGTCGGCGACGAGCGGATCGCGCAGCACCGCGGCGAACGCACGGCCGCCTTCCGCGAACGCCGCGCTCAGGAGCGCGGCGAGCGGCAGCACGAAGAACAGCACGAGCAGCCCGCCCGCCGGCGCCGCGCCGAAGCGGCGCAATAAGCCGTGGTCGAGAGACGATCGTTGCACGTCGCGCTCCTTACTGTCCGAGCGTCGCTTGCGACCACAGCCTGTCGACTTCGGCCTTGCGCGCGGCGGCCTTCGCGACATCGAGCGGGTGCACCTGCAGCGCGTTCGGCATCTTCGCCGCGACGTCCGGCGCGAGCGCGACGCCCGGCACCGCAGGCCGCACGTAGCCGCGCGCGAAGAGCGCCTGGCCGGCCTCGCTCATCACGAAGTTGAGCCAGAGCTGCGCGGCTGCGGGGTTCGGGCCGTTCTTCACGAGGCTCATCGCATACGGCGCGGACACGCTGCCGTCCTGCGGAATCACGACGTCGACCGCGTCGCCCATGCCGTCCGCGTACTTCGCCTTCAGGCCGTCGTTCTCGTATCCGATCAGGATCGGAATCTCGCCCTTGACGAACTTCGCGTAGGGCGTCGTGCCTTCGACGCGCAGCACGTTGCCCGCATTCTTCAGCTTGCCGAAGAAATCGGCGCCGGGCTTCGGATTGTCGACGCCGCCGCCGAGCGCGGACGCCGCCGCGAATACGACGACCTGCCCTTGCCCCGTCGAGCGCGGATCGAGATAGACGACCGCATTCCTATACTCGGGCTTCAGCAGATCAGACCAGTGCTGCGGCACGTTCTTCACGAGCTTCCTGTTGACGAGAAACGCGACGTTCAGCGAATGCACGGTGAACCAGCGGCCGTCAGCGTCGCGGAACACGGACGGCAATCGATCGAAGTTGATCGGCTTGAACGGCGCGACGACGTCCTTGCCCGCCGCTTCGAGCGCCGACGCCGCGAAGTAGTACGCGGTGTCCGCCTGCGGACGGCGGCGCGACTTGTCGAGCGCGACGACGGTCGCGGCCGAGCCGATGTCGTTGTACGTGAGCTCGACCTTCGGATAGCGCTTGCGGAACGCCGCGAACAGCGCCTTCCAGTTCGCCCATTCGGGGCCGGTGTCGAATGACACGACGAGCCCTTCGTCGGCGGCCTTCGCATAGAGTGCGTCTTCGCCCGCATAGAGCGGCGCGGCATGCGCACCGTTCGCGGTGAGCGTTGCGCAAGCGCCGAATGCGAACACGAGCGCGATGCGGCGCATCGCCGTCAGAAATTGTCGGCCTGCAAACATCGTGAATCTCCGTTGAACGAATCAATCATTGCGCGGCCGTCGCCGCGGGCAGTACGAGCAGATGGCGCGGCTCGATCGCGATGCCGCGCGCGGCGAGCACGCGGCCTTCGCACAGGAGCGGCTCGGCCGCGCCGTGCGGCACGAAGTCGTAGCGATGCGTCGCGCCGAAGTAGCGGACCTCGCCGAGCGCGCCGCCGATGCGGTTCACGCAGTGCTCGGGCGGATCGGGCTCCACGTGCTCGGGACGCACGAGCACGTCGACGTCGGCGCCCGGCCGATGCGCGCCCGTGTCCGCGCATAGCGTCGCGAAGCGCACGTCGACCGTGCCGCTCGACCGCACGCGGCCGCGCACGATCGTCGAGTGGCCGATGAAGCGCGCGACCTGCGTCGACACCGGACGCTCGTACAGGCTGCGCGGCGTGCCGACCTGCAGCACGCGCCCGCCGTCGACGATCGCGACGCGGTCCGCCATGCTGAGCGCCTCGTCCTGATCGTGCGTGACGAACAGCGTCGTCGCGCGGCACGCGCGCTGCAATGCGCGGATCTCGTCGCGAAGCTGATGCCGGATGCCGGCATCGAGCGCGGCGAGCGGCTCGTCGAGCAGCAGCACGGCGGGCTCGATCACGAGTGCGCGCGCGAGCGCGACGCGCTGTTGCTGGCCGCCCGACAGTTGCGTCGTGCTGCGCGCCGCATGCGCGGCCAGGCCCACGCGCTCGAGCATCTCGAGCGCGCGCCGCCTGCGCTCTGCGGCCGTGACGCCGCGCATGCGCAGGCCGTACGCGACGTTGTCGACGACGGACAGATGCGGAAACAATGCGTACTGCTGAAATACCATGCCGACTTCGCGTCGCCATACCGGCACGCCGGCCACGTCGGCGCCGCCGATCGCGATGCGGCCGCTGTAGCCGTTCAGCAGGCCCGCGCTCAGGCGCAGCAGCGTCGATTTTCCGGAACCGCTGCGCCCGATCACGGCGAGCAGCTCGCCGGGCTGCGCGTGCAGCGTGACGGCGTCGACGCCGTGCGCCGCGCCGGGGTAGCTGAAACTGACGTTGTCGAATTCGAGGCTCATGGCTTCACTTCAGTCGTTGCACGGTGTGGATCGATGCGAGCGTCGCGAGCACGGCGAGCAGGAGCAGCACGACAGTCGCCGCGCAGGCGATGCCGGACGCGCCGTAGAACGCCTGCAGCAGCACGACGGGGAAATTGCGATAGCGAAAGCCCGCGATCAGGTTCGATACCTGGAATTCGCCGATCGACAGTGCGGCGACCATCACGAGCCCGGAAAACAGGCTCTGTCGCAAATTGGGCACCACGATCGTGAAGAACTGTCGCAGCGGCGGTGCGCCGAGGGTCGCCGCACAGGCTTCGAGCTTCGCGAGATCGAGATGGCGCAGGTCGCTCAGCAGCGTCTGCAGCAGATACGGCAACGTCAGCACCGCGTGCGCGGCGATCATCAGCGGCAGCGTGCCGAGCCACGGCAGCGCGTCGCCGCCGAAGATCACGATGTAGCCGAAGCCGAGCGTGAGCGCCGGCACGCCGATCGGCGTCAGCATCATGACGCGTGCGGCGATGCCGCGTCCCGCTTGCGCGCGGTGATGCAGCGCGTAGGCGAGCGGCACGCCGACGATCGCGTTGAGCCCACAGCACGCGAGCGCGACGGCGAAGCTCACGCCGAACGCGCGCCGAAAGCTCGAATCGGCGGCCAGCTCGGCGAACCAGCGCCACGTGAAGCCTACCGGCAGCAGCGTATTCGTCCAGCTCTGCCCGACCGAGCCGATCAGCAGCAGCACGATCGGCATCAGCAGATACAGCGCGAACAGCGCGACGATGCCGTTGACGACGACGGCGCCGAACGACGGGCGGCCTTTGCTGCTGCGACGAATCGGAATACCGCCGGCGAGCACCGGGGCGGTAGGTGAGCGCATGGCTGCTCCCATTGGCGACGAAAGGTTGCGATACGCGGGAAGCCCGTCGGAACAGGCGTTTCGCGCATCGTCGTGACGGCCGCCAGTTTGTCCGCGCGACATGGCATCGTCATGAAAAAAACGTACAAACTCCGCATCGCTCTTTGCATCGACGGAACACTTCGCGATGAAGCATCTGTATCCGAACGTCGCCGAGCTGCACGCATTCGCCAGTTCTGCGAAACATCTGAACTTTTCGTACGCGGCGCGCGAGCTCGGCTTGACGCCGAGCGCGGTCAGCCGGCAGATCGCGAGCCTCGAGGCGCTGCTCGGCGTGAAGCTGTTCGTCCGCGAAGGCCGCAACCTCACGCTCACGCGCGCGGGCCAGGTCTATCAGGCGCGCGTCGGCGGACCGCTGCGCGAGATCGGCAACGCATCGCTCGAATTGCTGAGCGCGCGCGAGGACAGCGATCTGCTGACGATCGCGAGCGTGCCGACGTTCACGACGAAATGGCTCGTGCCGCGTCTGACGCGCTTTCTCGAGACCGCGCCCGACGTCACGCTGAGCTTTCGCCGCCATCTCGCGCCAGGCGACCCGTTTCCGTTCGGGCTCGACGCGGCGATCCGCTATGGCGACGGCCGCTGGGAAGGCGTCCAGTGCGACTATCTCGACGGCCGCACGTTTGTGCCAGTGTGCGCGCCGGAATTCGCCGAGCGCTACGCGCTGCGCGCGCCTGCGGACGTTGCGGCCGCGCCGCGGCTCGTGCATGAGCAAGCCGAATGCGCGTGGGTCGCGTGGGCGAACCGACATCGCGTCGCACACATGAACGCGCTCGCCGGCCCACGCTTCGAGCAGTACTCGGTGCTGATCCAGGCCGCGCTGGCGGGGCTCGGGATCGCGCTCGTTCCGGCATTCCTGATTCGCGATCAGCTTGCGTCCGGCACGCTCGCGCAGCCGCTCGACGCGCCTGTCGACGTCGACGAGCAAGGCCACTATCTGTGCTGTGCGCCGGAACGGCTGGAGACGAGCGAGTCGCTGCGGCGTCTGCGCGCGTGGATGCTGAGCGAGTGCGGGCGTGCTTGACGCGACGCGCGCAGGGTCGCCTCGAGCGCAAGGACGTCCGGACGAGACGAATGGGCGCGGAACTCGGCTTTTGCGCGCGACGGACCTAGTATGAAGAGATGGGCGGCCCGCGATCCCGCGGCGCCGCTTTCCCTTCTTCGACGGAGGTCGGCATGAACGTCCAGGCGCTGTCCGGCATGCTTCACGCTCAGGAATTGCTGCTCGTCTCGTTGATTCGCGCGCTTCCGCTCGAAACGCGCCAAATACTCGCCGACGAATTCGACCGGCAGATCCAGCTCGCGGAAACGTCGCATCTCGACGCCCCCCGCGATCGGGAAGCGCACGAGGCGTTTTTGGCGCACGTGCGCAAGCTGCTGATTCGGCTCGAGTCGATGGCGTAAGACGCGAAAACGCGCGCTAGCCGCACCGTCGCGCGCCGCGTCGGTGCGCGCGGACGACGAGCGGGCACACGCCGATCGTCGACGCTCGACTCCCCTGCCGTCCGCGCGAAATCACGCCGGATAGCCGTATCGCGATCCTTGCTCTCCCGCCGCAGACGGATGCCGTTCCGGCCCGCGCTACATGCGGCCCCGCGCGCGCTCAACCTCGAAGCTGCCTACCGAGACAGACCGTTAGTTGCGTATAACATCGCCACCGAGACGAGCGGTACGGCCATGCACGTCACATCCGCCGATTTCCCGTGCGGCGCACAACTCGCTTTCTCCAATTGAATTGCGAATGATTCTCAATTACAATTCACATTCGTTTCAACGAACATTTCCTTTCATCCTGCCCGCGCCGTGAACGGCGCGCGGGCGCCAGCCAGGTGCACGCGTCACCCAGCCAGCCTCCGGGCTAATTCGTCACTGGGAGACCCAACCGTGCATCAACCTCTGTTGGCGCGGCGGCCGCTTCGCGCCGTGCTGTTCGGCGCTTTCGGCATCTATGCGGCAGCCGCGCGCGCCGCAAGCGCCGCTTCCGAACCTGCTGCCGTCTCCGCACCGCCGTCCGCGGCATCCGCATCGCATGCAGCGATCGCGGCCGCGCGCATCGACGCGCAATCGCTCGATCCGATCACCGTCACCGCGACGCGCACCGCGTCGGCGGCGAGCCGCACCGCGGCGAGCGTATCGGTGATCACCGATTCGGACCTCGAAGAGCAGCAATCCGACAACATCAAGGACGCGCTGCGCTACGAGCCGGGCGTCACCGTGCGCCGCACCGCGTACCGCCCGGCGACCGCCGCGCTCGGCGGCGGCCGCGACGGCGATTCGAGCATCAACATTCGCGGCCTCGAGGGCAACCGCGTGCTGCTGATGGAAGACGGCATCCGGCTGCCGAGCGCGTTCTCGTTCGGTCCGCTCGAAGCGGGCCGCGGCGACTACGCCGATCTCGATACGCTGAAGCGCATCGAGATCCTGCGCGGCCCGGCATCGTCGCTATACGGCAGCGACGGCCTGACGGGCGCCGTCAACTTCATCACGAAAGATCCGTCCGATCTGCTGTCGATCTATCGGAAGAAGACCTACTTCTCGTTCCGGCCGAGCTACGACTCGGTCGACCGCAGCGTCGGCGCGGCCGTGGCGGCGGCGGGCGGCAACGATCGCGTCCAGGGGATGCTGATCGCGTCCGGCCGCCGCGGCCACGAGGTCGACACGCGCGGCGGCGACAACTCCGCAAGCACGAAACGCACGACCGCGAATCCTCAGGATGTCTACACGGAATCGCTGCTCGGCAAGCTGACGATCACGCCGACGTCGCGGGACACGTTCAAGTTCACCGCCGAGACGGTGCGGCGCCGGATCGACACGAACGTGCTGTCGGCGATCAACCCGCCGACGACGCTCGGTCTCGCCGCGCACGACAAGCTCGAGCGCAACCGCTTCAGTATCGATTACGACTTCCGCGACGACGCCGCGCGCTGGTTCCAGACCGCGCACGTGCAGTTCTACTATCAGGAGTCGAAACAGGATCAGGACTCGTTCGAGACGCGCGGCGGCAGCCTGTCGTCGCGTTCGCGCTCGAACCACTACAGCGAGCGCGCGTTCGGCGGCTCCGCGTTCGCCGAGAGCGGCTTCTCGACCGGACCGTTCGCGCACAAGCTGCTGTACGGCGTCGACGGCAGCATCGACCGCATCAAGAGCCTGCGCGACGGCACCGTCGCGAGTCCCGGCGAATCGTTCCCGAACAAGGCGTTTCCGGATACCGACTACACGCTGTTCGGCGCGTTCGTGCAGGATCAGATCGGCTTCGGCAAGCTGCTCGTCACGCCGGGCCTGCGCTTCGACGCGTATCGGCTGAGCCCGACGACGGGCGATCCGCTCTTTACCGGCAAGACGGTCAGCTCGAGCGATCACGAGCTGTCGCCGCGCGTGTCGGTGCTGTACCAGGTGACGCCCGCGCTGATTCCGTACGTGCAATACGCGCACGGCTTCCGCACGCCGACGCCCGATCAGGTCAACAACAGCTTCTCGAATCCGTTGTACGGCTACACTTCGATCGGGAATCCGAACTTGAAGCCCGAGACGAGCGACACGTTCGAAGCGGGCCTGCGCGGCACGCTCGGCACGGGCTATGGGCCGATGCGCTACAGCGTCGCCGCCTTCACCGGCCGCTATCGCAACTTCATCTCGCAGCGCACGATCGGCGGCAGCGCCCGGCCAAACGATCCGCTCGTGTTCCAGTACGTGAACTTCGCGAACGCGCGCATTCACGGCTTCGAAGGACGCGCGGAATGGGTGATGCCGAACGGCTTCACGCTGAAGACCGCGATGGCGTTCACGAAGGGCACGACGCAGGACAACGGCGCGGCGAGCGAGCCGCTCGACACGGTCAATCCGTTTTCCGCCGTGTTCGGCGTGCGCTACGAGCCGAGCGAGCGCTGGTTCGCACAGGCCGACCTGCTGTTCCAGGCGGGCAAGCGCGGCCGCGACGTGGCTTCGGACGCGTGCCAGAAGAAGAGCTGCTTCACGCCGCCGTCGTCGTTCGTCGTCGACCTGCGCGGCGGCTATCGCTTCAACAAGCACGTGAGCGCCTATCTCGGCATTCACAACCTGTTCGACCGCAAGTACTGGAACTGGTCGGACGTGCGCGGCATCGCCGCCGATTCGAACGTGCTCGACGCATACACCGCTCCGGGCCGCAGCGTCGCGGTCAGCATGAAGGTGGATTTCTGATGCGGCCCGCACGCCTTTTTCCCTTCCGGCCAATCCGCCAATCGAGGATCTCCGACATGATGAACACCGCCGCTCCCGCCTCTTCGTCGAACCGCGCGCTCGCGCCGGACGAACTGCGCGACGCGTTCCTGCACCTGAAGGAAACCCGCAAGCTGCGCAACCGCGACGTCGCGCAATTGCTCGGCATCAGCGAAGGCGAGGCGCTCGCGGCGTTCGCGGGCGAGCGCGTCGTGCGGCTCGAGCCGAGCTTCGTCGAATTGTTCGAAGAGATGCCGCGCCTGGGCGGCGTGATGGCGCTCACGCGCAACGCGGCCGCCGTGCACGAGAAGGACGGCGTGTTCGAGCAGATGAGCCATGACGGCCCGGTTGGGCTCGCGCTCGGCGCGATCGATCTGCGGATCTTCTACCGCAACTGGGCGGCGGGCTTCGCCGTCTACGAGCCGACCGCGCACGGCGTGATGAAGAGCCTGCAGTTCTTCGACGCGCAAGGCGACGCGGTGCACAAGGTCTATCTGCGCAAGCACAGCGATCACGACGCGTTCGACGCGTTCGTGTCGCGCTGGCGGATGCCGGTGCAATCGCCTGCGTTCGCGGTCGAGCCCGCGCCCCCTGCGTTCGTCGAGCGGCCCGACGGCGAGATCGACGCGGCGGCCCTGCGCGACGCGTGGGACGCGATGACCGACACGCACCAGTTCCATGGCGTCGTGCGCCGCTTCGGTGTCGCGCGCACGCAGGCGCTGCGGCTCGCCGGCACGACGCGCGCGCATCGCGTCGCGACCGACGCAATGCGGCGCGTGCTCGAACGCGCCGTGCAGACGCGGCTGCCGATCATGGTGTTCGTCGGCAATCGCGGGATGATCCAAATCCATACCGGTCCCGTCACGAACATCCGCCGGATGGGTGCGTGGATCAACGTGCTCGACGGGGATTTCAACCTGCATCTGCGCGAGGATCTCGTCGCGTCCGCGTGGGCCGTGAGAAAGCCGACGAGCGACGGCATCGTCACGTCGATCGAGCTGTTCGACGCAGCGGGCGACAACATCGCGATGCTGTTCGGCGCACGCAAGCCGGGACAGCCGGAGCTGGCAGGCTGGCGCGAACTGGTGGGCGCGCTGCCGACGATCGATGCCGCAAGCGCGACGGGCGCGGCGAACGTCCCCGGCGTGACCGATACCGAGGTCGCGCGATGAGCCAGTCGTCGCGCATCGATGCACGCCGTCGCGCATGGCTCGCGGGCACGGGCGCGCTCGTGTTCGCGGCCGCGCATCCGGGCGCGTTCGCGCGCTCGCCGGCGAGTGTGCCGCCGAAGCGCGTCGTCGCGGTCGGCGGCGCGCTCGCCGAAACGATCTACGCGCTGGGCGGCGCGCGAACCACGCGCTACGAGCTCGTCGGCACGGACACCACCTGCACGTACCCGGACGCCGCGCGGCGCTTGCCGAAGATCGGCTATCAACGCACGTTGTCCGCGGAAGGATTGCTGTCGCTTCGGCCCGATCTCGTGCTCGCTTCGGCGGAGGCCGGACCGCCCGCCGCGCTCTCGCAACTGAAGAGCGCCGGCGTGGCCGTCACGACATTCGACGAGGCGCACGACGTCGAATCCGTGCGCCGCAAGATTCGTGGAATCGCGCAGGCACTTTCGCTACAGAGCGCGGGCGACATGCTGCTCGCACGCTTTGATCGCGACTGGCTCGCGGCGCGCGCGGCGGTCGACGCCACACCGCCCCGCGCGTCGCAGCGCACGCCTGCGCGCGTGCTGTTCGTGCTCAATCACACAGGCAACCAGGCGCTCGTCGCCGGCCAGCAGACGGCCGCCGACGCGATGATCCGCTACGCGGGCGCGCACAACGCGATGCAGGGATTCGATCGCTACAAGCCGCTGACCGCCGAATCGCTCGTCGCGTCGGCGCCCGATGTCGTGCTGATCTCGGACGAGGGTCTGCAGGCGGTCGGCGGACGCGATGCGCTCCTCGCGACGCCCGGCTTCGCGGCGACGCCGGCCGGACGCGCGCGGCGCGTCGTCTCGCTCGACGCGCTGTTCCTGCTCGGCTTCGGACCGCGTCTGCCGCAGGCGGTCGCCGCGTTGCAGCGCCGGTTGAATCGCGTGCTGGCTTGAGCATGCGAGATCGACGATGCTCGCATCGATTCGCCGCGACGAGCCGCGTCGCGCGGCGATCGCTCGCGATCGTTCGGTTTCCTGAATTCGTCGCCATGCCTGCCGCCGTCCGATCCGACGCAATCGGTTCGCGCTGTTTCGCGCGCTGCGAAGCAGCCGCCGCCGTACGGCACGCGATGCCTATCGGCCACTTCGCACGTGCGTCGACAGAATCGCAATCTATCCCATTCGATCCTCCACGATGAACATCGCCACCCGTTCTCCGTCGGTCGATCCGACGCCTGCCGCGCTCCGCCCGGCATTCGCGCCATCGACCGTCGCCGCCTTCCGCCGACGGCGCGCCGTGTGGACACTCGCCATCCTGATCGCCGCACTCGCCGTCGCATCGATCGCCGCGCTCTGTGTCGGCGCATTCCGGCTCGCGCCCGCGCAATTGTTCGACGCGCTCGCCGCGCCCGACGCACGGCTCGCGAGCGATCCCGCGCTGCGTCAGGCGCGCGCGGTGCTGCTGGATATCCGCGCGCCGCGCGTCATGCTGGCGCTGCTCGTCGGCGCCGGCTTCGGCGCAGCGGGTGCCGCGATGCAGGCGCTCTTTCGCAACCCGCTCGCCGATCCGGGCCTGATCGGCGTGTCGAGCGGCGCGGCGCTCGGCGCGTCGGCGCTGATCGTGCTCGGCCCGCTCGTCGCCGCCGCGCCGGTCGCGCTCGGCTTCCTGCCGGTCGCCGCATTCGCCAGCGCACTCGCGGTCGCGGCGATCGTCTATCGGCTCGCTATCACGCGCGACCGCCTCGCACTGCCGCTGCTGCTGCTCGCCGGCATTGCGATCAACGCGCTCGCGGGCGCGGCGATCGGCCTCCTCACTTACGTCGCCGACGATACGCAGTTGCGGTCGCTGACGTTCTGGAGCCTCGGCAGCGTCGGCGGCGCGCAGTGGCGCATGATCGCCGCCGTCGCACCATTCGCACTCGTCGGCTGCGCGCTGCTCGCGGGCGAGCGGCACGCGCTGAACGCGCTGCAGCTCGGCGAAACGGAGGCGCTGCATCTCGGCGTGCCGGTGCAGCGCGTGAAGCGGCGCGTGCTCGTCGGAACGGCGATGTGCGTCGGCGCGCTCGTGTCGTGCACCGGCGTGATCGGCTTCATCGGGCTCGTCGCGCCGCATTGCGTGCGGCTCGCAGCCGGCCCCGATCAGCGGATCATGATGCCGGGCGCGGCGCTGCTCGGCGCGCTCCTCGCGGTCGCCGCCGATCTCGCCGCAAGAACGCTCGCCGCGCCTGCCGAGATTCCGCTCGGCATCCTGACCGCGCTGATCGGCGCACCGTTCTTTCTCGCACTGCTGTGGAAGCGGCGCGGCGCACTGGGAGCATGACGTTGCGAGCCGAATCTCATCATCGAAATTTCGCAGGCCTGCGCACACGCCGCTCGTTCGGCCGCAACGAAACGATCTCGATCGCGGGCGCGCACGCTGCTTCGCGAACGGCCATGCCGAGCCGCGCACCGACACCGAATCGAATGCCATGCTGATTGCCGATCGTCTTCACGTCGCACGCGCAGGCGGCGTCATCCTTCGCGACCTGTCGATCCGGATCGCGCCCGGCTGCGTCACCGCACTGCTCGGGCGCAACGGCGCTGGCAAGAGCACGCTGCTCAAGGTGCTCTCGGGCGACTTGCGGATCGGCGGCGCGGCGCGCGGCGCGACCGTCCGCGGCGACGTCACGCTGAACAGCGAGCCCGTCCACCGGATCGACGCACCGCGCCTCGCGCGGTTGCGCGCGGTGCTTCCTCAAGCGTCGCAGCCCGCATTTCCGTTCAGCTCGCTCGAAATCGTGCTGCTCGGCCGCTATCCGCATACGCGCCGCACCGGCGCGCTCGCGCTTGAAGACAGCGAAATCGCGTCGCAGGCGCTGGCGCTCGCGGGCGCGTCGACGCTCGGCGCGCGCGACGTCACGACACTGTCGGGCGGCGAGCTCGCACGCGTGCAGTTCGCGCGCGTGCTCGCGCAGCTCTGGCCATCCGGCGAATCGGCGAGCGCGCCCCGCTACCTGCTGCTCGACGAGCCGACCGCCGCGCTCGATCTCGCGCATCAGCATCAATTGCTCGACACGGTTCGACGCCTGTCGCGCGACTGGGGAATCGGCGTGCTGACGATCGTCCACGATCCGAATCTCGCCGCACGTCACGCGGATCGCATCGCGATGCTCGCGGACGGTGCGATCGTCGCCGACGGCACACCCGCCGACGTGCTGCGTCCGGACCTGATCGAACGCTGTCACGGATTTCGCGTGCGGCTCGTCGATGCGGGCGACGGCACGGCGCCCGTCATCGTGCCAGCATGAGCGGCCGCCGCGCATGCGGCGCCGGCGTCAGCCGGCGTCGGCCGTATGGAATGCCTTCAAGCGCCAGCCGCGCCGCACCGCAAGCATCCGGACCGCGAACCCTACGACCAGCGCGACGACGGTCGCGACGCCACCCGCCGCGCCGAGCGCTTTCAGCCCGACATACAGCGCGCCCGTCAGCAACGCGATGCTCGCGTACAGCTCCCTGCGCAGCACGAGCGGCATCTCATTGCAAAGCAGGTCGCGCAGCATCCCGCCGCAGACGCCGGTGATCGCGCCCGCGAGCACGATCACGGTCGGGCTATCGTTCACCGTCGCCGCGACGTCGCAGCCGATGATCGAGAACGCCGCGAGTCCGAGCGCGTCGACCGTCGTGAACAGCGACTTCAGCCGCGCGACGTGCGTCGCCGTCATCGACGCGAACGTCGCCGCGGCGAGCGTCAGCAGCAGGTATTCGGGGTGTGCGACCCAGGTCAGCGGATAGCGGCCGAGCAGCACGTCGCGCACGGTGCCGCCGCCCAGCGCGGTCACCGCGCCGACGAGCGCGAGGCCGAACCGGTCCATCCCGCGCTGCATGCCCATCAGCGCGCCCGACATCGCTTCCGCGACGATCGCGATCAAGTAGAGCGTATGCATGCGTGTCCTCGCTCAATCTTCCGTACGGAACAGTTCGAGCACGCGCGCGCGCTCGGCCGCGTCGACGGCGGGCGGCGCCGGCGCGCCCGCCGCCACGCCGGCCGGTGCGTCGCCGTCCGCCGACGCGCGTCGCGCCGCGTCGCATGCGAACGGGCTGCGCACGAACGGCGGCAGCGCCGGCGTGCACTTGCCGCCCGCGTATTCGGCGTAGACGTAATCACCGTCGACGAGCGCGACGTCCGCGGGGGGCGTGCGCTCGATCGCCTGGCGGCCGTCGATCGCCCCCTTCATGTAGTCGACCCACACGGGTAGCGCAAGCGACGCGCCCGTCGCGCGCCCGAGGCTGCGCGGCGCATCGTAGCCCATCCAGACGACCGATACGACGCCCGACGAGTAGCCGCCGAACCAGACGTCCTTCGAGCCGTTCGACGTGCCGGTCTTGCCTGCGGCATCGGAACGATTCAGCGCGAGCGCGCGGCGCGCGGTGCCGTGGCGCACGACGTCGCGCAGCATGCTGTCCATCACGAACGCGTTGCGCTCGGACACGACGCGCACGCCCGCCGTCGGCTGCGCGTCGAACAGCACGCCGCCGTGCCGCTGTCGGACCGATTCGACGAGTCGCGGCTCCATCCGCACGCCCTGGTTCGCGAACACCGCATACGCGCTCGCGACCTGAAGCGGCGTCGCCGCGCCCGCGCCGAGCGCGAGCGGCAGCGACGCGGGATTGCGCTGCGGCTCGAAGCCGAAGCGAACCGCGTGCTGCTGGACGAAGTCCGGCTGCGCCGCCTGCATCAGGCTGACCGCGACGAGGTTTTTCGAGCGCATCAACCCGCGCCGCACCGGAATGAAGCCTTCGTAGTTGTTGCCGAAGTTGCGCGGCCGCCACGGATTCGCGCCGGTTTCGTCGCGCGACAGCGTGCGCTGCGTATCGTCGATGAGCACCCCGGGGAACATGCCCTTTTCCAGCGCGGCCGAATAGACGAACGGCTTGAAGCTCGAGCCGGGCTGCCGATATGCCTGCAGCGCATGGTCGAACGCATTGCGCGCGAAATCCGCGCCGCCCGCGAGCGCAAGGATGTCGCCCGTCGCCGCGTCGACCGACACGAGCGCGCCTTCGAGCGCGTCCTTCGCGTCACGCCGGCCGCCGCGTGTGAGGCCGCGCGCGAGCACTGCCTCGGCCGCGCGCTGATCGCGCATCGCGATCGTCGTCGTCACGTCGAGGCCGAGCGTGTAGGCGTCGTCGTGGAAACGCTCGACCATCATCCGGCGCGCGCGCTCGGCGACATACGGCGCGGCGACGATGCCGGGCGGCGGCGTGGTCGCGAGCGCGATCGGCGCGCCCGCGGCCTGCCGGTACGCGGCTTCATCGAGATAACCGAGCGCGCGCATGCGGCCGAGCACGTAATTGCGGCGCGTGGTCGCGCGCGCCGGATTGACGACCGGATTGAACGCCGACGGCGCCTTCGGCAAGCCGGCGAGCACCGCCACCTCGCCCGGCGTCAGCGCATCGAGCGGCTTGCCGAAGTAGACGGACGCGGCAGCCGCGAACCCATACGCGCGCTCGCCGAGATAGATCTCGTTCATGTACAGCTCGAGCAGCTTGTCCTTGCTGTATGCGCGTTCGAGCTTGTACGACATCAGGATCTCGGCGAGCTTGCGGCTCAGCACCTTGTCGCGCGTGAGGAAGAAGTTGCGTGCGACCTGCATCGTGATCGTGCTGCCGCCCTGCCCCGGCTGGCCGGTGACGACGTTCGCGAACGTCGCGCGCGCGAGACCGCCGACGTCGACCGCGCCATGCGTATAGAACTGCGCATCCTCGGCGGCGAGCAGCGCGTGCCGAACGAGCAGCGGCATGCGTTCGAGCGGCACGAACTCGCGGCGCTCGACGCCGTATTCGGCGAGCAGCTCGCCGTCGCGCGAGAAGATCCGCAGCGGCAGCGCCGGCCGATAGACGGCGAGCGGTTCGACGGACGGCAACTGCGTCCAGATGCGCTGCAGCGTCCACGTGCCGACCGCGCCGACCGCGATCGCCGCGCCGACCAGCAGGCCCGCCAGCGTGCGGAAATAGCGGCGGCGCCGCGTCGCGGACCCTTGCGGTGGCGTCGGCGTGGTCTCCGGCGTCGAATTCGGCGTGTGATCGATCATTTCGAAATCCTTCCTTTACAGATGCGGCATGCGGGCATCGCGCGGATGTTGCAGTGCACGAAGCGCACGCGCGCATTGTCCGGGGAGGATCTCGATGTCGGTACAATATTTAGCCTAAGTTGATTACGCTAAATTTTATTCAGGAAGCCGCTTCTCCCGGCGGCACGACGCGAGCGACAGATGACGATCGATCCGAAACAAGCGGCGGCGCTGCTCGCCGTCGCCGATACCGGCAGCTTCGAGCAGGCGGCGTCGCGGCTGCACGTGACCGCTTCGGCCGTCACGCAGCGCGTTCGCGCGCTCGAGACGAGCCTCGGCGCGCCGCTCTTGCTGCGCACCCGGCCGTGCCGGCCGACCGCCGCCGGCCAGCGCGTGCTGCAGCACCTGCGCCGCATGGCGCTCCTGCAAGCGGATCTGCAAGCCGATCTCGCCGACGAACGCGGCTCGGCGATCGCGGTCGCGATCGCGCTCAATTCGGACAGCCTGGGCTCGTGGTTCCTGCCAGCGCTGACGTCGGTGCTCGCGGGCGAGCGCATGCTGTTCGAGCTGCTCGTCGAGGATCAGGATCACACGTTCGCGCTGCTCGAAAACGGGATGGTGATCGGCTGCGTGACGACCGAGAGCAAGCCGATGCGCGGCTGCGTCGTGGCGCCGCTCGGCACGATGCGCTATCGCCTGCTCGCGTCGAAGGAATTCGCCGCACGCTGGTTTCCGCGCGGCCTCACGCGCACGAGCGCCCGGCAGGCGCCCGTCATCGCGCACAGCCGGCGCGACGCGCTTCAGCTGTCGTTCCTGAAGGGCAAGCTCGGCCTGCCGGAAGGCGCGTTTCCGTGCCACTACGTGCCGGGCACGCATGCGCACTTCGCCGCCGTGCGGCACGGGCTCGGCTACGCGATGGTGCCCGAGCTGCTCGCAGGCGGCAGGCCGCTCGACCAGCAGGGCCTGGTCGACCTCGCACCGGCGCATCCGCAGGATGTCGCACTCTACTGGCATGCGTGGAAAGTGCAGTCGCCGAGCATGCAGTCGCTGTCGGCGCGCGTCGTCGACGCCGCGCGTGATCTGCTGCGATCCGCTTGAGCGTGCGCGCGCGGCGAACGTGACGGCACGCGCGCCGTCGGCTTGACTGCGCGAACGTGCAGGAACGGGTTTCGGAAACCTCGCCAGGCCGATGTCGAGCGCTTGCAGGCGGGGCGACCGGCGGCGGCATCGCGACGAATGCGGGCGTGTCGAGGGCGTCGCGGTGAACGCCGTGGCCGGCACGTGCGCGCCGGGTCCGGGCGTTGGCGTTGGCTTACCAACAAGCAGCGGGGCGCGACGCGCCATCGGCCGCTCCTGTCGACAACGGACCGCCAGCCCACCCGAGCGCCCCGCTTCGCCGAGCGGCTCCAGCCCGCTATGCGAAGTACGCCTTCACCGCGTCGACGAACGTATCGATGTCGTCGCGCGACACGTCGCAGTGCGTGACGAAGCGCGTCGAATACAGCATCTGCGTGAGAATCCCGCGCGCCTCGAGCCACGCTTCGAGCGGCGCGCAATCGGCTTCGGGAATCTGCGCGAACACCATGTTCGTCGCCTGCGACAGCACCTTCACCGGCCCGATCTGCGCGAGCCCTCGGGCGAGGCGCTCGGCGTTCGCGTGATCGTCGGCCAGGCGCTCGACGTTGTGCTCGAGCGCGTACAGGCACGCCGCCGCGAGCACGCCCGCCTGCCGCATCCCGCCACCCAGCACCTTGCGCCAGCGGTGCGCGCGGTCGATCAGCGCGCGGCTGCCGACGAGCACCGAGCCGACCGGCGCGCCGAGTCCCTTCGAAAAACAGATCGAGATCGAATCGAACGGCGCGCACAGCTCGGCGATCGTGCGGCCCGACGCGACCGCCGCGTTGCACACGCGCGCGCCGTCGAGATGCGTCGCGAGCCCGCGGCCGCGCGCGAGGGCGACCGCTTCGTCGACGTAGCCTTCGGGCAGCACCTTGCCGCCGATCGTGTTCTCGAGCGCGAGGAGGCGCGAGCGCGCGAAGTGATCGTCGATCGGCTTGATCGCGGCCGCGATCTTGTCGAGCGGCAGCGTGCCGTCCGCGGCGTTCTCGATCGGCTGCGGCTGGATGCTGCCGAGCACCGCCGCTCCGCCGCCTTCGTACTTGTACGTGTGCGCGGCCTGGCCGACGATGTACTCGTCGCCGCGCTCGCAATGCGACATCAGCGCGGCGAGATTGCTCTGCGTGCCGCTCGGAAAGAACAGCGCCGCCTCCTTGCCCGCGCGCTCGGCGACGACGGCTTGCAGGCGCGCGACGGTCGGATCGTCGCCCCATACGTCGTCGCCCACTTCGGCGGCCGTCATTGCGGCCAGCATCGGCGCGCTCGGGCGCGTCACGGTATCGCTGCGTAAATCGATCATTCGAGGTTCCGTCCGAGTCGTCAGGTCGAAGAAACGCCGCCCCGACGCGGGGCGGCGGAAACCCGAGTGTACGCAATCCGGCTCCCGGCCGCAGCGCGTGCCATGCGACGGAGCGCACGCCGATCCGGCGAATCGAGCGATCGCGGCTCGACGCGCCGCCTCGGGGCGCGCGCCGCGCACGCTCAATACGCGCCGGGCGGCGGAGGCGGCGGCGAACCGGGCGGCGGCGGCGGCGTGTTCGGCGCGTAGCCGCCGCCTTCGTAGCCGCCGTAACCGTCATAGCCGCGACTGACACGCCCCGGCACCGGCACGCGGTCGCCCGCTGCATACATGCACTGCAGGTACGCGTAGTCGTACCGGCGCTGCACGTCGTAGGCGGAACCCTGAGCCGCGCCCACGCCGAGCACGCTGCCCGCGAGCAGCCCCGCCCCTGCGCCGACCGCCGCGCCGCGGCCGCCGTCGAACGCCGCGCCCGCCGCCGCGCCGAGGGCGGTGCCGACGGCCGCACTACCGAGCGCGCTCGCCGTCGATGCCTGGTTCGCACTCACGCCGCCCACCTGCCCGAACGCGAACTGCCGGCAATTCGCGTCGTCGGCGCGGAACTGGTCGAATGTCTTGCCGGTGCCCGGCAGCGCCATCACGCTCGGCCCCGTCGGCACGACCGCGCACGCACTCAACAGGCTCGCCGATGCGACGAGCAGCGCCCGCCTCGCATAGTGATCGATCGGATTGGTCATCTTCGTCGCATCCTTTTATTGCGGCCGGGCCGGCACCTTGCGCCAGCCGGACGCGCACTGCTTCACGTTCGGGTAATAGGCGTTCGACGCGTCGCAGTAGTACCAGAAGCCGTCGCCGCGCCCAGGGGCGGCCGCGCCCGCCCGGCCTTCGCCCTGTCCTTGCTCGATATACTCCGGCGGCGGCGCGGGCTCGACCGGCACCACCACGACGGGCGGCGGATAGTAGTAGTACGGAACGGGCGCGTAGTAATACGGGTAACCGGGCCCGATGTAGACGCCGACCCGCGCCGCCTGCGCGGCGCCGCTCGCGCACGCGGCCGCCGCGACCGCGACGCCGAACACAATCTTCAATTTGCTCACATGTCTCTCCGCCACTTCGACGCAGGATCGTCCCGCGCCGGATTTCGACATGAGCAAGCTATGCCGAATGCGCGGCGATTTCAACGCACACGGCGGCGAGCGGTCTTGCCGTACGTTACATATGTGACGAAACGGGCCGCTCGAACCGTCTCGCGACACTGGCTTTCGTTACGCGGTAATGTCCGGCAACGAAGATGCACGCGATGCGCCCGCTGCCGTTCCGGACGCGGCGCGCTTGCGGCGCGGTGAATTGCCGCAGGCGCGTCAACCCGCCGCGCCGGGCGCTATCACACAAAAGCGCGCCAAACTTGATGCCAATCAACGATTTAGATCGACAAACCGCGCCCGTGCGCTGGACATCTGCGACGAGTTGGCACATTTCGCACCGCAACACGGCGGCCCATACTCCGATCCGACTCTTCAGCCGCAGCCTTGCACATGCGGCGCAGGGGCCGCCGGCAGCCCGCCGGCGGGTGTCGTCAGCTTCGGTCTACTCGCATGGAAACCGCTATTACGGCCCTCGATCTGGCCCGCGTGCAGTTCGCATTCACCGTCTCCTTCCATATCGTCTTTCCCGCGCTGAGCATCGGGCTCGCGAGCTTCATCGCCGTGCTCGAATATCGCTGGCTCAAGACCGGCAAGGCGTACTACAAGAATCTCTGTCTCTTCTGGTCGAAGATCTTCGCCGTCGCGTTCGGCATGGGCGTCGTGTCCGGCGTCGTGATGGCCTATCAGTTCGGCACGAACTGGTCTGGCTTCTCGAGCTTCGCCGGCTCCGTCACCGGCCCGCTGCTGATGTACGAAGTGATGACCGCGTTCTTCCTCGAAGCGGGCTTCCTCGGCATCATGCTGTTCGGCTGGAATCGCGTGAGCCCGCGTGCGCACTTCGGCGCGACGCTGATGGTCGCGATCGGCACGCTGATCTCGACGTTCTGGATTCTCGCGTCGAACAGCTGGATGCAGACGCCGCAGGGCTTCGAGATCGTCGACGGCCAGGTCGTGCCGACTGACTGGTTCGCGATCATCTTCAATCCGTCGTTCCCGTACCGGCTCGCGCACATGGCGATCGCTGCGTTCATCGTCGCCGCGCTCGTCGTCGCCGCGACCGCCGCATGGCACCTGCTGAAGGGCCGCCGCGACAAGGCCGTGAAGAAGATGTTCTCGATGTCGCTGTGGCTCTTGCTCGCGCTCGCGCCGCTGCAGGCCGTGATCGGCGACCAGCACGGCCTCAACACGCTCGAGCATCAGCCCGCGAAGCTCGCCGCGATCGAAGGCTTGTGGGAAACCGAGCAAGGCGGCACCGCGCTCAACCTGTTCGGCATCCCCGACATGAAGGCGGAAACCACGCGCTACGCGGTGTCGATTCCGCATCTCGGCAGCCTGATCCTCACGCATAGCTGGGACGGCGAAATTCGCGGCCTGAAATCGTTCCCGCCGGAAGACCGTCCGAACTCGACCATCGTGTTCTGGAGCTTCCGCGTGATGGTCGGGCTCGGCTTCGCGATGATCGGCCTCGCCGCCATCGCATGGCTGCTGCGTCGGCGCGGGCGCCTCTATGAAGCGAAGTGGTTCCACAGGTTCGCGCTGGCGATGGGTCCGACAGGCTTCATCTCGCTGCTCACCGGCTGGGTGACGACCGAAGTGGGCCGCCAGCCGTGGGTCGTCTACGGCGTGATGCGCACCGCGCACGCGGCGTCGCCGCTGTCGATGCAGCAGGTCAGCGTATCGCTGATGACGTTCGTGGTCGTCTACTTCCTCGTGTTCGGCACGGGCGCCTATTACATGCTGAAGCTGATGAGGAAGGGCCCCGCGCTGCCGGGCGACACGCCCGACGATGCGCACGATGCGCGCCCCGACCGCACCGCCCGCCGGCCGCTGTCGGCCGCGAACCAGTTGATCGACGCCGCGTGAAGCCGGCGAGCCAAAGCAAGCGAGGTTAGCAAATGGATGTCACCGTAGTCTGGGCCGCGATCATCGCACTCGGCCTCTTCATGTACGTCGTGCTCGACGGCTTCGATCTGGGCATCGGCATCATGTTTCCGTTCTTCCCCGCCGAGCAGGAGCGGGATCTGATGATGAACACCGTCGCGCCCGTGTGGGACGGCAACGAGACGTGGCTCGTGCTCGGCGGCGCGGGACTCTTTGCAGTGTTCCCGATCGTCTATTCGACCGTGCTGTCGGCGCTCTACCTGCCGCTCGTCTTCATGCTCGTGTGCCTGATCTTCCGCGGCGTGTCATTCGAGATTCGCGCGAAATCCCGTCGCACGAAGCACCTGTGGGATCTCGCGTTCATCGGCGGCTCGACGGGCGCGACGTTTTTCCAGGGCGTTGCGCTCGGCGCGTTCCTGCAAGGCATCCCGGTCGACAACGGCCGCTTCGCCGGCGACGCGTTCGGCTGGCTCACGCCGTTCAGCCTGCTGACGGGCCTCGGCCTCGTCGCGACCTACGCGCTGCTCGGCTGCTGCTGGCTCGTCGCGAAGACGGAAGGCGATCTGCAGCGCCGCCTGCATCGCGTCGTGTGGCCGCTCACCGTCGTGCTGCTCGGCTTCATCGCGATCGTGAGCCTGTGGACGCCGCTGCAGGATCCGAACATCGCGCAGCGCTGGTTCGCGTCGGGACTCTTCTGGCGCCTGCTGCCGGTGCCGTTCCTCGTCGCCGCGTGCGCGGTGCTGATGCGCCGCGCAGTGCGCGACCGTCACGACACCGTGCCGTTCATGCTCGCGCTCGCACTCGTGTTCCTCGGCTACGTCGGGCTGCTCGTGAGCCTGTGGCCGTACGCGATTCCGCAAAGCGTGACGCTGTGGGAAGCCGCCGCGCCGCGTTCGAGCCAGACGTTCACGCTGATCGGCGCGGCCGTCATCCTCCCGATCATCCTCGCGTACACGACGCTGGGTTATTGGGTGTTCCGTGGAAAGGTGCGTCATGAAGACCAGCATTACTATCACCACTGAGCCGCGCGCCGCGGCGCGCGGCGTGCGGCTGCCGGGCTGGATCTGGTTCGGACTGCTGTGGATGGGCGGCGTCGCGGGAGCCGTGACGCTCGGCTACGCGTTCAAGCTGTTCATGTACGCGACGCTGTTCGCCGTGAAGTAAAGTCAATCGGGATGGGACGACGCCGCGCGACGCGGCGTCGTGCGGGAAACGGCTCGCCCTTGAGCCACGACACGGCGTGGCGCGGCGACAGCCCCGCTTGTCGCAATGCGTTGCCGTAGTGCGACGACGCAGCGCCGAGCGGCATTGCAACGGGCGTCGCCACGATGAAATCGCTTGGCGACGTTTCTTCGCCACGGCGATCTCACAGAGCCACATCGAAGCGCCGATGCGGACGGGACGACGCATCGGAAAGCCGCGCGGCGCATCCGCCTCGTGTGCCGCGCGCGCCGCGCGACGACGCGTGATTACGAACGCCGGCCGAGCGCCTCTTCGATCTTCCTGTCGGTGTTGTATTGGCTGAGCGCGTACACCGACCAGATCGCGGCGGGCAGCCAGCCGATCAGCGTGATTTGCAGGATCAGGCAGATGATGCCCGCGAACGGGCGGCCGATCGTGAAGAACTGCAGCCAGGGCAGCAGCAAGGCGAGCAGAAGACGCATCGTGATTTCCTCTTTGTCGGATTGCCGATGATCGTAGTCGATCGGCGCATGGATGGCGGCTCGGCGCCGAATTTCAAGCGGCGCGCGCGACGGTGCGTCGAATATTCCACCGTTCGCGCGCCGGCTGGCGCGCCGGCCGGCCACGCGATCGTTATAGCAGACCTGAAATTAAACGGTCCTTAAAAATGGGAAAGCGCGTTCCGGTTCCCCATTCCACCACGCGACGCGACGCGACGCGCGAGCAAACGAGCAAGCGGGCAAGCGCAGCGCATCAAGCCGCGAGCCGCGCTTCGACGTCCGCGATCAAGCGATCGAGCCATGCACGCAGCGCGCCGTTCGACATCGCGAGCGGCAACGAATACGCGATGATCCGATACACGTCGCCGCGCCGCACCTTCGACGCGCGTGCCGGGTCGAGCCACGCGTCGTTCGATACGAGCAGCGCGAGCGTCTTCAGGCCAATCACGATCGGCCACAGGCACGCGAGCCGCAAGCGCGGCGCGCGGCGCGGAATCGCGAACGTGTAGTCGATGCCCGCGCGGAAATGTTCGAGCGTCTGGCGCACGAGCGCATGCAGCAGCGGCCGCGCGCGCAGCGACGCGTCCGGCCGCAGCAGATCGTCGGCGCGCAGGCCGTACTCGTCGAGCATCGCCTGCGGCAGATAGCAGCGGCCGATCCGCAGATCCTTCCCGCAATCGCGCAGCACGTTGGTCATTTGCAGCGCCTTGCCGAAACGAATCCCGCGCCCGGCCATCGTGTCCGGATGCTCGGTCAGCAGGCCGGGCAGATGCGCGCACGTCATCTTCGTCCAGAATTCGCCGACGCAGCCGGCGACGAGGTACGTGTAGCGATCGAGCTCCGGCCATTCGCGCAGCGCGGCGATCCGGCCCGACGATTCGTCGGGGAACGTGAGCAGATCGAATTCCATCCCTTCGGTGAGCGTCGTCACGACGTCGCGCACGGCGTCGCGATCGGATGCGCTCAGTTGCGACAGCACCGCGAGCGCGGGGCCGAGCGATTCGAGCAGCGTCTTCTCGTCCGACAGCATCTGCTGCCCCGCGACTTCGCCCGCAATTCGCGCGAGCGCGTCGGGTTCGGGCGTGCCGTTGACCTGCGCGCGCAACGACAGCAGCAGTTCGAGCCGCTGCGCGGGCGGGATCAGCGACGTGTCCGCGATCGTGTCGGCCGCGCGCGCGAGCAGATACGCGAGGCCGATCGGGTCGCGCATCCCTTCGGGAAGCACGCGCAGCGTCAAATAGAAGGAGCGGGAGACGCCCTTCAGCAGGGGGCCCAGCAGGAAGGCCCGGGAGGGATTGCCCATGGATCGGATCAGGTCGGTCATACGATTTGCTGCCGCATTGTATCGGCAAACGCGCGCGGGCCGCCGGGCGATTATGGGCGGCGCACGCCTCCGGCAAGCGCCGTCGAGCCGCGCGCGGCGTCCGGCAATGCCGCGATCGATATCCGCGCCGCGCCGCAATGCGTACAATCGCATCCTTTCCCGCATGAGGTGAACGCGATGGCCATGAAGAAAACCGATCTCGAGAAGAACAAGGCGTTGAAGCTGACGCAAGCGATGAAGCACACGACGTCCGCCCGCTTCGGCAAGGGCGCCGAAGACACGGCGCCCGATCGTCGCGAGCGGCGCAAGCTCGAACAGGCGCAAGGTCTCGTGCCGTTCGCGTGCAAGCTCAACATCGAGCTCGTCGCGCGCCTGAACGAACGGGCGGCGTCGCGCCCCGACGGGATGACCGGATTGTTGACCGAACTGTTGCAGCGCGGCCTCGACGAAACCACCGAGTAAATACTGCAAGCGCCGCACGGCGCGCCGGGTGAGGTCATGCAGGGTCCATGCCGCATTTTCGGCCTATGCTGAAAGACGGAGCTCCGCATAACCCCTCTCATCGACTCTTCGAAAACAGGAGTGACCTGATGAATCCACCCGTCCTGCGTGTCGCCCGCCCGACCAACGACATCGATGCGCTCATCCGCTTCTACACGGAGGCGCTGGGCTTCGACATCGTCGCGCGCTTCGAGAATCACGAAGGTTTCGACGGCGCGATCGTCGGCCATGCCGGCTATCCGTGGCAAATCGAGTTCACGCGCCAGCACGGCGTGACGGTCGCGCGCGCGCCGACCGCCGAGCATCTGCTCGTGTTCTATCTGCCGGACCGCGGCGCGTGGACCGAGGCCGTCGAGCGCATGCGCGCATATGGTGCGGTGCCGCACCGTTCGGAGAATCCGTACTGGGATCGCCAAGGCGTGACTTTCGAAGACCCGGACGGCTATCGGATCGTCCTGCAGAACTCGCAGCCGAGCTGAGCGTCCGCGCGCGCTTGCGCTCGCGAGTGGCGAAAGCGCCGCGCGACATGTGATGCCTCGGTCGCCGTTCCGCACAGCGCGGCAGCCCGCTCGTCGCGCAAATTGAGCGGCCCGTCGTTCCGCCTTGCTGCGCGCATCGGCGCACCGCGCTCGCGCGCGCCATGACGAACACACTACGACCGATCCCGCCCCCCCTCGCATCCACCGCCCTTCCGCCGACCCGCCGCGATACAAATTCTCACAACTTCGCCGCACCGCCCGCCGCGCTTGCACCGCGCACCGCCCCGCGTATCGACAGACAAACGAAAGCGGCACGTCACGACACGTTCGCAATCCGCGTGCAGATTGCAGCCCCGGGTGTGGGTGGTATGACTGTTCAACTGACGAGGTCAACGATGAAACGCAACAGCAAACAGTTCGAAATCAGCGCATGGCTCGGCGCCGGCGCGCTCGCATTCGCGAGCGTGGCGTCGGCCGCCACCGCGCAGGATCGGGATCACGATCACCGTCCCGTCGACGCGAAGCACGTGCTCCTGATCAGCGTCGACGGACTGCACGAGCAGGACGTCGCGCGCTGCGTCGGCGCGAACACGTGTCCGAACCTCGCGCTGCTCGCGAAATCGGGCGTCACGTACACGAACGCGCACACGCCGGGCCTGTCGGACTCGTTCCCGGGTCTCGCCGCGCTCGTGACGGGCGGCTCGCCGAAGAGCGCAGGTCTCTTCTACGACGTGTCGTACGACCGCACGCTGTATGCACCGTCGGATACGACGTGCTCGGGCAAGCAAGGCTGGAACGTCGTGTTCGACGAAACGACCGGCATCGACGCGCAGAACGGCGGCGCGCTCACGCATCTCGACGGCGGCGGCGCGTTCAACCCGCAGGCGATCCCGCACGCGCGCGTGAACGGTCAGTGCGTGAGCGTCTATCCGCACGACTACGTGAAGACGAACACGCTGTTCGAAGTCGTCAAGGAACACATCCGCGGCTCGCACACCGCGTGGGCGGACAAGCACGCGTGGGGCTACGACTGGGTGAACGGCCCGTCGGGCAAGGGCGTCGACGACCTCGCGCGCACCGAGATCAACTCGATCGATCCGGCGACGAACACCAACTACACCGACCTCTACACGCACACCGAGAAGTTCGACAACTATCACGTGCAGGCGATCGTCAATCAGATCGACGGCAAGAACTCGACGGGCGCCGCGGCCGCGCCCGTGCCGACCGTGTTCGGCACGAACTTCCAGACGCTTTCCGTCGCGCAGAAGGCGACCGTCGCATCGGGCGGCGGCTATCTCGACGCGAGCTTCACGCCGGGGCCGGAAGTCACGAACGCGATCGCGTACGTCGACGGCGCGCTCGGCCGCATCGTCGCCGAGCTCAAGCAGCGCGGCCTGTACGACTCGACCGTCGTGATCGTGACCGCGAAACACGGCCAGTCGCCGACCGATCACACGAAGCTCGTAAAGAACGGCGACACGCTGACGGCGCTCCTCGAAGCGAACAACTTCCTCGATCCGAACGGCAACTTCGGCCAGAACAACACGGCGTCGGGCAACCTGAACGACGGCACGGGCCTCGTCGGCACGGGCTTCGTGCAGACCGACGACGTCGGCCTCGTCTGGCTGCGCGACCAGAGTCAGTTGAACGCGGTCGTGGCGAAACTGAAGGCGAACCTCGGCTGCAACGCGCCCGGCATCTGCGCGGACGGCCCGCAAGCCTACATCCTGTCCGGCCCGAGCGTCGCCGAGCGCTTCGGCAGTCCCGCACTCGGCCGCACGCCGGACATCGTCGTGCAGCCGAATCCGGGCGTGATCTACACGTCGAGCAAGAAGAAGGACGAAGAGCACGGCGGCAACGCGCCGGACGACAACCACCTCGGCCTCGTCGTGTCGTACGCGGGCTTCCATCAAGGCCGCACGATCGACGCGCCGGTCGTGACGACGCAAGTCGCGCCGACGATCCTGCGCTCGCTCGGCCTCGAGCCGCGCCTGCTGCACGCCGTCGCGCTCGAAGGCACGCGCGTGCTGCCGGGCCTTGGTCTCGACCGCTGAAGACGCAAGGGAAGCGCCGGCCGCCCCTGCATATCGGCGGCGGCCGGCGCTTCCAGCCGGTCCGGACATCCGAACCATCCGGTTCGTCTAAACAAGATCGCGCGCCGCGCACATCGGCGCGTTCGCCGCCCGCCCACTGCGGCGACTTGCCGCCCGGCGCATGCCGCGACGCCCGCACGTCCGGCCCGCCGGGCGTTTTTTTCAGGGTTGGCGAAGGACTATTGTCATGCGATAAGGAAATCGTCCTTATCCGGAGCATCACGATGGCCACGCTGGAAGCCTTCCGATGCGTGCTCGACGACGCGCGCACGCCCGAGATCATCCGTCATCACATCATCGATTCGCTGCAATACGCGCTGCGCAATTACGGTCAGGTGTTCACCGCGAAGGAAGTCGAATGGCTGGCCGCGTGGGACGATCCGCGCATTCCACTCGCCGCGCGCAAGGAGCTCGAGAAGCGCGCCCCGGCCGTCGCGGCGCGCTGACGCGGCGCGCCGCCTCTGCCGCGCACGAGGGCCGCGCGCGGGCACGGGAACAAAAAAAGCGGCGCGGACCGAGCCGCGCCGCCTTCGTCGAGCCGACGTCATGCGACGTCCCCCGGCGTCACTTCAGACCGAAGTCGACGCGCGTCGTCGCCCCCTTGTCCTCAATGCCCTTCGCATCGAGCTTCGGCGCGACAATGAACATCCGGCTCGGATCGACCTTGCCCTCCAGATACTGGCGGACCGCTTGCGCGCGGCTCTGCGCGAGTGCGCGCAGGCTCGAATCGTCGACGGGCGCATGATCGGCGAGCGCCTGCTTCATGTCGTCGTCGGGCAGCGTCTTCGTCAAGCCGATCACGTTGCGCGGCTTCTTGAAGTCGGCGGCCTTGTACGCCTTCGTCAGATACTTCGTGTACTCGGCGGGATCGACCTTTACCGTCATCGGATCGACACTCTCGCCCTGGCCGACCACGTCCTTCAGCTTCTGCTGCCGGACGAGCCGGTCGACGTACGCGTCGCGCAGGCCCGGCAGGTCCTTGACCGGATCGACGCGACCAATCAGGTCGAGGCGGATCGCCGGCTTCTCCGCGAGCATCTTCGAGATCGTGTCGAGCTTCTTGTCCGACGCGTCGGACAGCTTCGCGAGGCCCGGCTCGAACTCGACGTAGCCGAGCTCCTCGCCGTCGCCGCCGAACGCGTGCGCGAGCAGCGTGAACGGCGACGTGACCGCCTTCGCGATCAGGTTCAGCACCGCGCGCCAGATCAGGCCGCCGACGCTGAACTCCGGATTCGACAATGATCCGGACACCGGAAGATTCACGTCGATCTCGCCGCGCGAGTTCTTCAGCAGCGCGATCGCGAGCCGCACCGGCAGCTTCGTCGCGGTGTCGTTCTCGACGTGGTCGCCGAACGTCAACTGATCGATGAAGATGTGGTTGTTCGCGCTCAGTTGATCGTTGTCGAGCTTGTAGTGCAGATCGACGTTCAGCTTGCCCTTCGTGATCGGATAGCCCGCGTACTTCGCCGAATACGGCGTCAGGTTCGTCAGCTCGATGTCGTGCGCGGTCGCGGTCAAGTCGAGCGCCGGCTTCTCGATCAGCGGGTTCACCGTCCCCTTGATCGTAATCGGGCCGTTCGCCGCGAGCTTCGCGCCGACGTCGACGGGCGCGGGCGTCGTCGAGTCGGTGCCGAACGCGCCGACCGTGCCGTTGATCGCGACGAGGTTCGCCGTGTAGTTCGGCTTGATGAAGTTGTCGGTGTACGTGACGCGGCCGCTTTGCAGCAGCAGTTGGCCGAAATGCAGCCGCACCGGGTGCTGAGGCGGCGCGGCCGCGCGCACGACGGCGGCGCCGGATGCGGCCGACGTGGATGCGGCCGACGTGGATACGGCCGACGCCGACGCGCTCTCAGCCGACGCCGCGGCCGCCGACGCGAGCACCGGCGCCGACGCCGGCGCCGCGACCGACGCCGCGGCGGCCGCCCTCGCTTGCGACGCCGCCTGCGGCGTCAGCGGCACCGGCTCCTTGCCGCTCGCATCGCGCGTCAACGACTGCGCGGGACCGCTTTCCTTCGCGACGACCTCGCGCAAGTTCAGCCGCCCCTGTGCGTCGAGCAGCACGCGGCCGTAGAAATTCGAAAACGTCACGCGCGACGCGTCGACATCGGTGCCGCGCACGTTGTCGTAATTCGCCTTCAGGTTCGTGAGCGCGAGCGAGCGCCAGCCGGCGAACGGATCGGACGTCGCCTTGTCGAGCATCCGCACGTCGACGAGCGCCGCGTCGCCGCGATACGACGCCTTCATCGACTGCTTCGCCTGCTCGACATTCAGCTCGCCCTTCGCGTTCAGCAGCGCGCTCGCAACCGTCGCGTTCAGCATGCTGCCGAAGTAAGGCTCGAACGCAGCCGCGTCGAGCCGGTTGCCGTTCAGCTTCAGGCCGACCTTGAGCGGCGTCGCCGTGACGTTGCCCGACACGTTGAGCGAGCCCTTGCGGTTCAGCGTCGTCGTCAGCTTGACAGGCAGCGGCTTCGACAGGTCTTCGCTGATCTGCTTGACGTTCAGTTGCAGCGGCGAGAACGCGAGCTTCACCGGCAGCGGCGTCGAGCGGTCGGTGAAGTTCGCCTTCGCGTCCTTCACGTTCAGTTCGTCGATCTTGTAGCGCCACGCGGGTGCGGCAGCGCGCGAGGGCGCCGCTTCGTGCGCGCCGGCGAGGGACGCGAGATCGATCCTGCCGTTCTGCAAACGCGCGACGTCGAGCGCGAGGCCCGTCGCATCGATGCTCGCGATCTCGGCGGTGCGCGCGGCCAAGTCGATCTTCGTCACCTTCACGCGCGCGTCGGGCAGCGCGACCGCCGGCGTTTTCGCGTTCGGCAGCGCGATCTTCAGCGACTTCAGGCCGAGCTCGCTGTCGCTCACCTGCGCGTCGAGCGGCGTCTTCGACCAGTCCGCCTTCGCGTTGACCGACGTGCTGAGCGCACCGTCGAGCACCCGCGCGGACGTCGCGCCGGAGAGATACGGCTGCACGACGGGCAGCGCGAGCGCGTCGACGACGAGCTTCGTGTCCGCCTGCCGCGCCGCGAGGTTGAACGCGCCTTCGGCCTTCAGCGAGCCGCCGCTCGCGACGTCGGTCGCGAGCGTATAGCGCGCGGGCGTCTTGCCCGTCAGCGTGAAATCGGCGAGCGTCGTCGCGACGTGCTTGAGCGAGATCGCTGCGGGCGTCGCGAGCGACGCATCGTTCATGTCGAGCGTGCCGTCGTTGATCGAGAAACGCTTGATCGTCAGGTCGAGCGGCTGGGTCTTCTCTTTCTCGGCGGCCGCGGCCGACGCGCCGCTGGCCAGCGGCGATTCGACCGCTCCGGACGCGGACGCTGCCGCGACGGCCGGGTCGCCCGAAGCAGCAGCGGATTTGGCCGACGCCGGCGTTGAAGCGGCGGCCTTTGCCGCGGCCGGCGTCCCCTCCGCCCCGCCCGCCAGCTTCATGACGTTCAGTACGCCTGCCTTGTCGCGCGTGAGCGACACGACCGGCTGATCGATCCGGATGTCGTCGAAATGCAGCACGTTGCGCAGCGGCTCGATCTGCGCGGCCGCGACGTGCACCGCGTGCGCGGCGAAGAGCGGCTCGTTCGCCGGGCCCGTCACCTGCGCGTCGTTCAGATCGACGGCGCCCGACACGCGCAGGGCGGGCGTATCGCCCGACATCGCGAAATTCAAGTTGAGATCGCTCGACAGCTTGCCCGAGCGCATGTCGATGGGCAGCTTCGTCGGCGCGTAGGACAGAAGACGCGGCACGTCGAGACCGTCGAACTTCAGGTTGATCGACGATTCGCGCGACTGCGCGAACGGCTTCGTCTTGCCGTCGATCGCGATTCCGCTGCCGTCGAGGCGCGCGCGCAGCTTCGGCGTGACGAAGATGTCGGTCTTCGACGGCAGCGTCGCGATGAACGGAATGCCGACCGACCATTGGTCGACGACGTGCTTCGTGTTCAGCAGCTGGTCGTCGAACTCGATGCGGCCGTCGTTGACCTGGATGTTCGATACCGAGAAGCGCGCCGGCTTCGTCGAAGGCTGCGGCGACGGCTTGGAGAATTTGTCGACCAGGTCGGTGAAGTTGAAGCGCTGCGCGTCGTAGCGGACGACGCGGAAGCGCGGCTGATCCAGTCGCACTTCGTCTACGATCGGCGCGAAACGCGCGAGCGACGTCCACGACGCGCGCACGACGAGCTTGCCGATGTCGACGAAATCGCCCTGACCGCCGCGCTCGCCGACGTGCACGCCGTCGGCCTCGAGCCGCAGCGTGTAAGGATTGAATGCGATCCGCGAGATCGTCGCGGGACGGTCGAGCTGCTGGCTCAGTTGCTGCTCGGCGATGTGTCGGATCAGCGGCGGCGCCGCGAAAAAGCCGAGCAGTCCGAACACCGCGAGGAAGATCGCGACGCCGATGCCAGTGCGCTTCGCGCGGCGCGACCGGGCGGCGACGCCAAGCTTTTGCAAGGTCGATTGGATGGTTTCTTTATTGAATGCCATTACTGAATCGCCGTCGGAACGGCAGCGAGTAAATCGGGACGGGAAGGTCCGGCTTTCGCCAGTATAGGCGCTGCGCCTTTCGTGACGCAGCGAGGATGCGGGCGTCGGCGCGCGCCGCACCCGGCCTTATGACCGGGTGGCGCGCGCGAACGTTCACTTGCGGATGACGGCGGGAGGCTGCCAGGTGCCGTCGGCGGCTTGCCGCTTCGGCGCATAGAGCCGCAGTGCGAGCGCGAAGTCGGCGCGCGGCGCGGGCAGCCAGTTCGACGCGTAGCCCTTGCCGGGCGGCGTTGCGGACACGACGATCTCAAGCGAGCCGTCGCGGTTGCGGTGCAGCCGGTCGCGCTCGCCGATCGAGCGGCGCGCACGGCCCAGGTCGGGCAGCGCGCCGTCCGGCGTGTACGGCGCGAGCGACCAGAACGCGCGCGCGGGCGGCAGCGCGTTCGGCGCGAAGCGGATCACGTAGCGGTGCGCGCCGTTGAGCGGCCGGCCCGCGCTGTCGGTCTTGACGACGGCGACGGTTTCGTCGTCGCGCGTCGCCGCGCCGAATTGCGTCGACGCCGCGTACGCGCGCAACGCGTAATCCTGCCCGTAGTTGCCGACGCTGTCGCCGAGCCAGCTCCAGCCGTTCGCGGAAAGCGCGTTCGGCGGCAGCGCGGTGAGCCGCTCGCGCGCCTCGGCCGCGCCGTTCTCGGCGCCGATCAGCTTGTCGCCCTTCCATTGCACCGGCGCGCCCGCCGTCACGCCGATGTCGGCGAGGATTTCCTGCGCGTGCGCATCGGCGGCGGACGGCGGGTTGTCCTGCAGCGCGCGCGCGACGCGCGAGAAGAACGCCGGCGGATCGAGCGCCGCGACCTGCGCGACAGGCGACGCGGCGGCGCCCGATGCGGGCTCGGCCGACGCTGCGCCCGCATCCGCACGCGCGCCGCGGGCGTCGCCCGTATAGACGGACAGCGGCTCGACGCGAATCGCGCGCTGCAGTTTCCTCGCGGCGGCGAGATCGCGCCCGCCGCTCGTCTGGATCCGCACGTCGAGCCACACGTTGCGCGCGGGCACGTCGACGCGCGTCACGCCTTCCGGCAGCGTGCCCTCCCAGCCCGCGCCGACGAACGCGAGCGTGCGCGCGCGGCTCGCGCCCGAGCGCGGATTCGCCGACGGGCCGGTCGACCACAGCACGTTGGTCCACATGTCGAGCGCGCGCGCGTCGAGATAGCGGCCGCGCCCGTCGGGCAGCGCGACGATCACCGGCTCGTCGGCAACGTCGAGCCACGCGGTCGAATCGAGCATGTCGACGCTCGCGAGCGGCGGGTTCGCGGCGCCCGGCGCGGGCAGCGCCTGCGCGTGGCGCAGCGTGTTGACGGGCGCGCCGTCGGCCGCCGCGGCCTCCTTCGCGGCGTCCATCAGCACGAGCGGATAAGCGTAGATGTAGGAATCTGCGACCTCGCTGCGCATCCAGCCCGTCTTGCGCTGGATCGCCTCGGGCGTCGACGTGCAGGCCGCAAGCAGCGCCAGCGCGGCAAGCGACGCGCCAGCGCGCCGCAGAGAAACAGTGGATTCTCGTCGGTTTTTTATCATTCGGTGGCACGGCGAACGCGCGGCAGGGCCGCGCGTGTTGATCGGCGGCCGGCCCGTAGGGCGCGGGGTCTTCCTCGTAGCGTGCGTGCCGGCCGGCTGTTGCTTGATCAGATCGTTATTTTTGGATCGGCAGTATCGTACTCTCGTCGCCCCGGCAAAAACAATGCCCGATCGCGCGAAAAGGCGATTCGGATCCGAGTGGAGCGCCTCGGCGTGCCGACGGATCGTCAATATTTGGGATGGCGAACACGAGAAGCAGACGGACGGCGGCGCATTGCGACGAACGCCCGGTGCGCTCGCCGTCTCGCGATTCGTGAGAAACCGCCGCCGATGCGCGACCAAACGCCGCGCCGTGCGCATGCCCCTGGCGCTGGACCGCCGCCCGAACGCCCGGCGAAGCCTTGTGCGGCCGCCCGCGACCACGGCGGCCCCGCGCTGCCCACGCCCCGACGATCGGCATCGGTGCTGCATCGTCCGCTTGACCTTCCCATCATGGGAAAGTTGATACTTGCAGTTGTCGGCGGCATCGCCCGCCTTATCGAATCGGATTGCAGATGACAAAGCTGTTCGTTCCTGCCACATCGGTCACGACGAAGCTGTTCGTCGAAGGCATGCATTGCGGCGGCTGCAAGGCGCGCGCCGAGAAGGCGCTCGCCGAGGTGCCGGGCGTGACCGGCGCGGCCGTGAATCTCGACGCCGGCACGGCGACCGTCGATGCGACGCCCGCCGTCGACGCGGCCCGCCTCGTCGACGCGCTCGGCGCCGCCGGATACCGCGCGACGGTCGCGGCGGAGCCCGCCGCGCACCGGGATGGCGACGCACGGCACGACGGCGCCGGTAAAGCAAACGACGACGGCGATGCCGTCGTGACGCGTGCGGCCACCGTCACGCTGGCCGTCGGCGGGATGACCTGCGGCGGCTGCGCGCGACGCGTCGAGCAGGCGCTCGCGACAGTGCCCGGCGTGACGGGCGCGAAGGTCGATCTCGCGACGGCGAGTGCGGCGGTCGATGTCGAGCGCGACGTCGATGCGCGGACGCTCGTCGCGGCCGCGAAGCAGGCCGGTTACCGGGCCGATGTGGTGCGCGACGCGCGCGTCGGCGCGTTACCGCCGCCCGATGCGTGCGCGCTCAATGTCGCGGCGCAGTCGCGTGTGTCGCGGACGGCGCCCGCGGCAAACGAAACGACTGTTGCGCCGCCCATGCACGCCGCGGCGACGAAGACGCTCGAACTCGACATCGACGGCATGACCTGCGCGTCGTGCGCCGGCCGCGTGGAAAAGGCGCTGTCGCAAGTGCCCGGCGTCGCTCGCGCGACGGTCAACCTCGCGACCGAAAAAGCGACGATCGAAGCCGACGCGAGCCTCGAAGCCGCCCGTCTCGTCGATGCGGTGAGGCAAGCCGGCTATCGCGCCTCACCGGTAAGCGCAGCTTCCGCAGCTTCCGCAGCTTCCGCAGCCTCCACCGCCTCCACCGCAACCGCGCCGGCCACCCCTGCCCTCCCCGCGCCGCCCACCGCCGACGACCGCAAGCTCGCCGAAGCCCGCCGCGAACGCCGGCTCGTGATCGCATCCGCGGTGCTGACCGTCCCGCTCGCACTGCCGATGTTCGCCACGCCGTTCGGTATCGACGCCGCGTTGCCCGCGTGGCTGCAACTCGTGCTCGCGTCGATCGTGCAGTTCGGCTTCGGCGCACGCTTCTACCGCGCCGCGTGGCACGCGCTCAAGGCGCGCGCCGGCAACATGGACCTGCTCGTCGCGCTCGGCACGTCGGCCGCATACGGCCTCAGCATCTGGCTGATGCTGCGCGACCCCGGCCACCCCGCGCATCTGTACTTCGAGGCGTCCGCGGTGATCGTCACGCTCGTGCGCTTCGGCAAATGGCTCGAAGCGCGCGCGAAGCGGCAGACCACCGACGCGATTCGCGCGCTCAACGCGCTGCGCCCCGATCGCGCGCGCATCGTCGAGCACGGCGTCGAGCGCGACGTCCCGCTCGCGCAGGTGCGCGTCGGCACGGTCGTGCGCGTGCTGCCGGGCGAGCGCGTGCCCGTCGACGGCCGGATCGAAGCGGGCGTCACGCACATCGACGAATCGCTGATCACCGGCGAAAGCCTGCCCGTGCCGAAAGAGCCGGGCGACCGCGTGACCGCCGGCTCGATCAACGGCGAAGGCGCACTGACCGTCGCGACGACCGCGATCGGCGCCGAGACGACGCTCGCGCGCATCATCCGCCTCGTCGAATCCGCACAGGCCGAGAAAGCGCCGATCCAGCGTCTCGTCGATCGCGTGAGCGCCGTGTTCGTGCCCGCGATCGTCGCGATCGCGTTCGTCACGTTCGCCGGCTGGCTCGTCGCGGGCGCGGGCGTCGAGACGGCGATCCTCAACGCGGTCGCGGTGCTCGTGATCGCGTGCCCGTGCGCGCTCGGCCTCGCGACGCCCGCCGCGATCATGGCGGGCACGGGCGTCGCCGCGCGGCACGGCGTGCTGATCAAGGATGCGCAGGCGCTCGAGCTCGCGCAGCGCGCGCGCATCGTCGCGTTCGACAAGACCGGCACGCTGACGGAAGGCAAGCCGACCGTCACCGCGTTCGACGCGATCGGCATTCCGCGCGCCGGCGCACTCGCGCTCGCCGCCGCCGTCCAGCGCGACAGCGCGCATCCGCTCGCACGCGCGGTCGTCTTTGCGTTCGACGCCGATGCCGACGCGCGCCATTCACCGTTCGCCGCCGCGCGCGCCGGCACGCCGCGCGCGGTCGCGGGCCGCGGCGTCGAGGCGCATGTCGACGGCCGCCTGCTCGCGCTCGGCAGCACGCGCTGGCGCGACGAGCTCGGCATCGCCGCGCCGGCCGGCCTCGCGCGCCGCGCGACGGAGCTGGAAGCTGCAGGCAACACGGTATCGTGGCTGATGCGCGCCGACGCGCCGCGCGAAGCGCTCGCGCTCGTCGCGTTCGGCGATACCGTGAAGCCGCATGCGCGGCGCGCGATCGAACGGCTCGCGGCGCGCGGCATCAAGAGCGCGCTCGTGACGGGCGACAACCACGGCAGCGCGGCGGCCGTCGCCGCGACGCTCGGCATCGACGAGGTTCACGCGCAAGTGCTGCCGGACGACAAGGCGCGCGTCGTCGCACAGATGAAGCGGACGGCGGGCGACGGCGTCGTCGCGATGGTCGGCGACGGCATCAACGACGCGCCCGCGCTCGCCGCCGCTGACGTCGGCATTGCGATGGCGACGGGCACCGACGTCGCGATGCACACGGCCGGCATCACGCTGATGCGCGGCGACCCGGCGCTCGTCGCGGACGCGGTCGACATCTCGCGCCGCACATATCGGAAGATCCAGCAGAACCTGTTCTGGGCGTTCGCGTACAACCTGGTCGGGATTCCGCTCGCCGCGCTCGGCTGGCTGAATCCGATGATCGCGGGCGCGGCGATGGCGTTTTCGAGCGTGAGCGTCGTGACCAACGCGTTGCTGCTGCGGCGCTGGAAGGGTGAAGCGCGCTGAGCGGCAACAAGCAAGGTCGCGACAGCCTGCGCTGCGCATGAAGCAAGCGGCCCGCGGCTCGTGAGCGCATCGCACGCCGCGGGCTGCGGGCCGTGCGCGACGACGGTGCGCGACAAATCGCGACACGCCCGCGTGCTCGACTGCGTTAGACTGCCCGCATCGACAGGACGACAGCGACGGACGAACGCGCCGCCCATCACGCAGCATGACCCTATCCCTCACCCGCCGCCACGCAAAGCGCGCGCGAGCGACCGCAACGGCTTCGCCCTCACGCCGCAGCGGAAGCCATCTGCTCGCCGCGCTCGCCCTCGCATTCGGGGTCCAGCACGCGCACGCGGCCGAAATCCGATGCGGCTGGCTCGAGAACCCGACGCCCGCGAACTGGTGGCTCACCGACCGCACCGGCTCATGGACGCTCAGCACGATGGGCGGCCCCGAGGCCGACGGGATGGACCTGATTCCCGACATGTCGGGCAAGCAATATGTCGAAACCAACGGCCCGCACGGCTACGGATGCGCTTGCCTCACCGTGATCACCGACAAGCAGGAACGGCGGATCGTGAAGGTGCTGAAGGCGAAACAGCTCCCGCTATCGCGATGTCAGCGCGACAAGCGGCTCAAAGAGCCAGAATGAACGCGAATAACGGACAGGCTTGAACACGTGCGACACCGCGTGTCTTCGTCGTGCGCGTCGCAACGATACGCAAATCCGCATCGATGTGAAGACCGCCTGTCGCAGCCGCGACGCACCGCCGTGCTCGCAGCGGCAGCACGACCGCAAGATCAAAGCGGCTCGATCGACTTGACGAGCGTCGTCGTCGCAGCGACGAAACCCAGCTCGAGATACAGCGCGAGCGCAGCCGCGTTGTGATTGAACACCGACAAGCCGATCTCGCTCACGTGCAGTTGCCGCGCGTCGTCCTCGAGTGCCTGCAGCACGCGCGTCGCCCAGCCCTGGCGGCGAAAGGCGGGCTCGATTTCGAGGTCGTAGATGAAGAGCGTCCGATGCGGTCCTTCCGCGACGACGCCGTACCAGAGGTGGCCGAGCACGACGCCGTCGCCGGATTCGCTCAGCGTCAGCAGCACCTGATCGTCGGTGAGGAGCCCGTCGGGCAGCAGCGTGTCGATGCAGGCGAGCGCGCGCTCGTCGGCTTCGTCCGGCTCGCTCTGGCCGGACTCGATCAGATCGCGCGCATAGCTGCGCGCGGCGTGCGCGCGGTATTCGCGGAATTCCGTCTGGGTCATCGGACGCATCTGTAGCATGCCACACCTGTTCGAAGCAGCCGGGATATCACCCAGTGTAGTGGGCGACGCGCGGTTGCGCGAATCGGAATTCGCTTGCGGATCGCCGGATGCCGAGGTTCGTGCTCGGCGGTTCGAGCGGTTCCGGGAATCGCATCCATATTCGTGCGCGGCCGGCTCACGGTCCGCTTCCGATCATTTGGCGCCCATTGCGACGACGACGGTTTCGCCGGCCGCCGCACGCCATCCGGTCGTCCGTCCTGTCCCGCTCTCCGTGCTCGACTCGCTTCTCGCTCGGTTCCGCGTCATCGCGCTCGCCCCCCGTCCGGCGGCCTCGAGAACGAAGAATCGGCCGCCGCGCTGACCGCATTCGCTCAAGCGCATCGACCGTCTGAAGAAATTCGGCGCCGCGAATAGAATCCGTCGGGAGCCGGATGCCGAGCTCCGGATCGAAAACAATGACATTGCGCAACACGTCCGTTTGGAGAAAGCAATCGCTTACCGCGAGTCTTTTCTTGACGCTTTTTTGACAGAAACATCGATGATCAAGCGTGTTGCAGTGCAATCGGCCCGCGCGGGCCGCTTCGTTCCGATAGCAGTCGTCGTCTTTCTCGGCCTGATGGCGATGGGCATGCCGCTCGGCTCGGTCCCCGCCTTCGTCAACGCGAAATTAGGATACGGAATGACGGTCGTCGGGCTCGTGATGGGCGTCGAATCCGTCGCGACGCTGCTCACGCGACACTTCGCCGGCGTCACCGCCGACCGCAAAGGCCCGAAGATCGCCATGCTGATCGGTCTGCTCGGCAGCTTCGCATCCGGTGCGTTTTACTTCGTCGGCAGCGAATTCGCGTCGGTTCCGGCACTCGGCCTCGCGCTCATCGTCGTCGGCCGGATCGCGATGGGCTTCGCGCAAGGCCTGCTGTTCACGGGCGGCAGCACCTGGCCGATCGGCCTATTCGGCGCGGACAACGCGGGCAAGGCGCTGTCGTGGATCGGCATCGCGATGTTCGCCGGCATTTCGGCCGGAGCAGCGCTCGCCGCCGCGCTCAATGAAATGTTCGGCTTCAGGATCGTCGCGCTCGCGACCGCGATCGTCCCGCTAGTCGGCCTGTTCATCGCGATGCGGCTGCAGAACGCGCATCTGGCCGCGCCCGCCGATCACAAGGGCAGCGCGCTGGAGACGATCAGGGAGATCTGGCGGCCGGGCCTGGTATTCGGGCTCGCGACCGTCGGATACGTGACGGTCACGTCTTTCGTCGCGATCGCGTATATGGAAAAAGGCTGGTCGGGCGCGGAATATGCGCTGTCCGCATTCGGGGTCGGCTTCGTGAGCGCGCGCCTGCTGCTCGGCTCTGGCGCGGACAGGAACAACTCGCCAGCGATGGCGGTGTGGATGCTGTCGATCGAAGCAGTCGGACAGTTGCTGATCTGGCAGTCGACGAGTCCGTCAATGTCGATTCTCGGCGCCGCGCTGAGCGGCTTCGGCGTGTCGATGATCTATCCGCTGCTCGCGCTCGTTGCGATTCGCGGCATTTCGCAGCACGACTTCGGCATGGCGATCGGCTTCTACGATGCATGCTTCGACATCGCGATCGGCCTGTCGGCGCCGCTCGCCGGCGTCATTGCGAAATTCGCCGGTACGTCGGCCGTGTTCGTCTCCGGCGTGGTGTGCAGCCTGGCTTCGATCGTCATGGCGATCAGCGTCTATCGCGGCGAAGCGGCGCTCCACCCTTGTCGCGACTGACGAAGCGGCGCGCGACAAAACGGGCCGCCACTGCCTTTGCGCCCTGGCGGCGGTCGCCGCCGCACGGCCGCTCGATCACCTCGCGCGATAGCGCAACGCGCCATCCAATCGGCAACGGCCGCGGCGAACGATGCTCGTCGATGCCGACCGGCGCAATCGCGCGCGGTGCCGACGGCTCTCGGCCTGTCGGCGGTGTTCCGAATTTGTTGCAACTGCCCGCGCTCGTCGAGCTTGCAGCGGCGGTCCGTCGTTCCGTCAGATACGGCTACTCATTCGCCGGCAGACGAACGAAACCGCGACGCTCCCGGCGCACCCGCACCGGGCGGAACGCATCAGCGACGGATCAGGCCGACCTGCGCGACGTGCGACTTGCGCACACGCTCCGCTTCGGCGTGGCGGGCTTCGTACGAATATTCGGCGTCGAGCGGCAGATGCGGCGACGTGAAGAGATCTTCGATCTTTTGAAGCAGCGCGAAGATGAGGCTCATTTGCGACTCCTGTCAGCGAAGGATTAGGGTTTTCACCTAAAACGCATTCTAAGGGTTTTCCCTAAACACAGATAGTGCGTCGCAACAATATCTTCGCGGACCGAGCTTTTCAGGCGCGAATGGAACCGGTTCGTTGCGGCTCGGCAACACATGTGCAACCTCTCGCCGCAGCCGCCAACCGTCCCTTTTTTCTCAGTGCCCGCGGCCCCTGCGCGGCCGTTTGACAGACGTCGCGGGGCTGGAGAGACGGCTCGTCAAACGATCCACCTGCGCACCGAGTTCGTCCTGGCGCTGAGACAGCGTCGCGACGGTCGCCTCCTGGGTCGCCTGCACGGCGACGAGCCGGTCGATGCGTTGTTGCAGTGCAGCAGATTCGTCTCGCTGTCGCGACAACTGCATCGCCTGCACGACCAGCGCGACGATCGCCATCAGCACGACCACCCCGAGCGCGAGCAGCAAGCGGTTGACGCGGCGCATTTCCGTATCGGCCGCCCGGCGCAGATCGACCGTTTCGGATTGCAGCGCGCGGATTCGGTCGGCGAGCGGACGCAGGTGGGCGTCGAGTTCGACCAGCGCTGCGGGCGCATTCGACGGCGCCGCCGCCTGACGCTCGTGGGCAGGGGATGCCGACGCCGGGAACGACGTCGGTGACGCGGCGGATGGCGTCGACTGAGCCGGCGCGGCGGTAACGTTACCGCCGCCGGTGCCGCTGGGCGTCGAGGACAAGACCGCGCCCGGCGTCGCGTTGCCGCTCGTGTGCGGCGTTTTCGGCGATTCCGCTGGCGTGTCGGCCGACGCGCCAGCGTCGCGGCGCTCCGGGACGGCCGCTGCGCGAATCGCGACCGGCGATGTCGACTCCGGATTCGCTTGATTCGGATCGGCTCGAGTCGAGTTCGTCGGCCCGATGTTCGCCGTATCCTGGGCTGCTGGAGCTTCGGCCGAGCGAGCTTCGTCGGCGGAACTTTGACGCGCCGGGTTCTCGGGCGTTTGGTCGTGCGCCGCTTCGCCCTGGGCGGTTTGACCTCGAGCCGCTTGGCCCCGCGTTGCATCGCCCTGCGATGCCGAACCTCGATGCGCGCCGCGCTGGGCCGCCTGCTTCTTGCTCTCCGCGCGACGCGAAGACGAACGGCGCGAATCGGTCGGACTGGCTGCCGTCGCATCGTCGGCGCCGGACTTCGCCGTCGCCGGCTCGGCGGCCTGGACGGCAGATGTATCGCGCCGCCCCGAACCCGCATCGGCCGATGCGGACTCGACGGAACTCGCCGGCGCGCTCGCGGATTCACCCACCGAAGCCGTATCTTGCGCGCGCATGCCAGCCGCGTCGGCAGCAGAACGCTCGTCGGCCCCGCCTTGTGCGCGCGCGGCCGAATCTTCCGCGAATCCGCTCAGCAGATCGGCCTGTTCGCCCACCAGTTCGCCGCCGCGCGCCGTCGCACGCGCGCTGCGCGCGCTTTCCGCCTTGGCGGTCGGCTTCGCTTCTCTCGCGGCGCTGCCGCCGAACAGATCGAGCGTGTGCTCGTCGCGGGACGCTTCGCTCACCGTCGCATCGCGGCCGGGCCCGGCCGCGGCGCGCGACTGCACACGGCCGCCGCCCGCCGCCGCGGCGCGCGACCGGCGCTTGGACAGGGACGATCGGGAAGAACGAGTACGTGGGAATGCTGCGGAATCGGTCATAGGTCGTGCTGCGGCGCGCCGCACGCGCGCCGGACAATGCGGCGAACAATTTCGGGAAGGCGGCATTGTCTCATGCCCGCCCGGCGATCCCGTAGCTTAATCGTCCGGCAAGCCGCTCTTCTGCTCGGTAAAACCCTTCACGCCCGGCAATTGCCGCAGCCGAGCGCAAATGCTCTCGTATTCGACGTCCGACACGCGGCCGAGCGCGATCGTCACTTCGTCGCTGTCTTCCGCGTCCTCGCTCTGCTGGACGATGAAGCGCTTGATGCGCGCACTGTCGACGCCGAGCGCCGCGTGCGCCGAATCGAACGTCAGCGTGCCGCGCTCGACCAGCAGCACGAGACGGCGGCGCTGGCGCACGGTCAGATAGCGGCGCTCGAGCGGCTTGATGCCGGCGAGGATGACGAGGATGATGATCGTCGCCGCGATCGCCGCCGCGTACAGCCCGCCGCCCACCGCGAGCCCGACGGCCGCGACCGACCACAGGCTCGCCGCCGTCGTCAGCCCGCGGACGATCTCGCCGCGCAGCAGGATCGACCCCGCGCCGAGAAAGCCGATGCCCGACACGACCTGCGCGGCCATCCGCGACGGATCGAGATCGACGTGCGCCTGGCCGAGCACGTCCGCGAAGCCGAACGCCGACACGATCATGATGAGCGCCGAGCCGACGCACACGAGCATGTGCGTGCGCAGCCCCGCCGCCCACGACAGGCGCTCGCGCTCGACGCCGATGACGCTGCCGAGCGCCGCCGCGAGAATCAGCCGCATGATGAGTTCGACGTTGTTCAGCATCCGTACTCTCCTTTTTTCGACGGCGGCGGGCCGCATGCTTTATCCTTGCCGCTCGGCCCGCGCGTCCGGTGCCGCGTCATTTCAATGCCAACCGCGTCGTCATTCGTCATGTCCGCCCACGTCTCCGTTTCCGATCAGGCCGCTCAATTGCGCCGCCATTTCGCGCATATCGTCTTGCCGCTCTGGCGCGGACCCGGCTTCAACCAGGCGCTGCAACTGCCGTTCGAGGCCGTCGCGCCGGACACGTACGCGCCGTTGCCCGTCACCCGCTATCGCGCGATGGCGTGCGCGCGCCAGCTATTCGTGTTCTCGCAGGCGGGCGACGCCGACCACGCGCACGCGCTCTTTGCCGCATTGTGCCGCCACTTCCGCGATCTTCGCCACGACGGCTGGTTTTACAGCGTCGACGCGCAAGGCGCGCCGCTCGACCGCACGAAGGATCTGTATACGCACGCGTTCGTCGTGTTCGCGTGCGCGGAATATTTCGCGGCGTTCGGCAATCGCGACGCGCGCGACGTCGCGCAACGCACGGCGGCGCTGATCGGCGAGCGCTTCGCGCCGCAGCCCGGCAACGCGCTCCTCGACTCGGCCCGCAGTGAGGACTTCGCCGCGACGGCCGGCGGCCCGCTGCAGAATCCGCTGATGCACCTGACGGAAGGCTGGCTCGCGGCGAGCCGCGCGTTCGGCGACACCGCGTTCGACGACGCGCTGCTGCGCACCGCACAGGCGGTCGAGCGCACGTTCGTCGATACGCGCATCGGCTGCGTCGCGGAGCTGCCGCTCGGCAGCGCCGACAACCGCTTCGAGCCGGGGCATCAGTTCGAATGGTTCTATCTCGTCAGCGCAGCGGGCGCACGGCTCGCGGCGACGGGCCTGCCCGACGCGCTCGCACGCGCCTATGCGTTCGCGCAGCGGCACGGCATCGATCCGGACACGGGCGGCGTCTGCGCGGCGACCGACGCGCACGGCGCATGCATCGACGGCACGCAGCGGATCTGGGCGCAAACCGAATATCTGCGCGCGCTCGCGACGCACGGCGGCGAGCCGGACGCGCTCGCCCGGCAGATCGCGCGCTTCAGCGAACGGTTCCTGCATCCGCGCGGCTGGTACGAATGCAAGACCGCGCAGGGCGGCGTGGCGCGCGCGGACATGCCGTCGACGACGCCGTATCACCTCGCGACCGCGTACGCGTCGTTGCCAGCGGACGCGTGACGCACAATGCGTGCGCGGCCGCCCTCTAAAGCGCGTAACCTGCCGCACGTACCGCACGAACGCGCGCACGGCGGGCGCCTTCTCGTGCTTGCGATACGCGAGCGCCACTTCCGACGGAATCGGCTTGCCTTCGATCGGCCGATATGCGACGCCCGGCAGTGCGATGCAGCCGACGAGCGCCTGCGGCACGACCGCGACGAATCCGCTGACCGACAGATACGCGAGCACCGCGACGAGCGCGCCCGGCCGCGCGCGCATGGGCGATCTGGGGGATGTGCATGGGGATCGCGCAATGGGTCGGCTGGCGCTGGATCTTCCTGCTGAACCTGCCGGTGTGCATCGCGCTTGCCGCGGCCGTTTGCGCGACGATCGACGAATCGCGCGATCCGCACGCGAAGCGCATCGACGCGCCGGGCAGCGTGCTGTTCGGCTCGGCGCTCGCGGCCGGCGTGCTCGGCGCCGTGCTCGCCGCGCGAACCCACGCAGCGCTCGTGCGGCGCGTCGCGGACGCGCCGGACCTGCTCGGCGCGCTCGCCCCGCACTTCGTGTCGAGCCTGCTCGCGGGCGACCTCGCGCAGGCGACGCGCGGCCACCCGCCGCAGATCGGCGCGGCGCTCGCGCGGCTCGCGCCGGCGGGCTTTGCAAGCGGCTTTTCGGTCGCGCTGTGCGTGAGCGGCGCATTCGCGCTCATCGCGGCCGTCGCGGTGCGGCTGCTCGTCGGCGCAACGTCGAAGCGCGCCGCATGAGCGCGGCCACGGCGAGGCGAGCGCGGGACGCTGGGTGACGCGCGGCCCGTTCTGCCGATGCCGCGCGCCCGGCGCATTCGAGACTACGCGCGCGCGAGCTGCGGCTCGGCGGCGTCGCCGCGCACTGCGCCGCCGGCCGGCCGGCGTTCGCGCGCGTCGCCGAGCTCGAACACCGAGACCGACTGCTGCAATTGCTCGGTCTGTTCGTTGAGCGACCCGGCCGCCGCCGCGACTTCCTCGACGAGCGCCGCGTTCTGCTGCGTCAACTGCTCCATCTGCGTGACGGCCTGGTTGACCTGCTCGATCCCCGCGCTCTGCTCGATCGACGCGGCCGTGATCTCGGTCATCGTCTGCGCGACCCGCTCGATCGACGCCGACACCGAGCGCATCGCCTCGCCCGCACGCTCAACGAGCTCCGAGCCGCCGTCGATCTGCGCGACCGATTCCTCGATCAGCGCCTTGATCTCCTTCGCCGACTGCGCGCTGCGCTGCGCAAGCGCGCGGACTTCGCCCGCGACGACCGCGAAGCCGCGCCCTTCCTCGCCCGCGCGCGCCGCCTCGACGGCCGCGTTCAACGCGAGGATGTTGGTCTGGAACGCGATTCCGTCGATCACCGCGATGATCTCGGCGATCCGGCCCGAGCTGCGCGCGATCCCGTGCATCTTGTCGATCACGTCGTCGACGATCGCGCCGCCGTTCTTCGTCGCCAGCAGCGCCTCGTCGGCAAGCGTGCTCGCCGCGCGCGCGCCGTCGCTGTTCTGCCGCACGGTCGCCGTCAGCTCCTCCATGCTCGCCGCCGTCTCTTCGAGCGACGCGGCCTGGCTCGACGTGCGCGCGGACAGGTCCGCGTTGCCGCTCGCGATCTCCGCCGCACCGAGGTGGATCGCGTTCGACGCGTTGCGCACGGTGCGCACGGTTCCCGCGACGCTCGCCTGCATCTCGGCGAGCCCGCGCAGCAAGCGCTCGATTTCGTGGACGCCGCGCGGCGTCACCTTCCCGTCGAGGCGGCCTTGCGCCATCCGTTCGAAGTGCACGCCCGCCTGCGCGAGCGGCGCGACGACCGCGCGCCGCGCGACGACGTAGATCCCCGCGATGCACGCGAGCATCAGCACGAGCAGCACGGCGCCGACCGTCTCGAACCACCGCATCCCGGTGTCGATCATCGCGAGCGCGTGCTGGCTCGTCTTGTTGCTGAATTCCGAGAACGTACGCAGCTCGCCGAGATAAGTGTCCTGGATCTCCTGCGTCGGCTGATCGAGAAACGCCTGCATATCGTTGGTTTCGAGGAATCGCACGAGATCGACGAGCGCCGCGTGGTACTTGCGGTAGCGATCGGTGAGCGCGGCCGCGCGATCGGTGTTCTCGGCGCTGATCGTCGGCGCGGCCGTGAAGCCGGCGTATGCGCGATCGGCGAGCGCGAGCTGGTCGCGCACGTGCTGGAGCATCTCGGTGGGCATCGGATCGCCCTTCACCATCCGCGTGCTGGCGCGGGACAGGTTGGTGCGGGCGTCGAGCATGTACTGGGTCGCGAAGGAGGCGGCATCGACCTGCTTGATCGCGACGTTGGACAGATCGTCAACGTTGCGGCGCGACTCGGACAGCGACCAGAAGCCGAGCCCTTCGACCGCGATCAGAAACAGGCAGAACACGACGAGCACGCCGAGCAGGCCGGATGCGAGCTTGATTTTGCTGAACATGAATTTCCGTTAGAGCCAAGAAAAAGTACTACCTTGGCTTTAGCGGCATTTCGGCGGCGGACTTGAGCGATCACGCACGCGGCGTGTGGACTCTCCGGTCGCTCGCGGCCCGCCGACTAACAAAACCGGGCGCGCCTGCACGCGTCATGCGCCGTCGAACGTCGACGCCGGCAGGCCCAGCAGGCGCTCGAGATCGTTCATCAACGTGTGCCGGCGTTTCGTCTCCTGCTCGTGCATCCGCGCCGACGCGTCGATATCGCCGCCGCAGTGCGGACAGGTCTGCTCGCTCGCATGCACGTAGCCGTCGCAGTTGCGGCAGAGCTTCAGCTTCGGCGGCACGCGTCCGACGTCCGGCGAACGCTTGCCCTTGTTCTTCCACGCGAGCTCGATCACCTGCCCCGAGCGGACGATGCTCGACACCGGCTCGCCGTCCGCGATGCGCTCGGTCACGAGATCGAAGCGGCCCACCGCGAACGACGCGGGACCGGCCTCCTCGACCTTCACGATCCGCTCGCGCAACCCCTGCTTCTGCAACTCGAGCACGCGGTAATGGCAGTACGGATTGTTGCCCGGCTTGCCGAGCAGCGAGTGCGACGTCCACGTGCAGCCGCCGCGGCACACGTCCGCGTAATAGCAGCTCCGGCAGAAGCCCCACAGATCGTCGACCGACCGCAGCCGGCCGAAATGGATCCCGTCGCTCGTGCGCCAGATGTCTTCGAGCGACAAGTCGCGCACGTTGCCGCCCGAGAAGCCGACCGTCGCGAGCGACGGGCAGCCCTTCACGGTGCCGTCCGCTTCGAGCGCGATCACGGTCTGGCCGGCCGCGCAGCCCGTCCAGTGCACCCGTTCGTCGCCGAAGCCGCGCCACAGATGCTCATACGGGCCGTAATAGCCGATGTTGTTGCCGACGTTCATCAGCAGGCCACGGCTCAGGCCATCCGTATACAGCTTCGCGAGCAGCGGCATCAGCTCGGTCAGCCGATACGGCTGCAGCAGCAGTTCGTCGTTGTCGACCGCGTTGCCCATCGCGACCGTCAGCTGGATCTGCCAATGCGTCGCGCCGAGCTCGATGATCGTGTCCATCAGCGCGGGCAGATCCGCCATCGTCTGCGCGCCGATCTGCGTGTTGACGCTCACCGCGAGGCCCGCGTCGTGCGCGCGCCGCAGCGTGTCGACGGCCCGGTCGAACGCGCCCGGCACGTTGCGCACCTTGTCGTGCAGCGGCGCGAGCCCGTCGAGCGACACGCCGACGCCGTTCAGGCCGGCGTCGATCGCTTCCGCGAGGCGCTTCGGCGTCAGGTTGCGGCCGCCCGTCTGGATCGCGCAATACATGCCGTGCGAGCGGATCGCGCGAATCAGCTGCGTCCAGTCCTTGCGCAAGTACGCTTCGCCGCCGATCAGCGAAACCTCGCGCGTACCGAGCCGCGCGAGCGATTCGATGACTTCGAGGCATTCCTCGGTGTTCAGCTCGTTCGTCCGCCGATGGCCGGCCCGCGAGCCGCAGTGCAGGCATTTGAGATCGCAGGCCAGCGTGATTTCCCAAACGGCATGAACCGGGACGAAACGTTGATAGTCGCTGTCGCTCAGGTAGCGGGCCGGGCGCGCGTCCATTGTGCTCATGTCGATGTCTCCTCGTCGCGCAGTCGGCGCCGCACGCACGGGCGCGCCCACGCGTGCGGCGCCGGCCGTTCCGGCTCAGCCGCGCGGTTCCAGACGCGCGATTTCCGCTTCGAGCTTCGACAGCTCGGCGGCGATCGCGTCATGATCGGCAAGCTGCTGCTCCGCCTGCTGCACGAGCGCCTTCATCCGGCTCAGGTCGCCGGACGCCCGCGCTTCCTGCAGACCGACGCCGTACAGCGGCACCACGTGCTCATGCGCGGGCTCGAGCGGGATCAGCGAGTTGTCCTTCGTCACGATCGCGTGCTCGATCAAATGCCAGCGACCGTCGTCCAGGTACCGGTAGTTCGCCGTTCCCGATTGCCAGTCGTCGTTCAGCAGGCCGTTGAATTCCAGTATCACCACCTGCGGCGCGATGGGCCCCGTCGGGCTGCCCGTGATGCTCAGCGCGATCGACGGCGGCGACTGCGGATCCAGCCTCACTTGATGGAACTGTCCGGTGACGCGCGCACGGAAATGCGGTGGCGGATAGATCGGCTGGGTGATGCGTGCGAAGCCCGAGACGGTCTTCTCGACCGCATTCACGAGCAGATACAGCCAGAGGACCGGCGCGCCGAGATTGGGCGTCGAGACACGGAGTTGGACAGGAAAGAGACCGGTAGTAGCCATGGCGTTAGCTCCACGAAGATGAACGAACGATGTCGATGCAAGGCCGCGCCGCTCACTGCCGGCTTTCGAGCTTGGCGATTTCCGCCTTGAGCGCCTTCAGCGCGGACGCGATGTCGTCGCGGCTTTCCAGTTGCTGCCGCGCATAGGAAGCGAGCGTCCTCATGTGCGCGAGATCGCCGGACGCGGTCGCATACTGGATCGTCGCCGCATACATCGGCATCGGTCCGTACGCGCTTCGCGCCGTTTCGAGGATGACCGGTCCGGGCTCGAGCGGCACGACTTCCGGATCGGCCTTGACCGGCACGTTCTCGACTTCGTGCCAGGTGCCGTTCGAGTAGTAGCGATACGACGCGACGCCCGACTTGCCGTCGCCGCGCAACAGCAGCTCGGCATAGAACGTGATGAACGGTGCGTCGTGGCCGACCTGGCCGCCCTGCAGCGAAATCTGCACGATCGCGCCGCGGCCGTCGCGGCGCGGCGGCGGGCCGAGCCGGAATACGTAGGTGCCCCAGACTTCGGCGCGGAAGTTGAGCGGCGGGTTCACGGCCTGCGAGATGGTCGCGGTGCCGACGACGCTGCGCTCCGTCGTATCGACCACCAGGTTGAGCGCGAGCTGCGGCGCGCCGGGCAGCCCGGTGCCGACGTTGTAGCGAACCGGAAAAAGACCGACGCGAAGATCTTCGGACATGTGAGCCTCCTTGATGCAAGTGGTTGAACGACGACGAAACGCTGAAACGCCGCCATGACGAAGCGACGAACGGCGGCGGCGGACTCGCGGCTACTTCTTCTGTTCGAGCCTGGCGATCTCGACCTCGAGCAGCTCGAGCGCGGTGGACAGGTTGCCCTGCTGGCTCAGCAGCGCCTGTGCCTGCGCGCGCAGCGTCTTCATTTGCGCGAGATCGCCGCCGGCGATCGCCTGGTGGATCGCGACGCCGTAGGGCGTGATCGGATGGCCGGATGCTTGATTCATGTTGTTCCTCCTGAAAAAGGACGACGGCCGACAGCCCCGTGACCTCTCCTGCAACGGCGATGTGCGTCTGGCTGTCATGGATCTGCAGGATCGGGAATTTCGTCGATGGACGACGCGTTCTCCGCGATGCGGCGGCACGGTGTCACGCACCGTGCCGCTTGCCGCCCGTGATTTGCCATTAGTTATCCTTGTGAACCGGCGCGCCGTTGTTCTACGGCGGTAACGCGGTCGTCTCCGTGCGTCCGCCGGCTCGGCGGGACGCTTCCGCTATGCGTCGAATGGTCTGCGTACTAAGGTTAGGTCGCCTGCGCGCTTTCGCTATCTACCAAAACTGGTAGTGGTCCGCCGGCCCGCCGCGCGACTCGCCGATCGCGTGGCGACGATCCGCCGTTCGCTCGATGCCCCGTCACGATTGGCTCACGACTGGCTCACGATTGCCTCACGGCCGGCGCGCCGGTGGCGACCGCTCGACCCACGATCGACGCCCGCGCGCCGCGCCTGATGCGCCGGCGGCATCGTCAGGCGCCGCCGAATTCGAACGCGCATCCGCGTCGCCCCCGAAACCGAGCTTCGACGCAATTCGGCGAACAAACCCCTCCGCTAGTGCGCCGGCACGACGAATTTCCTTGCGTATCGCGCGCCCCCTTCCTAGAGTGGAGCGCAAAGAGCCGGATTGCATCGGCGGCGCGCGCGTCGCGCCGCATTGTTCAACGTATCAATTCAATCGATAGCGAAGGAACGTCGATGACCGACATCGTGGATCACGCGCGCGGCGCCCTGCGCGCGCAACCCTTCAGCATGCTGCTCGGCACCGAGCTCGTGCACATCGGTGGCGACGAGGCGTCGCTGCGCCTGCCGATCCGCGACGAGCTCAGGCAGCAGTACGGCTTCGTCCACGGCGGCGTCATCAGCTATCTCGCCGACAACGCACTGACGTTCGCCGGCGCGCTTGCGCTCGGGCCGCGCGTCGTCACGGCCGAATACAAGATCAATTACCTGCGCCCGGCCGTCGTCGGCACGCTGATCGCGCGCGCGAAGCTGGTTTATGCGGGACGGAATCAGGCGACCTGCCAGTGCCACGTATTCGTGATCGACGGCGATCACGAACGGCTCGTCGCGGTCGCGCAGGGCACGATCAATCGGGTCGGAGACGGGCGCGAGACAGGCGCCGTCGAAGAGAACGCGTAGCGTGCCGGCAAGCCGCGCTTGCGGGAAGGCGGAACGCGTGCATCGGCCGCATGACGCGGCGGCGCAAGCGGGGGAGACTCGGCAGACGTGAGCGGCGCGGGTCGCGCGATGCGGCAGCGAATCCGCCATTGCAAAGCGGTCGCGCCGGATATCGGCATCGCGGCATGGCGGCATCCCGGATCGCCGCCGTGCGCGATCGTCGGGATGCCCGATCACGGAGACATCAGATCACTGCGGCGCCCGGACAGCAGGCCGCCCGCGCGCCGAGGCTTTGGAGCGGCTAGATTCACGGAGCTTCGGGGCCTTCGAGCTTCGGGGCCTTCGAGCTTTGGGCCTTCGAGCTTTGGGCCTTGGAGCCCTGGAGCCCTGGAGCGTCAAGGCGTCGGAATGTTGAAACGCCGAAGCGCCGGATTATCGAAATGCCGCCACGATAAAACACCCGAACGCCCGATCACCGCCCTGTCCAAGCGCCGAAACGTCAGAACGCGTCGCCCGGCACGCGCACCCAGCCTTCCATCAGCACGCGCGCGCTGCGGCTCATGATCGCCTTCGTGACGACCCACTCGCCGCCTTCCTGCTTCGCCTGAGCGCCGACGCGCAGCGTGCCCGACGGATGACCGAAGCGCACCGCGTCGCGCGCGCCGCCGCCCGCCGCGAGATTCACGAGCGTGCCCGGAATCGCGGCCGCGGTGCCGATCGCGACGGCGGCCGTGCCCATCATCGCGTGATGCAGCTTGCCCATCGACAGCGCGCGCACGAGCAGGTCGACGTCGGCGGCCGCGACGCGCTTGCCGCTCGACGCGACATAATCGGCCGGCTTGGCGACGAACGCGACCTTCGGCGTGTGCTGACGCGTCTCGATCTCGTCGAGCGACTGGATGAGCCCCATCCGCAGCGCGCCGTGCGCGCGGATCGTCTCGAACATCGCGAGCGCCTTCGCGTCGCCGTTGATCGCGTCCTGCAGCTCGGTGCCGGAATAGCCGATCGCCTCGGCCTCGACGAAGATCGTTGGAATCCCCGCGTTGATCATCGTCGCCTTCAGCGTGCCGACGCCCGGCACGTCGAGATCGTCGACGAGGTTCCCCGTCGGGAACATCGCGCCGCCCGCGCCGTCCTCGTCGGCAGCCGGATCCATGAATTCGAGCTGCACTTCGGCCGCCGGGAACGTGACGCCGTCGAGCTCGAAGTCGCCCGTCTCCTGCACCGCGCCGCTCGTGATCGGAACGTGCGCGACGATCGTCTTGCCGATGTTCGCCTGCCAGATCCGCACGGTCGCGACGCCGTTTTCCGGCACGCGCGCCGGATCGATCAGGCCGCCCGAGATCGCGAACGGGCCGACCGCCGCCGACAGGTTGCCGCAATTGCCGCTCCAGTCGACGAACGGCTTGTCTATCGACACCTGGCCGAACAGGTAATCGACGTCGTGGCCGGGCCGCGCGCTCTTCGCGACGATCACCGTCTTGCTGGTGCTCGACGTCGCGCCGCCCATCCCGTCGATCTGCTTGCCGTACGGATCGGGGCTGCCGATCACGCGCGAGAGCAGCGCGTCGCGCGCGGCGCCCGGTGCTTGCGCGGCCTCGGGCAAGTCCTGCAGCCGGAAGAACACGCCCTTGCTGGTGCCGCCGCGCAGGTAGGTCGCGGGAATCTTGATTTGAGGGATGTGAGCCATCTTCATGTTGTCCTGTATCGACCAGAGTTGGCGCTTTAGCGCTTATGTCGACCTGAGTAAGTGCTGAAGCACTCAGGTCCCATGCAAAGCGCGTGACCCGGGTCCGATCACCCGCGCGGCGAACGGACCCGTGAAGCGATGCGTCACCGCATCGCCCGATAAAGACGCGTCACCGCGCCGTCATGCCGCCTGCGACGATTCGAGGAAATCCTGCGCAAAGCGCTGCAGCACGCCGCCCGCGTCGTAGATCGACACTTCCTCTGCCGTATCGAGCCGGCACGTGACCGGCACCTCGACGCGCTCGCCGTTTTTCCGATGGATCACGAGCGTGAGATCCGCGCGCGGCGTGCGCTCGCCGATCACGTCGAACGTCTCGGCGCCGTCGATGCCGAGCGTCGTGCGATTCGTGCCCGGCTTGAACTCGAGCGGCAGCACGCCCATCCCGATCAGGTTCGTCCGGTGGATCCGCTCGAACCCTTCGGCGACGATCGCCTCGACGCCCGCAAGCCGCACGCCCTTCGCCGCCCAGTCGCGCGACGAGCCCTGGCCGTAGTCCGCGCCCGCGATCACGATCAGCGGCTGCTTGCGGTTCATGTAGGTCTCGATCGCTTCCCACATCCGCGTCACCAAGCCGTCCGGCTCGACGCGCGCGAGCGAGCCCTTCTTCACCGCGCCGTCGACGACCGCCATCTCGTTGACGAGCGTCGGGTTCGCGAACGTCGCGCGCTGCGCGGTCAGATGGTCGCCCCGGTGCGTCGCGTACGAATTGAAGTCCTCTTCGGGCAGGCCCATCTTCGCGAGATATTCGCCCGCGGCGCTGTTGGCCATGATCGCGTTCGACGGCGACAGGTGATCGGTCGTGATGTTGTCGCCGAGCACGGCGAGCGGACGCATGCCCTGCAGCGTGCGCTCGCCCGCGAGCGCGCCTTCCCAGTACGGCGGACGGCGGATGTACGTGCTCTGCGGCCGCCAGTCGTACAGCGGCGCGGCGCGCTCGCCGGCGTCGGCCGCGCGCGCGAACATCGGCTCGTAGACCGCGCGGAACTGCGCGGGCTTCACGCTCGACGCGACGATCGCATCGATTTCCTCGTCGGTCGGCCAGATGTCCTTCAGCGTGACGGGCTTGCCGTCCTGGTCGTGGCCGAGCGCGTCTTTCTCGATGTCGAAGCGGATCGTGCCCGCGATCGCGTACGCGACGACGAGCGGCGGCGACGCGAGGAACGCCTGCTTCGCATACGGGTGGATGCGGCCGTCGAAGTTGCGGTTGCCGGACAGCACGGCGGTCGCGTACAGGTCGCGATCGACGATTTCCTGCTGGATCGCCGGATCGAGCGCGCCGGACATGCCGTTGCAGGTCGTGCACGCGAACGCGACGATGCCGAAGCCGAGCTTCTCGAGATCGGGCAGCAGGTTCGCTTCCTTCAGATAGAGCTCGACCGCCTTCGAGCCGGGCGCGAGCGAACTCTTCACCCACGGCTTGCGCACGAGGCCGCGCGCGTTCGCGTTGCGCGCGAGCAGCGCTGCGGCGATCACGTTGCGCGGGTTGCTCGTGTTCGTGCAGCTCGTGATCGCGGCGATGATCACCGCGCCGTCCGGCATCCGGCCGGGCGTTTCTTCCCACTGGCCGGCGATGCCGCGCGCGGCGAGCTCGGCGGTCGGCAGCCGCTTGTGCGGGTTCGACGGGCCGGCCATGTTGCGCACGACGGACGACAGATCGAACGTCAGCGTGCGCTCGTATTGCGCGTGCGTCAGGCTGTCCGCCCACAGGCCGGCCGCCTTCGCATACGTCTCGACGAGCGTCACCTGCTCGTCGCTGCGGCCGGTCAGGCGCAGGTAGCCGATCGTCTGCTCGTCGATGAAGAACATCGCGGCCGTCGCGCCGTATTCGGGCGCCATGTTCGAGATCGTCGCACGATCGCCGAGCGTGAGGCTCTTCGCACCCTCGCCGCGGAATTCGAGATACGCGCCGACCACCTTCTCGCGGCGCAGGCATTCCGTGAGCGCGAGCACGACGTCGGTCGCGGTGATGCCGGGCTGACGCTTGCCGGTCAGCTCGACGCCGACGATGTCCGGCAGACGCATCCACGACGCGCGGCCGAGCATCACGTTCTCCGCCTCCAGGCCGCCGACGCCGATCGCGATCACGCCGAGCGCGTCGACGTGCGGCGTGTGGCTGTCGGTGCCGACGCAGGTGTCCGGATACGCGACGCCGTCGTGCGCCTGGATCACGGGTGACATCTTCTCCAGATTGATCTGGTGCATGATGCCGTTGCCGGGCGGGATCACGTCGACGTTCTCGAACGCCTTCTTCGTCCACTCGATGAAGTGAAAGCGGTCCTCGTTGCGGCGATCCTCGATCGCGCGGTTCTTCTTGAACGCGTCCGGATCGAAGCCGCCGCACTCGACGGCGAGCGAGTGATCGACGATCAGTTGCACCGGCACGACCGGATTCACCTTCGCCGGATCGCCGCCCCGCTCCGCGATCGCGTCGCGCAAGCCGGCGAGATCGACGAGCGCCGTCTGGCCGAGGATGTCGTGGCACACGACGCGCGCCGGGAACCACGGAAAATCGCGTTCGCGCTTGCGCTCGACGAGCTGTTTCAGGGAATCGGCGAGGATCGCCGGGTCGCAGCGGCGCACGAGGTTCTCGGCGAGCACGCGCGACGTGTACGGCAGGGTATCGTAGGCGCCCGGGCTGATCGCGTCGACGGCGGCGCGCGCGTCGAAGAAATCGAGCGACGTGCCGGGCAGGGGTTTGCGGTTGGCAGTGTTCATTGCGTGGGGACAGACTGGGTAACGATCGTCGCGAAACGGCCGGGCGTCGAGCCCGGCCGTCGCATGCCGCCGATCAGCGCTTCTCGATCGGCACGAACTTCAGGTCTTCCGGGCCGGTGTAGTTCGCGCTCGGGCGGATGATCTTGTTGTCGATCCGCTGCTCGATGATGTGCGCGCTCCAGCCGGACGTCCGCGCGATCACGAAGAGCGGCGTGAACATCGCGGTCGGCACGCCCATCATGTGATACGACACCGCGCTGAACCAGTCGAGGTTCGGGAACATCTTCTTGATCTCCCACATCACCGATTCGAGCCGCTCGGCGATGTTGAAGAGCTTCGGGTCGCCCGCTTCCTTCGACAGCTTGCGCGCGACTTCCTTGATCACCTTGTTGCGCGGATCGGAAATCGTGTAGACCGGGTGGCCGAAGCCGATCACCACTTCCTTGTTCTCGACGCGGCGGCGGATGTCGGCTTCCGCTTCGTCGGGCGTCCGGTAGCGGTTCTGGATCTCGTACGCGACTTCGTTCGCGCCGCCGTGCTTCGGCCCGCGCAGCGCGCCGATCGCGCCCGTGATCGACGAGTAGATGTCGGAGCCCGTGCCGGCGATCACGCGGCCCGCGAACGTCGACGCGTTGAACTCGTGCTCCGCGTACAGGATCAGCGACGTGTGCATCGCGTCGACCCACGACTTCGACGGCGTCTTGCCGTGCAGCAGATGCAGGAAATGGCCGCCGATCGAGTCGTCGTCGGTTTCGGTCTCGATCCGCTTGCCGTTGTGCGAATAGTGATACCAGTACAGCAGCATCGAGCCGAGCGACGCCATCAGCCGGTCCGCGATGTCGCGCGCGCCCGGCAGGTTGTGGTCGTCCTTTTCCGGCAGCACGGTGCCGAGCACCGACACGCCCGTGCGCATCACGTCCATCGGATGCGCGGACGCCGGCACCCATTCGAGCGCCGCCTTCACGTTCGCGGGCAGTCCGCGCATCGCGCGCAGCTTCGTCTTGTACGCGGCCAGCTCGGTGACGTTCGGCAGCGTCTCGTGCACGAGCAGATGCGCGATCTCCTCGAATTCGCTCGAGCCGGCGATATCGAGAATGTCGTAGCCGCGGTAATGCAGATCGTTACCGGTCTTGCCGACCGTGCACAGCGCCGTATTGCCCGCCGCGACGCCCGACAGCGCGACCGACTTCTTCGGCTTGAAACCGCCCGCGGCGCTCGTTGCTGTTGCTTCCTTTGTCTCGCTCATCCTTACACTCTCCTGGGTTCGAATCCTTGAATCCTTGTATCCGTGCTTCAGTTCCGGCCTTGGCTGAAAAGCTGGTCCAGCTTGTCTTCGTATGCGTAATAGCCGAGATATTCGTAAAGCTCCGCGCGCGTCTGCATCGTCGGCACGGCGGCCTTCTGCGTGCCGTCGCGGCGCACCGTCTCGTAGAAATTCAGCGCGGCCTTGTTCATCGCGCGATACGCGCCGCAGCAATACAGCGCGATGTCGACGTTCGCGCCCTTCAGCTCGTCGATCGTGAAGAGCGGCGTCGAGCCGAACTCGGTCAGGTTCGCGAGGATCGGCACCTTCACCGCTTCCTTGAAGCGGCGGTAGTCATCGAGCGTCTTCATCGCTTCGGGGAAGATCATGTCCGCGCCCGCCTCGACGTACGCGATCGCGCGCTCGATCGCCGCATCGATGCCCTCGGCCGCCGCGGCGTCGGTGCGCGCCATGATCACGAAGGTCTCGTCGGTGCGCGCGTCGACGGCCGCCTTGATCCGGTCGACCATCTCGCCAGTCGGCACGCATTCCTTGCCCGGACGGTGGCCGCAGCGCTTCTGGCCGACCTGGTCCTCGAGGTGCACCGCGCCGACGCCCGCCTTGATGAACGAGCGGATCGTGCGCGCGATGTTGAACGCGCCGCCCCAGCCGGTATCGATGTCGACGAGAAGCGGCAGGTTCGTCGCGTTGGTGATGCGGTTCGCATCGACGAGCACGTCGTCCATCGTGCTGATGCCGAGATCGGGAATGCCGAGCGAGTTCGCGGCGACGCCGCCGCCCGACAGATAGACCGCCTTGAAGCCGACCGCCTCGGCCATCTTCGCGGCGTACGCGGTGATCGCGCCGACCACCTGCAGCGGCTGCTCGGCCGCGACCGCCGCGCGGAATTTCGCGCCGGCGCTGATCAGTTGTGGGTTGCCCATCGACTCCTCCTGAAAGATGCTCGTAAGTAGCAAGGTCCGGGCCAAGTCGTTCGCCGGCCGCTAACTTGCTGATTCTGCGCGCATTCCATGCTCGGCGCTCACATCGGATGATTGCAATATCGAAATTGAAATTCCATATTTGAAATTCAAGCGCGATAATGCGGATCGTCATCCATCCGTCCGAGCGCCACGCTCGTTCAGCCTTTCGGCCCTCAGCATGAGCACCCTGCCTGAAACCGGCGTGCGGCCACGCGTCTGGGCGGTCGGCATCAGCCGGCTGCGCGCGTTGTTTCGCGACATCGCCGACGAATACGAAGAGCGCGCCGACCTGCGGATCGTCGCGCGCGGCTACGAGGAGGCGATCACCGCGCTCGCGACGGCGGGCGCCGGGCGCCCCGACGCGATCGTCGCCGCCGGCTCGAACGGCACCTATCTGAAGGCGCGCGTGCGCGTGCCTGTCGTGCTCGTCAATCCGACCGGCTTCGACGTGATGCATGCGCTCGCCCGCGCGCGGCGCGACGCGACGCGAATCGCGCTCGTCAGCTACGGCGAGACGCCGCCCGAGGTGCGCAGCTTCGCGGCCGCGTATGGGCTCGACGTCGCGTTCGCGTCGTACCAGACCGCGCAGGAAGCGGAGACGCGCGTGCTCGAGATGCGCGATCGCGGCATCGAGACCGTCGTCGGGCCGGGGCTCGTCACCGATCTCGCCGCGAACGTCGGGATGGGCGCGGTGTTCCTCTACTCGCACGCGTCGGTGCGCGCAGCCGTCAACACCGCGCTCGAAGTCGCGCACGCGACGCACGGCGAAGCGCTGCGCCGCGAGCGCCTCGACAACCTGCTGCAGCATCTGCGCGACGGCGTCGTCGCGCTCGACGGCGAGGGCCGCGTCGAGGCGATCAACGAGCGGCTCGCGCTCGCGCTCGGCATTGAGCCGTCGACCGCGGTCGGCCGCGCGCTGCACGACCTGACGCCCGAGCTGCGCACGCTGCGCGCGGCCGACGGCGACACGCTCGCGACCGTGCGCGGCGTGCGCTACGTCGTTCATCGCGGCCCGCTCGCCGCGAGCGCCGGCGCGCCGGGCAGCGTGCTGACGTTCCAGGAATCGCGCGCGGTCGAGCGGCTCGACCGCACGCTGCGCTCGCATCAGCATGCGCAGCAGTTCACCGCGCGCTACCGGCTCGACGACGTCGTCGGCGCATCGCCCGCGATCGCGCACGCGCGCGATCTCGCGCGGCGCTACGCGAAATCGGACGCGACCGTGCTGATCCTCGGCGAAAGCGGCACCGGCAAGGAGATGATCGCGCAGAGCCTGCATGCGCTGTCCGCGCGCCGCAAGTATCCGTTCGTCGCGGTGAACTGCGGCGCGTTTCCGGAAGCGCTGCTCGAAAGTGAGCTGTTCGGCTACGAGGAAGGCGCGTTCACCGGCGCGCGGCGCGGCGGCAAGGCGGGGCTCTTCGAAGCCGCGCACCGCGGCACGCTGTTCCTCGACGAGATCGGCGAAATGCCGCCGTCGCTGCAAAGCCGGCTGCTGCGCGTGCTGCAGGAACGCGAAGTCGTGCGCGTCGGCTCGACCGAGCCGATTCCGATCGACATCCGCGTCGTCGCGGCGACGCACCGGCCGCTCCTCGCGGCCGTCGAAGCGGGCGCGTTCCGCGCGGATCTGTATTACCGGCTGAACATCCTGAACATCGGGCTGCCGCCGCTGCGCAAGCGCGCGGCCGACATTCCCGCGCTCGCCGCGACGCTGTTGGCGCAAGCCGCGCGCCGCGAGCCGCGGCTCGCCGAGCGATTGCGCGACGCACGCGACGCGGCGCGTGCGCTCGAAGCGGCGAACGCGGCGCTGATGCGCTATCGGTGGCCCGGCAACGTGCGCGAATTGCAGAACGTGATCGAGCGGATCGCGGTGGAGCTCGCCGATGCGGACGAGCGCGGCCATGTGGCCGTGAGCGTCGACACGTTGCGTGCGATAGCGCCCGAAGTGCTCGCGGCCGATGCGTTCGCAACGGGCGGTGACGGCGACGTCGATGCGGGCGGCAACGATCGCGCCGCGCAAGGTCCAACGCTCGTGCAGCGTCGCCGGCGCGCGGAGGCGGACGAAATCCGCGCCGCGCTCGACGCATGCGGCGGCGATCGCGATCGCGCGTGCGCGATGCTCGGCATCAGCAAGACGACACTGTGGCGCAAGCTCGCCGCAGACGAAGGGAAAGCGCGCGGCGTTCGGGGCGACCGGAAGCGCGGCGGCGGCGCGTGACGCTCGCGAATCGCGGTTTCATGGCGGCGTTCTTTCACTCCGGCTTTTGAGTCATTCTGATTTCCGCTCGCCATTCGCCGTTCGCGTCGCGCGAAACGCGAGCGGCGACGCGCGCGCATCGCGCGACGGAACGCACGTTCCAGCCCTTTTCGGCGTTTACGATTTACATCGATACGCAGCCATTCTTCTTATTTAAGGAACGCGCGGTCGCGCCGATAACCAGCCATCGCCAGCAGGCGACACCGCATTCCCCAGCCATTCCCGAGGTCAGATGAAGCTCCGCCGCAAAATCCCCCTTGCCTTCGCGGCAGCGCTCGTCCTGACGTCCGCCGGCGCGTTCTACGGCATCCACGCGCTCAATCGCTCGCTCGACACATACGGCACGACGGTCCAGCAAAACGTCGCGAACGAGCGGATGGTGTCCGCGACGCTCGTTGCATTCAAGCTGCAAGTTCAGGAGTGGAAGGACACGCTGCTGCGCGGCAAGGATCCGGCGAAACTCGACAAGTACTGGAGCGCGTTCCGGCAGCGCGAACAGACAGTCGATGCGCTCGCCGCCGAATTGAAGTCGAAGCTGCCCGACAGCGAGAGCCGCCGGCTGATCGAGCAATTTGCGTCGGCGCACGCGGAAATGGGGCAAGGCTATCGTAAGGGCTTCGAAGCATTCAAGGCATCGGGCTTCGATCCGTCCGCCGGCGATCAGGCAGTCGCGGGCGTCGATCGTGCGCCCGCCGCGCTGCTCGAAAAGGCCGCGCAGGACATTGCCGCCGACAGCGCGCGCGTATCGGCCGATGCCGCAAGCGACGCCGTGCGCGCGACGACGGTCGGCATCGTCGCGACGCTCGTCGTGTTCGCGCTCGCGCTCGGCGGCGGCGTGTGGTTCAGCGGCACGGTGGCGCGTCCGCTTGCACACGCGCTCGCGTGCGTGCGCCGGATCGCGACAGGCGATCTGTCGACGCCGATCGACGCGCGCGGCGACGACGAGATCGCCGAACTGCTCGCCGCGCTGAAGGACATGCAGGCGAGCCTGTCGCACGTCGTCCGCGACGTGCGGCACAACGCCGACGGCGTCGCGACCGCGAGCGCGCAGATCGCGTCGGGCAATCTCGATCTGTCGTCGCGCACCGAGGAGCAGGCGGCGTCGCTCGAAGAAACGGCCGCGAGCATGGACGAGCTCACGTCGACCGTGCGCCGCAATGCCGAGCATGCGCAGCATGCGTGCGCGGTCGCGGGCGCGGCGTCGACGACCGCGATACGCGGCGGCGACGTGATGCGCCAAGTCGTCGACACGATGCACGGAATCGCGGACAGCTCGAGCAAGGTCGCCGAAATCATCGCGGTCATCGACGGCATCGCGTTCCAGACCAACATCCTCGCGCTGAATGCGGCCGTCGAGGCCGCGCGCGCGGGCGAGCAAGGGTGCGGCTTCGCGGTCGTCGCGGGTGAAGTGCGCACGCTCGCGCAGCGCAGCGCGACGGCCGCGCGCGAAATCAAGACGCTGATCGAGCAGTCGACCGAGCGCGTCGGCGCGGGCTCCGCGCTCGTCGGCGACGCGGGGCGGATCATCGGCGAGATCGTCGGTTCGGTGCGGCAGGTGACGGACATCGTCAGCGAGATCGCGTCGGCGTCGAACGAGCAGAGCGTCGGCATCGAGCAGGTCAACCACGCGGTCGCGCAAATGGACAACGTGACGCAGCAGAACGCGGCGCTCGTCGAAGAGGCGTCCGCGGCCGCGCATGCGCTCGCCGAACAGGCGCGCGCGCTGCACGGCGCGGTGGCGGTGTTCAAGCTGCATGGCGACCGCGCCGCCGAGCGCGACGCTGTACGCGGCGCGCGCGATACGCGGCGGCCCGCCGAGCGCGATCCGCGGCCAGTGGACGCATTCGCTTGAAGGCTAAGCGAGCGGAGCGGCAAAGCGCCGGTTAGGCGCAACCTGACCGGATCGTGCGCGGCGAAACGGCCGCGCATTGCCGCTACGTCAGCGGGAAGCATTTCGGTAAAGCGTCATTGGCTGCCGCTCCATCGGCCTTCTAACGATGCGTGCGTCGACAACCGCGACTCGACGCCGATGCGAACCCACATGCACGCGCTGTCGCTGCGTTTGGATTTGCGCACGAAACGCACGCCGATGCCTCGAATCCGGCGTGGCGTTCGCCGACGCGCCGCTCCTACGCATCACTCCGACCCTACATGCACGGCTTGCTCGCGACGAAGTGAAACCACGCTTCATCGCCGAAATCCTGCTCGCGCCGCAAAGGCTTGCCGGTCGAACCGCCGAACGCCGCGCGCAGCCGAAGGCCGGCGTCGGCGAGTTGCCGCTGCTGCGTCGCGAAATCGGTATACATGATGAGTATCCCGAACTTGTGCGCAGCGCACACGCGCATCGCATAACCATCGAACGCTCGGTTGAAACGCGAATTGCGGAAATAGTTGAACACGCCGATCGGCAGCGAATACGTGATGCGCGCCGCGTCGAGCGCGATCGAAAACGGATTCGCCGAGCGCCGCGGCAACCGAACGAGCCGCGACGGCCCTTCGCGATAGCTCGGCCCCGCGAGATTATGCGTCGAGAACAGCGTGAAGCCGCCCGGCCTCAGCACGCGCGCGAATTCCTTCAGGATCGACATCCGGCCGTCGTGATCGACGGCGTCGATGCCGTTGTAGCTGAACACGACGAGCGAGAAGCTTTCGTCCGCGAACGTCGACATGTCGCGCGCATCCATCTGATAGACGCGCGTGCCCGGATGATTGCGCCGGCAGATCTCGACGAGCTCGGGCGTGTAATCGACGGCCGTGTAATCGGCGCTGATCGCCTTCAGCATCGGCACGGTGCGTCCGCCGCCGACGCCGACGTCGAGAATCGGCTCGGCGCGCACGCGCTCGGCGATCCACGCAAGCGCAGCGGCCTCGCCCGGATCGGTCCAGCCGGTCGCGCTCCCGTATCCGCGAAGCGCGCTGCGGCTGCGCCAGACGGCCTGATTGATGCGGTCCTGCATGAAACCCTCGTTCACGACTCCCCCTCTTCGCCGACGGTCCCGGCGAATCGCCGCACTTCGTTGAACTCACTTCGAGTATCGTCACCGGCCGGGACGCGTCTCTGTTCTACGGCTTACATTGGGGGAGATTTCGAAGGAAGCTTCGACGCGGCGCGCATCGAGCGCGCCGCTCCTTCGTTCGGCGGCAACGTCCGCCGCGCGCCTGCGTTCGATGCAGGATCATCACTCTCGCGCGAAGCGATCGGTCGCCGCGATCAGTGCACGCAGGATGCCCGGCTCGTCGTACGCGTGGCCCGCGTCGGGCACGATCTCGAACGACGCCCTCGGCCACGCCTTCGCCAGCTCCCATGCGGTGCGGGCGGGCGTGGCGACGTCGTAGCGCCCCTGCACGATCACGCCCGGGATGTCCGCGAGACGATGCGCGTCGCGCAGCAACTGCCCTTCTTCGATGAAACCTTGATGAACGAAATAGTGATTTTCGATGCGGGCGAACGCGAGCGCGTAGTGCGCGTCGCCGAAATGCGCTTCGTGCGCGGGATTCGGCAGCAGCGTGATCGTCCGGCCTTCCCAGACGCTCCACGCGCGCGCGGCTTCGAGCTTCGCGGCTTCGTCGTCGCCCGTCAGGCGGCGGCGATAGGCGGCCATCAGGTCCGAGCGCTCGGAAAGCGGAATGGGGGCGACGAATGCTTCCCAGAGGTCCGGGAACAGCCACGACGCGCCTTCCTGGTAATACCAGAGCAGCTCCGACTGGCGCACCGTGAAGATGCCGCGCACGACGAGCTCGCTGACGCGCGCCGGATGCGTTTCCGCATAGGCGAGCGCGAGCGTGCTGCCCCACGAGCCGCCGAACACGAGCCAGCGCTCGACGCCGGCCATCTCGCGCAGCCGCTCGATGTCGTCGACGAGATGCCAGGTCGTGTTGTTGTCGAGGCTCGCGTGCGGCGTCGAGCGGCCGCAGCCGCGCTGGTCGAACAGCAGCACGTTGTAGCGCGCGGGATCGAAAAGGCGGCGGTGATCGGCGTTGCAGCCGCCGCCCGGGCCGCCGTGCAGGAAGACGGCCGGCTTGCCGTCGGGATTGCCGCAAAGCTCCCAGTACACGCGATGGCCGTCGCCGGTGTCGAGGAAGCCTTGTGCATAGGGTTCGATCGGTGGATACAAGAGACGCTCCGGATAAATGGAAGAAAACGACCGGAGCGATCGGGCGCGGCCAGCCCGCGCACGTGCGCGCTGGCCGCCGACGGCTCCGGTTCGGCTCGACGTCGAAAGCGACGCCTCATTATGCCGAGTCGCCGGAAAAACGGTGCACTCGCGATCGGCGTCCGTGCGCGTCAAACGCCGCCGCCCGCGCGCGGCTCCATGAACGTGTGCCGGAAATACTCGCGCACCGCATGCATCGCCGGACTGAATTCGGTGTTCCTGCGCCACGCGAGCCCGACGCTCATCGGCGGCACCGGATCGCGCAACAGCACCGTCTCGATCCGCCGCCCTTCGAGCGACCACGGCCGATAGACCATGTCCGACAGAATCGCGACGCCGCTGCCGTTCGCGACCATGCTGCGCACCGCCTCGACCGACGACGTTCGCAGGATCACGTTCGGCCGGTACGGCGTCTCGTTCCAGTAGCGCAACGCGGTGTACGCGGCTTCGTCGACCGTCAGCATCACGAACGGTTCCGGCGCGACGTCGGCGAACGTCACGCTCTCGCGCTTGAGCAGCGGATGATGCGCACCGACCCACAGCCGGCGCGCCGAATGAATGACGGGCTCGAGCACGAGCTCGGGATTCGACACGTTCGACGTCAGCAGCACCGCCATGTCGTAGCGCCCGGCGATCAAGCCTTCTTCGATCGATTCGCGATTCAGCTCGTGAAGCTGGATCGTCAGCCGCGGATACTGCGTGTTCAGACGCAGCAGATGATGCGGCAGGAAGTAGCCGAGCACCGTGTAGCTCGCGGCGATCGCGAGCGTGCCCGTCAGCGTGCTTTCGAGGTTCGGGATGCGCATCGCCTCGTCGACCGACGACAGGATCGTGTACGCCTGATTCAGGAAGCGCCGGCCCGTGTGGGTCAGCGTGACGCCTGTCGCCGTGCGCATGAAGAGCTGCGTGCCGAGGCTGTCTTCGAGTTCGCGGATCGCGCTCGTGACGGCCGATTGCGAAATCGTCAACTGGATCGCCGCCTGTGAGATCTGTCCGAGCTCCGCGGTCGCAACGAAATACTTCAGTTGCCTGAGGGTTAACGCCATGGCGACCACCTGAAAAATCGATAACGCAGCCGGCGGTATCTTATCAGTCGATCTTCATCGCGTGCGCATCCGCCAAAAATGCCGCCGGCACGCGGCCCACAACGATCTGACGAATCCATGCATATCGGCCGATATCGAAAAAATCGATATCGAGACATATAAAAATAGAACTATTTTGGAGACCGCAGCCCGACTAACCTAGCTTCGAACACGGTCGACGCGCCCTTTCCGGTGCGCGGGCCGGCGACGAAGGAGGCATTCAGCATGCGAAAACACAGCGTCGACCTGAACTCCGACATGGGCGAAGGCTTCGGTCCGTGGAAGATCGGCGACGGGGTCGACGACGAGATCATGCCGCTCATCAGCTCGGCGAACATCGCGACGGGTTTTCATGCGGGCGATCCCAACATCATGGCGCGCACCGTGCAGCTCGCGAAGAACACGGGCGTCGGCATCGGCGCGCATCCCGGCTTTCGCGATCTCGTGGGCTTCGGCCGCCGCGACGTCAACGAAGCGCCGCAAGCGCTCGTCAACGACATCCTGTATCAGCTCGGCGCGCTGCGCGAGTTCGCACGCTTTCACGGCGTGAGCGTTCAGCACGTGAAGCCGCACGGCGCGCTCTACATGCGCGCCGCACGCGACGAGGCGCTGTCGCGGCTCCTCGTCGAGACGCTGCAGCAACTCGATCCGACGCTGCTGCTTTTCTGCATGGAAGCGTCGGTCACGCACCGGATCGCGCGCGAGCTCGGCCAGCCGGTCGTTCGCGAGTTCTACGCGGACCGCGACTACGACCGCAGCGGCTCGATCGTGTTCACGCGCCGCGTCGGCAAGCTCGATCCGCGACAGGTCGCGGACAAAGTGCTGCGCGCGTGCGTCGACGGCCGCGTCGCGACCGTCGACGGCGAAGACATCGACATCGATTTCGATTCGATCTGCATTCACAGCGATACGCCGGGCGCGCTGCAGCTCGTCCGGGCGACCCGCGACGCGCTCGTCGCGCACGACATCCGCATCGCCGCGCCCGCCGCGGCCGCAATCCGCATCGATCAGGCTTGAGGAGCGTACCAAGATGGCATTACACGATATCGTCAGTCCCCTGCCTGGGACGTTCTATCGGCGTCCGTCGCCCGACGCGGACCATTACGTCGAAGTCGGCTCGACGGTCGGACTCGGCGCGGTCGTCGGGCTCGTCGAAGTGATGAAGCAGTTCACCGAGATCGAAACCGCGACTGCGGGCCGCATCACGGAGGTGCTCGTCGACGACGGCGAGCCCGTCGACGCCGGGCAAGTGCTGATGCGAATCGAGGCGTGAACGCGATGAACGACATGAATTCGACGCACGATTCGTTCTACCGACCATCGCGGATCAGGACGGTGTTCGTCGCGAATCGCGGCGAGATCGCGGTGCGCGTGATCCGCGCCGCGCAGGAACTCGGCATGCGCGCGATCGCGGCGGTCAGCGACGCGGATCGCGACAGCCTCGCCGCACGGATGGCCGACGAAGCGGTGCACATCGGCCCATCGCATGCGGCGAAGAGCTATCTGAACCCGGCCGCGATTCTCGCCGCCGCGCGGCAGTGCAACGCCGACGCGATTCATCCGGGCTACGGCTTTCTGTCGGAGAACGCGGGCTTCGCCGCGCAGGTCGAGGCGGCGGGCTTGATCTTCGTCGGTCCGTCGGCGCACGTGATCGCGACGATGGGCGACAAGGCCCGCGCACGCGAGACTGCGCAGCGCGCGAACGTACCGACGGTGCCGGGCAGCGACGGCGTCGTGACATCGCTCGACGAAGCGCGCGCGGTGGCCGAGCGCATCGGCTACCCGGTGATGATCAAGGCGGCCGCGGGCGGCGGCGGGCGCGGCATCCGCGTCGCGCACGACGACGCGCGGCTCGACGCCGAGCTGCCGCTCGCGCAGCGCGAAGCGCAGGCCGCGTTCGGCGACGGCGGCGTCTATCTCGAACGTTTCATCGCACGCGCACGGCACATCGAAGTGCAGGTGCTCGGCGACGGGACGAACGCGATTCATCTGTTCGAACGTGAATGCTCGTTGCAGCGGCGGCGTCAGAAGATCCTCGAAGAGGCGCCGTCGCCTTCGCTGACGCACGCACTGCGCGACGCGCTGTGCGCATCGGCGACGCGTCTCGCGCGGCAGGTCGGCTATCGCAGCGCGGGCACGCTCGAATATCTGTTCGACGAATCGCGCAGCGAGTTCTACTTCATCGAAATGAACACGCGGATCCAGGTCGAACATCCGGTGACGGAGGCGATCACGGGCGTCGATCTCGTGCGCGAGATGCTGCGCATCGCGGACGGTGAGCCGCTGCGCTTCGCGCAGGACGACATCGTGCTGCGCGGCGCCGCGCTCGAATGCCGGATCAACGCGGAAGACCCGGTGCACGATTTCCGGCCGAATCCCGGCCGCATCGACGAGCTGGTATGGCCGGCCGGCCCCGGCGTGCGGATCGATACGCTGCTCTATCCGGGCTACACGGTGCCGCCGTTCTACGATTCGCTGCTCGCGAAGCTGATCGTGCACGACGAGAGCCGTGCGGCCGCGCTGGCGCGGCTCGCACGTGCGCTGCGCGAACTGCGCATCGGCGGCGTGAAGACGACCGCGCCGCTGCACCGTGCGCTGCTCGAAGACGACGACGTCCGCGCGGGCCGCTATCACACGAATTACCTGGAAGCCTGGATGAGCGCATGGCGCGCGCGGCTCAACGCCGACGCGGGCGCATCGCCGAGGCTGGGAGAGGCAGCATGACGATCCGATACACGTTCGGCGGCGACGAATTCATCTTCGTCGAGATCAGCGAATCGATGTCGCTCGACGCATTCTTCAAGGGCACCGCGATCACGCGCGAGCTGCAGCGCCGCAAGATGCCGGGCGTGAGCGAGATTTGCCCGGCGAATGCGTCCTACCAGGTTCGTTACGATCCCGACGTGATCGCGCCGGACGCGCTGCTCGCGCTATTGAAAGACATCGAAGCCGACGTCGGCGATGCGGAATTGAACCTCGATACGCGGATCGTCGAAGTGCCCGTGCTCTACGACGATCCGTGGACGCACGAGACGCTGATGCGCTTTCGCGAACGGCATCAGGACCCGGACTCGACCGACCTCGAATACGCGGCGCGAATCAACGGCAAGCGGGACGTCGACGCATTCATCGCCGCGCATTCCGGCTCGCCGTGGTTCGTGTCGATGGTCGGCTTCGTCGCGGGCCTGCCGTTCATGTACCAGATGGTCGAGCGCGGACGGCAGCTTCAGGTGCCGAAATATCTGCGGCCGCGCACCGATACGCCGAAACTCACCGTCGGCCACGGCGGCTGCTTCGGCTGCATCTATTCGGTGCGCGGCGCGGGCGGCTATCAGATGTTCGGCGTGACGCCCGCGCCGATTTTCGATCCGGCGCAGCGGCTCGATTACCTGCGCGACTTCATGGTGTTCTTCCGCCCCGGCGACATCGTGAAGTTCAAGCCGATCGATCGCGCCGCATACGACGCGGCGATCGCCGAGGTCGAAGCGGGCACGTTCACGTTGCGCGTGAAGCCGGTGAAGTTCGCGCTCGATGCGTTCCTGCGCGATCCGGACGCGTACAACCGTTCTCTCGTCGAGGTGCTGGATGCCAACTGATTCGCTCAACGTGATCGAGGTCGTGAAGCCGGGTCTCGCGACGTCAGTGCAGGACGCCGGCCGACAGGGCTACTACCACGTCGGCATTCCGCCGTCCGGCGCGCTCGATCAATTCTCGCTGCGCGCGGCGAACCTGCTCGTCGGCAACGACGAAGACGCCGCAGTGCTCGAATGCACGCTGCTCGGCCCGCAGTTGCTGTTTCGTCGCGACGCGCTGATCGCTGTGACGGGCGCGGAGATGGCGCCGCGAATCGACGGCGCCGCGCAGCCGTGCAACGTCGCGCTGCGCATCCGCGCGGGCAGCACGCTGACGTTCGACTACGTGAAGCAAGGCGCGCGCGCGTATCTCGCGGTCGCGGGCGGCATCGACGTGCCGGTCGTGCTCGGCAGCCGCTCGACGTATGCGCTCGGCGCGATCGGCGGACACGAAGGACGGCGTCTTCAGAAAGGCGACACGCTGCCGATCGGCGCGGCGAAGCGCGCCGGACGCGAAGGCGCGACATTGCCCGACACGCTGCGCACGCCGCTCGCGCGCGAAGTCGAATTGCGCGTGCTGCCGGGCCTCTACCACCACCGGCTGACCGACGAATCGGCACGCACGTTCTTCGAGGACACGTGGGTCGTCGCGCCGGAGGCCGACCGCATCGGCTATCGCTACCGGCAAGGCCGCGCGCTGCGCTTTTGCGAGCGCGAGCAGCCGTTCGGCGCGGGCGCCGATCCGTCGAACATCGTCGACGCGTGCTATCCGATCGGCTCGATTCAGGTGCCGGCCGGCATCGAGCCGATCATCCTGCATCGCGACGCGGTGTCGGGCGGCGGCTACGCGACGATCGGCACGGTCATCAGCGCCGACATGGATCTGATCGGTCAGATGCAGCCGAACCATCACGCGCGCTTCGTCGCGGTGACGATGACCGATGCGCTCGCCGCCCGGCGAGACGCGCAGCGCCGGCTCGCGCGTCTGCGCGACGCGTTGTGGCCGCACGGCGGCTGATGATTGCCGCTCGAGGCGGCTGACGCCGCCCCGCTCTTCCCGTCGATGTCGATAACGAATCGCGCGGCGCATCGCGCCGCGTGCGAGGGCCTGCATCCTTTGTTTTGGATGCCTTGACGTTGTGACGCGTGCGCCGTGTCGCCGCCGCTCGTCGCGGCGGACGCGGCGCATTTCCCGAATGCAAGTGCCAACGGAGCAGGATCATGGCCGATACCACTCAAGCAGCCGCCGAAGGCGAGCTGGATCTTTCGACGGTCGCGATGCCGGACGGCGCGCGAATGCAGGCGTTTCCGCTGACAATGGCGTGGTGGGCGGTATGCAGCGCGGTGTTCTACATCGTCGTCGGCGCGACGCTCGCACTCGACTACGGCGCGCGCAACGCGCTGATCGGGATGGTGCTGTCGGTCGTCTCGTACGGATTGATCAACGCGGCGATGAGCCGCTATGCGATTCGCACCGGCCTGTCCGTCGCACTGTTCTCGCGCGTGCTGTTCGGCAGCGCGGGCGCCGCGCTCGCGACGCTGATCTTCTTTGCGACCGCGATCTACTACGCGGTGTTCGAAGGCTCGGTGATCGCGGTCGCCGCGCACGGCCTGATGCCGTCGCTCGACTATAAATGGGCCGCGTTGATCGTCGTCTGCTACAGCGTGCCGCTGATCTTCGGCAGCGTGCAGCACTGGCTCGACAAGTTCAATGGCGTGCTGCTGCCGTTCTATCTGTTCGGACTGCTCGCAGCCGTCGTGCTCGCGACGCATCGCTACGGCTACAACGCCGCATGGCTCGATTTCGGCCCCAAGGGCAGCGTGCCCGCCGACGGCTGGTGGAAATGCTTCGTCTATTACATGGGCGTGTGGGTGCTGATGATGTTCACGTTCGACTACGCGCGCTTCGGCCGCCGGGAAGACACGACCTATCACGGCCGCTGGAACTTCGGGATGCCGTTCTATCTCGTCACGTTCGTCGTCAACGGCGCGGCCGGTATCTATCTCGTCAGCACGATTCCAGGGCTCGGTACGCTATCCGAAGTATCGGTCGTCACCGCGCTGCTCAAGCTGATGGGCGTCTGGGGGCTGCTGTTCGTCTGGGTCACGCAATCGCGAATCAACACCGCGAACTACTATCTCGCGACCGTCAACATGCAGGCGTTCTTCCAGAAAGCCGCCGGGCTGCGCGCGCCGAAATACGTGTGGGCGCTCGTCGTCGGCGCTGTCGTCTACGCGCTGATGATGGCCGACGTCTTCTCGAAGCTGCTGCAGGCGCTCGCGTGGCAGGGCGTGTTCATTGTCGCGTGGGTCGGCGTCGCGCTCACGCACATCCTGTCGACGCGCTACGAAGAACTGCTCGGCGGCGACATCGAATGCCGCGACACGCATGTGCCCGCGTTCAATCCGGGCGGGCTGACCGCGTGGTTCGCCGGCGTATTCGCCGGGATGATGCTGACGATGGCGTCGGGCTTCGTGCAATCGCTATCCGCGCCGGCGACGTTCGCCGTATCGTGGATCGTCTATCGCGGCATGCTCGTGTCGGCGAAGCGGGCGTGGTTCGTGCGGGAGATGTGATGCTGCGCCGAGCGGCGGCGGCGCGGCCAGGCCGCGCCTGAAACGAGATGCCGCCGCCTTTCATGTCTGAAGATTGAATGCTCGAATTCAGATCTCGATCAAAAAAACGCTCACCGGGATACGTAAAATAAGCATCGACACGATATCGAGCGTCATTGCGTGGACAGTACGCATTCGTGAATGCGAGCGGGAAAAAGCCGGAACTTCGGCATCGAAAATGCGAACCAAGTAGATAAATGATTCGACGCTTGCGACCCACGATACCGACTCGCGCCGAACCGATGTCTCATTGGCTGGAACGACCCGGGGCACTGCTTTGATGAATCAGCCTGGCGACACACGGCAACGCTCGTTTGAACGTGTTCGTACGCTCTGCGCGATCATATGCGTCGCGCTCGCGAGCATCGCGGCGTCCATCATGCAACCCGCCGGGGCCGCGCAATCGGTCCATGACGCATCCGCCGCGCCTTCTTCGTCTTTATCCTCCGCTTCATCGACGCCTCACACTCGTGCGAGCGCATCGAGGACATCCGAATCGTCCGGCGCATCGGCTGCATCGAACGCATCGGCCACATCCGAAACGCCCGCCGCATCCGCGCCCGCGCAAGGATCGGGCGCGCAGGCCACACAGCCCCGAGCGCTCACCGTCCCACCCGTGCCGCCGCTGTCCGAAGCCGAATCCGCGGACGTGACACGCCGCGCGCTCGCGCTGCGCACGGCGTTCGCGCAGGAAGTCACGCGACGCCTGAAAGTGCCGCTCGCCGAGCAGCGCGCGTATGGCGAGCGCCTGCAGCAGATGCTCGATGCGAACGGTCTGGGCGAACTGGCTCGTGAATACGTCGTGCTCGTCGATCGCGCCCGGAACGTGCAGGCAGCGTTCATCTACTTCCGCACGACGCGGAACAACGCATGGCAGATGATCGGCGCGTCGCCCGTCGCGACCGGGCTGCCCGGCCAGTACGACCATTTCGTGACACCGCTCGGCGTGTTCGAGCACACGCCGGCGAACATGGATTTCCGCGCGGAAGGCACGATGAACGACAACGGCATCCGCGGCTACGGGCAGCACGACATGCGCATCTACGATTTCGGCTGGGCGAACGCGGAGCGTGGCTGGGGCAAGGGCGGCGTGTCGCAGATGCGCTTCCAGATGCATGCGACGGACCCGGAATTTCTCGAGCCGCTGCTCGGCATTCGCCACTCGAAGGGATGCGTGCGGATTCCGGCGTCGCTGAATGTCTTCATCGATCAGCACGGCATCCTCGACGCCGAGTACGAAGCGCGCGCCGCCGGCGGCGAAGCGCCGTGGGTGCTGCGCGCGCATCGGCAAATCACGCCCTGGGCGGGCCGCTATCTCGTCGTCGTCGATTCGGAGCGCAAGACGCGTCCCGCATGGTCGCCCGCGCCGGGCAGGAAGGCGCATGCGAAAGTGCCGAAGGGCGGCGACACCGCGGATTGACGTGGCCACTCGCGGCCGGGCGCGAGCGCGAGCACGGGCGCGCGCGCCGTCACGCCGAATCGCAGCAATCGGATCGCACGCGATTTCGCCCGAACGAAGCCGCATGCATTCCAATCGCCCTTGCCTTTGTCAGCGGCTTGGCGCCACCGCGCCATCCGTCGTCGCCGGCGACGGTGCGCGACAATCGCCCGGCCCGGCGCCGAACCCGTCGAACGCCGCCTTCGCCCGATACTGCGCCTCCCACATGGCTCGATAGCGTCCATCGACCGCGATCAGCTCGTCGTGCCGCCCCTGCTGCACGAGCCGCCCGCCTTCGATCACGAGAATCCGGTCCGCGCCGACGATCGTCGACAGGCGATGCGCGATCACGACGACGGTCTTGTCCCGCACGAGCGCATCGATCGCACGCTGCACCGCCAGCTCGCTTTCGACGTCGAGCGCCGCGGTCGGCTCGTCGAGAATCACGATCGGCGCGTCCTTCAGCAATGCGCGCGCGATCGAGATGCGCTGGCGTTCGCCGCCCGACAGCCTGCCGCCGATCTCGCCGAGCCGCGTCTGCCAGCGCTGTGGCAGGCGTTCGATGAATTCGTGGCACTGCGCGGCGCGCGCCGCGGCTTCGACTTCCTCGTCGGTCGCGTCCGGCCGCGCCATGCGGATGTTCGCGAGCACCGTGTCGTCGAACAGATAGACGTCCTGAAACACGACTGAAATCAACGCATTCAGCGCCGTTTCCGGAATCTGCCGGATGTCGACGCCGCCGATCTCGATCGAGCCACGCTGCGGATCGGCATGACGCAGCAGCAAGCGCGCGATCGTCGACTTGCCTGAACCCGACGGACCGACGAGCGCCGTCATCCCGTTCGCCGGCAGCGTTGCGCTGAAGCCGCCGAGCGCGTCGCCCGTCGCACGCGCGTAACGGAACGACACGTCGTCGAAACGCAGCTCGAAGCGGGTCGGCACGCACGGCGGCTGCCGCGACGGCAGCGGCTCGATCGCGAGCAGCGCCTCGATGCGTTCCAGCGCGGCCTCGATCATCTCGACGACCGCCGTATAGCCGATCAACGTCGCCATCGGCTCGGAGAAACGCACGACGATCACCATCACAGCCGCGACGACCGGCAGTTCGAGCGTGCCCATCACCACCCACGTGACGGCCGCCGCGACGACGAGTTGCAGGCCGAGCTCGACGACGCTCGCGACGATGAGATTCGGCTTCGCACTCCTGCGATGCGCGGCCGTCTGCATATCGAGCAGTTTCGCGCAGCCGTGGGCGAGCGTCGACGCTTTCGCCGCGTCGCTGCATGCCGCGCGCAGCACCGGCAGCCCTTGCGTGAATTCGACGATGTCGGCGTTCAATCGACTGTGCGCGTCCGCGAGCGCGCGCATCCCGCGCCCGAGCGCCGGCCGGCGCCAGCGGTAAAGCGGCACGATCGCGGGGAACACGAGCAGCAGGATCAGGCCCATGCGCCAGTCGACGAACAGCGTGGCGAGCGCGACGACGCAAGGCGTAATGGTCGCGAGCGCGATCATGTTGACGATCGCGAGCGTGTAGTTGAGGTTCTCGTCGACGTTGCCGAGCAGCAGCGCGTTCATCTCGCCCGAGCGCTTGTCCTGCAGCAGGTCGAGCGGCATGTGGCGCAGTTGCTCGCCGATCCGCATGCGCAGCGCGTGCGTCGTGTACGCCATTCGCCCGTTGTATTCGAAGCCTTGCGCGCGCCAGCGCGCGCACGTCGCGAACGCCGCGATCAGCGTCATCGCAATCAGCCAGCCGAACGCCGACGCGGCCGGCCGCTCGTCGACGATCGCGGCGAACAGCGGAAACAGGCAGGCAAGCGCGAGTCCCTGCGCGGCCGCGGCGATGCACAGGCCGACGATGCTCGCGCGCAGCGCGCCTGCGTTCGGGCCCGCGACGCTCGTCAGTCGTCGATACGTCAGGCGCCACGATGCGGGACGCCGGGTTTCGGTCGATTCGTGTTTCATCGCGTGCGCTCCAGTTCGACGCCGGTCCGATTCTCTTGCGCGCCGCCGCGCAGCGCCCAGCGCTGCGCGCGTTCATGGCTGTCCCACAGCCGCGCGTAAACGCCTCGCATCGACAACAGCGCGTCGTGGCGGCCCGCTTCGACGAGCGCGCCCCGATCGAACACGAGAATCTGATCGGCATGACGAATCGTCGACAGGCGATGCGCGACCATGATCACCGTCTTGCCGCGCATCAGCTCGGACAGCGCGCGCATCAGCTCGGCCTCGTTCTCCGGATCGGAAAACGCGGTCGCCTCGTCGAGCACGAGGATCGGACGGTTCTGCAGGATCGCACGCGCGATCGTGATGCGCTGCCGCTGCCCGCCCGACAGGAATGCGCCGCGCTCGCCCGCGAGCGTGTCGTACCCGTTCGGCAAGCACATGATGAAGTCGTGCGCCTGCGCGGCCTTCGCTGCCGCGATCACGTCGTCCATCGTGCGGTTCGGCGAGCCGAGGCGGATGTTGTTCGCGATCGTGTCGGCGAACAGGAACGTGTCCTGGAACACGAACGCGAGCTGCGACATCAGCACGTCGGCCGTCATGTCGCGCACGTCGACGCCGCCGACGAGCACGCGCCCCGCATCGACGTCCCAGAAGCGCGGAATCAGCCGCGCGACGGTCGTCTTGCCCGCGCCCGACGGGCCGACGAGCGCGGTCGTCGAGCCCTGCGGGACGTGGAAGCTCACGTTGCGCAGCACGCGCGCGTTGTCGCTGTCGCTGTCGCTGTCTCCATCATCGTCATGGCCGGCATGGCGGCGGGCGGGCACGGTTCCCGGCTTCGCATCCGCGGGCGCGCCATAGCCGAAGCCGACGTTCTCGAACGTCACGCTCGCATCGGCCGGCGCGCGCCCATCGACGGGCATCGGCAGCGTCGGCAGCGCCATCGTCTGCTGAATCCGCGCGACGCTCAGCTTCGCCTTGTCGACCATGTGATTGAGCATCATCATCGGCATCATCGCTTCCGCCATCCCGGTGCCGACGAGCAGCACGGCGATCCACGCGCCGAAATCCGAGGCATCGCGCGCAATCAGCCACGCGCCGAGCCACAGTAGCACGAGCAGCGTCGGCAGCGGATTGAGCACCGCGAACGAGAAACGCGCGGAGAAACCCGCCTGCCGATACCAGCGCGTCAACACGTCGAGATATGCGTCGAGCGCGTGCTGAAAACGGCCGAACGTCGAATAGCCGGCGTCGAACGTCCGCACGACAGGCATCGCCTGCACGAACTCGATGACGGCCGCGCTCACTCGCTCGCGCGCGTCGTTGTACAGCCGGCTCATCTCGACGGCGTTGCGCATCGCGAGCGTCAGCACGCCGAATCCGATCGCCATCACCGCGGCCGCACCGGCGGCGAGCCGCCAGTCGAGCCACAGCAGCACGACGAGCGTGCACGCCGGCCCGACGAACGCGCGCGCATAGAGCGGCGTGCTGTCGGCGACGAAAATGTGAAGCGCCTTCACGTCGTCGTGGATGACCTTCGACAGCGCGCCCGCACCGACCTGCTGCAGCGTGCCGAGCGACACGCGCGTCAGGCGATCCGCCAGATCGCTGCGCAGGATCTTTTCGAGGCGGAATGCCGCGTAGTGCGATTGGCTGAACGCGCCCAGCCGCAGAAAATAGCTGCCGACGAGGCACAGGACGGCGCCTGCGACCGGCCACGCCGGCCAGACATGCGGCCGCTCGACGAGCTGCCGGACCGTCCATGCGAGCGACAGCAGGAATGCGACGTTCAGCAGCGTCGCGAGCGACGAGACGACCATCGCGAAACGGATTTGCGCCCGCACCGGGCGCATGATGCTCCACGGGTTTGGGCGGGCATCCGCGCGTCTTCGGCGCTCTGAATGGACGGCTTCGGTCGGTGGTTCGGACATGGCAATTCCTCGTGAGCCCGGCAGCGGGCGGAGCTAAGTGGCATCGAAGCGGCGCGCCCACGTGCGCGCGCGACGATTTGCAACGGCATGCGACGACGCACGGCGATCGGCGCAGTGCCGCACGATGACGAACGCCGACGCAGGCGATGCGCGACGGCGCGCGATGAACGCGCGACAACGCACGGCACGCCACGACAACACGCAACGACGCACGCGGCCTGCGCCGACGAAACACACTACGCGCGGCACGCAGCCGCGCTCATCGCTTGCGACGCGGCGAGCCATACGGCCGGCCGCGTCGCGCACGGTCAATAATCGAACGCAACCGTCACGCCGACCGTGCGTCCGAGTCCGACCTGCGCGAGATTGCCTGTCGGCGCACGGAACGCATACGTGCGGTAGTCGCGGTTCGTCAGGTTCTGCGCATAGAGCGTAAGCTCGACGTCGCGGCGCGGACGCCAGCCGAGTGACGCGTCGACCAGCGCATAGCCGCCCTGGCGCAATTTGTTCGCGACGTCGAAGTACTGCGCGCCGAGCCAGCGCACCGCGACACGCGGCCGGACCGTGCCGGCCAGCGTCGGCACTTCGCCGCCGACGTTCAGCGTGAAGCCGTAGCGAGGCGCGAACGGAACGTCGTTGCCCGAGCACGTGGCGCAGCCGAACGGATCGGTGTAGCTGCGGAACGTCGCGTGGTTGACGAAGCCGTCGAGCCCGGCCTTCCAGCCTCGCGCGATACCCCATTCGACGCCGAACTCGACGCCCGTCGAGCGCGTGTCGCCAACGTTGCGCAGCGACTGATAGCCGAGTGAATCGCTGCTGTAGAGCTGGGCATTGCGGATGTCGATCCGATAGAGCGCGACGCTGCCGCGCAGTGACCGCCCGTCATAGCGCGCGCCGAGCTCATAGCTGACCGCACGCTCCGGACCGTAGCCCTGCGCATCCGCGAGGCTCGACGGCGCGAGATTGAAGCCGCCCGGCTTATAGCCTTGCGACACGTTCGCATAGACGCGCCACGCCGGATCGATCTGATAGCCGGCGGACACTTTGCCGAGAATCCGGTTGCCGGCCGCGCCGTTCACGCCGGCGAAAGGCGCATACGTCGACGCGGACGCCATCGCGGCGCCGGCGAACTGCGTCCACGCCTGATCGCGTGACGCCCGCAGGCCGGCCGACAGATCGAGCGCGTCCGTCACGTGCCAGGTGACGTCGCCGTACGCGGCGAGCGACTTGCTCTCGTTGCTCGATGCGGTCGTCGACAGATTGACGACCGACGGAATCACCATGTCGTTGACGTACGTGCGCGACTGATGCACGTCCTGCCGATAGAGGCCGAACACCGCGTCCCAGCGCCGGCCGGGCGCGTGCGTCGCGAGCCGCAGTTCCTGCACGTTCTGCCGCCAGTCCTCCGGCTGCTGCGTGAAATACTGGAGAAACGGAAAGCGCCGCTCGATGTCGACCGTCTGCCAGGCGGAAATCGCGGACAGACGCCACTGGCCGAAATCGTAGCGCCCGGACAGCGCATAGCTGTTCCCGCAGCGGCGCATGTACGACTCCGCATATTGCGCGGGCAGCCGCGGATCGATGTCAGCGGTGCGGCTGCCGATGTCGTCGAAGGGCACATAGATGTCCTGCGTCGCCTTCGCGCAATCGCGCCCGACCGACACGTTCACTTCCCAAGGTGCGCCGGAAGGCGCGAGTCGCAGCTTCGCGCTGCCGGCGAACGAGCGTGATCCGCCCTGATGATTCGCGCCGCTGGCCGGATTGCGCAGGTCGCCGGGCGCGTCGACGTGCGCGAGCGACACCGCGCCGTACAGCAAGTCCTTGACGATCGGCCCCGCGACCTCCGCCTGCTCGACGTTGCCGCCGCGGCTCGAGACGCCCGCCCGCAGATGCACGCGCGGCGTGTTGTCGGGCGGCAGCGTGACGATGTTCAGCACGCCGCCTTCCGCGCTCTTGCCATACAGCGTGCCTTGCGGACCCTTGAGCAACTCGACGCGATCGACGCTGAGGAGCGTCTGCGACGAAAACGTCGGCAATTGCGGCACGCCGTCGACATACACGGTCAACGCCGGGTTGTAGAAATCCTGTGCGGACGAGATGCCGCGCAGGCCGATCATCGGAAACAGCATCGAGCCGCCGCTCGTGATCTGCACGCCGGGCAGCACCCGCGCGAGATCGAGTGTGTTCGCGACCTGCGCATCGTCGAGCGCCGGCTGTTCGACGACGACCGCCGCGCCGTTGAGCGTCGCGAGCGGCTGATCGCGTTTGCTCGCGGTGACGGTCACGGCGGACAGCTCGCCGGCCGCCGTCACGCCGGACGCCGCGCCGGCCCCGGCCGGACCGCTGCCCGACGGCTTCGCCGACGGCGTGCCGGCGGCGCTTGCATGAGCGACGCTCGACAAAGGAATGAGGGAAATCGCGACTGCCATCGCAAAGGCGTTCGACGCCGGGAGCCTGCCCCGCCAGGCTCGCTGATACCGCATCACACACACTCCTTGTTGATCTCGAAAGACGGCCGGGCGGACTCATCGTGCAATCGTGCGTCACGAAGAAATCCTGTCTCGCCGTGGGCGCGCGCCATGGCGAGACGAGACCGTCGCGCGCCCGAAGGGCGCGAGAAGCCGCCGAGACAGACTGACTCTCCGGAACGAGCAGATTGTCTCGACGGCGGCGACTGGAATTGCAATAATGATAACAATTCTCATTTACATTTCTACCCCGATCGGGTCGACTTCTACCCCAATCGGTATGCCGCGCGGAGACGATCACCGATGCCTTCTTCCAGTTCTACGCTTGCGAAACCCGAAGTCGCGATATCGACGCTGCTCGCCGATCCGACGCCGCCCGCCGAGTCCGCGCCCGATTGCCGGCTGCTCAGAGTCGCGCTGCAAGACGGCATCGATGTGCTCGTCTGGCAAGGCGCGCTGCGGCAGCCGATCTCGATGAATATCCGCGACGACTGGGGCCGCGTTCATTTCTGCTGCGCGCTGCAAGGTCGCTCGCGCTTCTCGATCGACGCCGGCAGCAGCGAAACCGAGCACGTGCTGTCGGCGGGCACGGGATGCATCAGCTACACACCGGATTGCAGCGGCCGCGCAATGCATTCGGGCCAGATCGAAAGCGTGACTGTGTCGATCCGGCCGGATCTCGTGCGTGAGCTCGCACCCGATCTCGACGCGGCGCTCGAGCGCAAGCTCGATTCGGCGCGCTGCTGCGCGCCGTGCCGGTGCGACGCGGAGATGCGCGCGACCGCGCAATCGTTGAGCCACGCGCTGCAGGACAGGCATCGGTGCGCGCACGGCCGCGCGGGCCGCCCGTCGATGTGGCTGCTCGGACAGAGCCTCGCGCTCGCGAGCCTCGTGATCGAAGCGCACGGCGACGCCGCGCCGCATGCGTGGCCGCTGCCGGCGGCGGAGCGGCAGAAACTGCTGCGCGCGCGGGATCTTCTGCTCGCGGACCTGAGCCGCGCGCCGACGATCGCGATGCTCGCGAAGGAAACGGGGCTCAGCGTGCTCAAGCTCAAGCGCGGGTTCCGGCAGTTGTTCGATCACAGCGTCTACGGTCTCTTCCAGCAAGAGCGAATGCACGAAGCGCGCCGCCGGCTGTCGAGCGCCGACATGCCGGTGATGACCGTCGCCGCCGACATGGGCTACGCGAACGCGAGCCACTTCACGGCGGCGTTCCAGAAGCAGTTCGGCGTCAATCCCTCGGCGTTCAAGCAGCGTCGCTGACGATCGGTTCGGCGGCGTTCGGGCTTTTCGCGACGTTCTCTTTCGCGACGTTCTCTTTCGCGGCGCGGCCCGTCCGCGCCCGCACGCGCTTTTCGCCGCCCTTGCCCGCCTTGCTCGCCCGGCGCGGATGCATCGCCATCCGTGCCGGGCGAGCCCTATTGGAGCGGCGGCAAGATACCGATGCGAGCGGAAATAAATCCGTTTCGGGTAGAGCTTCTAAACAACAATGCTTATCGTTCACAGTCATAAGAGGCACCGCAAATCGAGGCAGCGTGCGTCGCACAGCGCCGTTGCACTCGGGGCAGGCAGATGACGGATCGCAGATCCGTCAACGGTTCTTTCAGGCAACCGCGAATCGATTGCGCGTCTCGCCCGAAACCGTTCGACGCATCGTCTGTCCCGAGTCTTGCCGCTTGCGTGGCGTTACCGACGAGGGACTCATGAACGACTTCATCGACACCCGCTCCTGGCCGCTCGTGTACCTGCACATGCCTGCGCAGGTTCCCGATACGGAAGCGGACGCGCGGCTCGCGCAGTTCAAGGCGCTGTACACGCGCGCCGAGCCGTTCGTGCTGCTGATGGACGGCGAGGAATTGCCGCGTCATTCGCCGCGCTTCGTATCCGCCTACGTTCAATGGAGTCGCGACAACGTCGCGCAGCAGCGGCTTTGCGCCGGCGCGATCCGCATCGAGGCGGACGTCGCGCGGCGGCGCGCCTACGCAGAGAAAGCCCGCGCGTGGGATCGCGCCGAGCACGCGCCCTATCCGTTCCGCATCGCCGCGACGCACATCGAAGCGCGCACGCAGGCGCAAGCCTGGCTCGAGCAGCGCAGCGGCCGCGCACGCACGTCGGCCGCGACACGCGGCGCGCGCCGAAGTCCTTAGCAACGCGCGCGGGAACGCTGCGCCGATCGAACCGGCACGCGGCGTCGCGCATCGCACACGCCGCTGCCGCCGTCGCTCCGCGTCGCGTGCGCATGCCGCCGCCACTCATCCAATGACCGACGACCGCACGACGCATCGCGCCATCGCCCGCAAACGGGCGGCGGCGTACACGTCGACGGGGTGTCTTTGCGTTCAGGGTTTCGCATCACAACCGACTCGAGATCTTCATTCATGTCCGACCTTCATACGAGCCTCGCCCCCGATCCAGCCGTCGAAGCCGGTTGCATCGCGCTCGACGGCGCATCGCTGCGCGGCGAGCTTGCCGCCGATCTGTCCGTCGATCCCGAACGGCTGGACGCCGACGCCAACCTGCTGCAACTGGGCCTCGACTCGATGCGCCTGATGGCCTGGCTGAACCGGCTGCGTTCGCGCGGCCACACGCTGACGCTGCGCGAGCTGTACCGCGAGCCGACGCTCGCCGGCTGGCTCGCGCTGATGCGGCACAGCCCCGCGCGCGTCGCCGAGCGGCCCGCCGCGCCGCGGGCATGGCCGACGATGCGCGACGGCGAAGCGTTCGCGCTCACGCCCGTCCAGCACGCGTATCTCGTCGGTCGCGCCGCGCAGCAGCCGCTCGGCGGCGTCGGCTGCCATCTGTATCAGGAGTTCGACGGCGCGGGACTCACGCCGGACAGGCTCGAATCCGCCGTCCGCGCGCTGATCGCCCGCCATCCGATGCTGAGCGTCGCGTTCCGCGCGGACGGCCGCCAGCAATGGCGTGCGGGTTCGAGCTGGCCCGGCGTCGCCGTGCACGATTTGCGCGCCTGCGGCGATGCGGAACGCGAGCACGCGCTCGCCGCATTGCGCGAACGCCTCGGCCATCGCGTGCTCGACGTCGAGCACGGCGAGACGTTCGACTTCCAGTTGTCGCTGCTTCCCGGCGGGCGGCATCGTCTGCACGTCGACCTCGATCTGCTCGTGCTCGACGCGGCGAGCTTCACGCTGGTGTTCGACGAGCTCGCGGCGCTCGCCGGCGGCCGCGCGTTGCCGGCCATCGGCAGCGGTTACGACTTTCGCAGCTACGTCGCGCATCTGCAGCACGACAGCGCGGCCGCGCGCGAAACGGCGCAGCATTACTGGCGCGCGAAGCTGCCCGAACTGCCGGCCGCGCCGCGTCTGCCGCTCGCCCAGGAGCCCGAGCGCGTCGCGCCGGTGCGCTTCAGCCGCCGCCGCGCGGCGCTCGGCGAGGCCGACTGGCGCGCGTTCAAGACGCAGGCGAGCGCGTGCGGCGTCACGCCGACGATGGCGCTCGCGACGTGCTTCGGCGCGGTGCTCGCGCGCTGGAGCGGCGAGCCGCGCCTGCTGCTGAACCTGACGCTGTTCGATCGACAGCCGCTCGATCCGGCGGTCGAGCGGATGATCGCCGACTTCACGAACATCCTGCTGATCGATCTCGCCGCCGAAGGCGCGCCGTTCGACACGCTCGCGCGCGCGAACCAGGCGACGTTCGCCGACGCATACGAGCATCGCCACTGGTCGGGCGTCGAGCTGCTGCGCGAGCTGCGCAAGGAACAACGTCATCCGCACGGCGCGCCCGTCGTGTTCACGAGCAATCTCGGCCGCCCGCTGTACGGCCGCGACACCGCCGCCGCGCTCGGCGAGCCCGCGTGGGGCATCTCGCAAACGCCGCAAGTATGGATCGACCATCTCGCGTTCGAACACGGCGCGTCGGTATGGCTGCAGTGGGACAGCGTCGACGCGCTCTTTCCGGCAAGCCTCGTCGATGCGCTGTTCGATGCGTACGTCGCGCTCGTGCGGCATCTCGTGCGTGACGCCGGCGCCTGGCGCAAGCCGCTGCCCGATCCGATGCCCGACGCGCAGCGCGCGGTCCGCGCGCGCATCAACGACACCGCCCGGCCGGTGCCGGACGGTTGCCTGCACGACGGCTTCTTCCACGCGGCCGGGCGCGCGCCCGACGCCGTCGCGCTGATCCATCGCGACGCGCGAATCAGCTACGCGACGCTCGCCGAACAGGCGCGCCGCTGCGCGGGCGCGCTCGCGGCGCGCGGCGTGGGAGCGGGCGACACCGTCGCCGTCAGCATGTCGAAGGGCATCGGGCAGATCGTCGCGGTGCTCGGCGTGCTGCACGCGGGCGCGGTCTACGTCCCCGTGCCGCTCGACCAGCCGGAAGAACGCCGCCGCAAGATCTACGACGACGCGCGCGTGAAGCGGGTGCTCGTCTGCCGCGACGATCCGGCGGCGATCGCGGCGCCGGACGATCCGGCGCGCTATCTCGCGTGGCAGGACGCCGTCGCGGCCGACGCGCTGCGCGATCCCGTCGCGGTCGATCCGCGCACGTCGGCGTACGTGATCTACACGTCCGGCTCGACCGGCACGCCGAAGGGCGTCGTGATCTCGCATCGCGGCGCGCTCAACACGTGCGCGGAGCTGAACCGGCGCTACCGCGTCGGCTCCGATGATCGCGTGCTCGCGCTGTCCGCGCTGCACTTCGATCTGTCGGTCTACGACATCTTCGGCGTGCTCGCGGCGGGCGGCGCGCTCGTGCTGGTCGACGAAGCACAGCGGCGCGATCCGGCCGTCTGGTGCGAACTGCTCGACCGCCATCGCGTGACCATATGGAACAGCGTGCCCGCGCTGTTCGACATGCTCGTCACGTACGCCGAAGGCTTCGAGCTGCGCGCGCCGTCGACGCTGCGCGTCGCGATGTTGTCCGGCGACTGGATCGGTCTGGATCTGCCTGCGCGCTACCGCGCGTTTCGCGCGGACGGCGAGCTCGTCGCCATGGGCGGCGCGACCGAGGCGTCGATCTGGTCGAACGCTTACGATGTCGGCGACGTGCCGCCGCCCTGGCGCTCGATCCCTTATGGCTATCCGCTCGCGAACCAGCGCTATCGCGTCGTCGACGAGCAGGGCCGCGATTGCCCGGACTGGGTGCCGGGCGAACTGTGGATCGGCGGCGAAGGCGTCGCGCTCGGCTACTTCAACGACGCCGAACGCACCGCGCGGCAATTCGTCGACGACGCGAGCGGCCGCTGGTATCGAACAGGCGATCACGGCTGCTACTGGCCCGACGGCACACTCGAGTTTCTCGGCCGGCGCGACAAGCAGGTGAAGATCGGCGGCTACCGGATCGAGCTCGGCGAGATCGACGCGGCGCTCAATCGCATCGACGGCGTCAAGACCGGCATCGCGCTCGCGGTCGGCGAACGCGACAAATCCCTTGCGGCGTTCGTCGTGCCATCGGGCGACGCGCTGTTCGACGAACGGCGCGCGGATCCGGCATGGCCGTCCGACTTTCGCGCGCTGTTCGCGCCCATGGGCGATTGCGGCGCCGCTCGGGAAGCCGATCCGGATGCGGATGCGGACGCACACGCCGGCCGCGCCATCGACGCCATCGACGCCATCGGCAACGCGAGCGCAATCGCGGACGCCAGCCGCGATGTCGATGCCGATGCCGATGCCTACACCATCGCGAAGTCCGACGCGGCTATCGAACGTCTCATCGCCGATTTCCTGCACGACCATCTGCAACGCGAGGGCGTGACCTTCGACGCGCCGCTCGACGTCGACGCGGCGCTCGCGCGTTATCGCGCGCAGCCGGCGTGGCGTGCGCTGTTCGCGCGCTGGCTCGCGCTGCTGGCCGCGCACGGCCGCCTCGTCGAACAGGACGGCGCGTATCGCCGCGGCCCGCGCTACGACCACGCGCGCCGCCGGCCGCGCGCCGACGACCCGCTCTTCACGACCGCCGACGCGTTGCTCACTCACCACGACGCGCTCGGCGCGATCCTGCGCGGGCTGCGCCCGGCGCACACGCTGCTCGACCATCCGTTCTGGTCGCCGGAATCGCTGCTGCTGCGCAGCGACGGCGCCGGGCAAGCGATCGATGCGCTCGCCGCCGCGGTCGCGGCGCTATCCCGCTCGCTGGGGCGGCCCGCACGGCTCGTCGAGATCGGCGCGCGCAGCGGCCTGTGCGGCGAAGCGCTGCTGCGCCGCCTCGACGCGCAACGGCTGATCTACACGGCCATCGACGCGTCGCAGGACATGGTGCTGCGCGCGCAGGCGCGCCTCGCCGCGTTCCCGCATGCGCAAGCGCGGCGCGCGGCCCCCGCGTCGCTGAACGATCTCGCGCACGGCGCTGACGTGGTCTGGGCCAACAACGCGCTGCACCGCCTCGGCGATGCGGCGCTCGACGAACTCGTCGAGCTGGCCGCGCCGTCGGCGCTCATCTATGTGACCGAGCTGCGCGATGCGTCGGCGCTCGCGCTCGTCAGCGCCGACCTGCTCGCGGGCGGCGCCGCCGCGCAGCACAGCCTGCGCCGCGCGGAAGACTGGCGGCGCACATTCGACGATCGCGCGCTCGCATGCGAGCAGTCGGACGACGTCGGCGCGCACCGGCGCTTCGTGCTGCGCGCGCCCGCCATCGTGCGCACGCCCGATCCGCGAAAGCTGGGCGCAGCGCTCGCCGCGCACCTGCCGTCCTACATGCTGCCGCAGCGCCTCTACTTCATCGACGCCCTGCCGCTCACCGCGAACGGCAAGATCGACCACAAGGCGCTGCTGGCCCGCTGCGCGCCCGCCGCCGCTGTCGCCGATGCCGATGCCGATGCCGATGCCGACACCGAGCGGCAAGCGCCGCAGGGCGACGCCGAAACGGCCGTCGCCGCGCTGTGGCGACGCCTGCTGCAAGTCGATGCGGTGCATCGGCACAGCCACTTCCTGCAGCTCGGCGGCGACAGCCTGCTCGCGACGCGCCTGATCGGCGAACTCGATCGGGCGGGCTACACGGCGCGGCTCGGCGATCTGTTCGACTACCCGACGCTCGCCGCCTTCGCCGCGACGCTGCGCCCGCGCATCGAGCCGGCAGCGGACGCACTGCGGCCCGACGCCGCGTCGCGCTTCCAGCCGTTCCCGCTCACCGACGTCCAGCAGGCGTATCTCGTCGGCCGCCAGGCCGGCTTCGCGCTGGGCGGCGTCGGCTCGCACTTCTTCGTCGAATTCGAAGTCGAGCGGCTCGACGTCGTGCGTTTCGAAGCGGCGTGGAACCGCCTGATCGCGCGCCACGACATGCTGCGCGCGGTCGTCCGCGACGGCCGACAGCAGGTGCTCGCCGAAGCGCCGCCGTTCACGTTGACGCGCCATCGCGTCGCGAGCCTCGACGGTCCTGACGCCGCCGCGCTGCGCGAGCGGCTCGCGCATCAGGTCCTCGATCCCGCGCGCTGGCCCGTGTTCGACGTGCAAGCGGCCGAAGACGGCGGCGAGCGCAGCCGGCTCTACGTGTGTCTCGACAATCTGATGCTCGACGGTCTCAGCATGCAGATCCTGCTCGCCGAGCTCGAACAGCTGTATGTCGCGCCCGATCGCGCGCTGCCGCCGCTCGACATCGGCTTTCGCGATTACGTGACGCACGTCGCCGGCCGGCGCGCCAGCGAAGCGTCGCTCGCCTACTGGCAGCGCCGGCTCGACGGCCTGCCCTCCGCGCCGCAACTGCCGCTTCGCCGCACGCCCGCGGAAATCGGGACGCCGCGCTTCGTGCGGCTGTCGGCGCGCCTGTCGCGCGCGCAATGGCACGCGCTGAAGGCGAGCGCCGGCGCGGCGAGCCTGACGCCGTCGGCCCTGCTGCTCGCCGCGTATTCGGCCGTGCTGTCCGCGTGGAGCGCGCAGCGCGAGCTGTGCGTGAACCTGACGCTGTTCGATCGGCAGCCGGTGCATCCGCAGATCGAGCAGGTGCTCGGCGACTTCACGTCGCTGCTGTTGCTCGCGTGGCAGCCCGCGAATGACTGGCTCGCGAGCGCGCAGCGGCTGCAACAGCGGCTGTGGCAAGACCTCGCGCACCGCGACGTGTCGGCGCTCTGGGTGATGCGCCAGCTCGCGCAGCGGCACGGCCGGGCCGCCGCCGAAATGCCGGTCGTGTTCACGAGCGCGCTCGGCTTCGATCACGACCGCTTCCTCGCCCACGCGTCGTGGCTCGAACCGCGCTCGGGCATCTCGCAGACGCCGCAGGTATGGCTCGATCACCAGGTCTACGAATCGGAAGGCGAGCTGCGCTTCAACTGGGATGCGGTCGAAGCGCTGTTCGAGCCCGACCGGTTGCGCGCGATGTTCGATCAGTACGTCGCGCTGCTGCAGCGGCTCGCGACCGACGCATCGGCGTGGCGGCTGCCGCTCGACGTCCTCGTGCCGCGTGTCGGCCAGGCCGGCGCGCGGTCGATGCGCGACGCGCGCGCCGTCGGCTCCGCCACCGCCGCGCCTGCGGCGCCGATCACCGCGCTTCGCGACGACGCACCGGTCGACGCCGCGCTCGTCGGCCGGCTGCGCCAGCATTTCGAACAGACGCTCGGCCTGCCGATCGCCGCGCGACAGAGCTTCTTCGAAGCCGGCGCGTCGTCGCTCGAACTCGTTCAATGGCACGTCAAACTTCGGCACGCGGGCTACGCGTCGCTCGCGGTGACGGATCTCTTCACGCATGCGTCGCCGCACGCGCTCGCCGCGCATCTCGGCGGCGCGCACGCGCCGGCCCAGGCCGACGACGCGAACCGGCGCACGCTCCTCGACCAACGCAGAGCGAAGCTGCAGCGCCGGCGAGGAGCCGCCGCATGAAGCGCTATCTGCCGTACTGGTCGTACTACGCGCACCAGGGCATGGTCAGCGCGCTGACGATGCAGGGCGTCGTCGGCTACTTCCGGCACGCGGGCGCCGACCTCGCTCAGTTGAGCTGGCTGTCGCTCGCGATGCTGCCCTGGGTCGGCAAATTCCTGTGGGCGCCGTGGTGCGAGCGTCACGCGCTGCCGCTGCGCGGCAACCGCTATCAGGGCAGCCTCGCGCTGCTGCAACTCGGCATGGCGGCCCTCATCGCGTGCATCGGCTTGCTGCCGCCGGCGCACGCGGCGGGCGCGATCGTCGTGTCGCTGACACTGCTGTCGCTGCTGTCCGCGAGCCACGGCATCTACGCGAACGGCATCGCGATCTGCACGACCGACGCCCGCAGCCGCCCGTTCGCGAACGTCGCGCAAGTCGGCGGCAGCTATCTGGGGATTCCGCTCGGTTCGTTCGTGTTCCTCGCGATCGCCGAGCGCGCCGGCTGGCGCTACGGCTTCGCGGGCATCGCCGCGCTGTCGCTGCTGCTGCTGATTCCGTCGCTGCTGATCCGCCAGCCGATGCAGGCCGCGCCCGTCGGCTCGGCGCGCCCGCGCCTGCACTGGCGCGATCTGCGCGGGATCGGGCCCGCGCTCGCGCTGACCGCGATCTACCTCGTCGCGATGCGCGGGCTGATGGCGCTGCAGACCGTGCTGCTCGTCGATGCGGGGCTCGGCCTGAGCGCGCTCGGCGAAGTCGTCACGATCTACAGCACGGTCGCGAGCGGCGTCGGCATCGCGCTCGGTGGCTGGGCCATGCGCCGTTTCGGCGCGTGGCGGTGCGTGCTGCCCGTCATGCTGTCGTTCCCGCTGCTCGCGGGCGTGCTCGCCATCGGCTATCCCCGCTTCGGCATACGCGAATGGACGCTCGCGTTCGGCTTCGTCAACGTCGCGGCGGCGATCGGCTTCGTCACGCTCTACAACGTGCTGATGGGACTCACCCGCCCTCACCAGCCGGCATCCGACTACGCGCTGTTCCAGTCGACCGACATGGCCGTCGCCATGCTGATGTCGATGGCCGTCCTGCGCGTCAGCCACGCCGTCGGCTATCGCCCGGTGCTCGCGTTGCTCGCCGCGCTGGCCGTCGCGAGCCTGTGGCCCGCGATCCGGCTGTGCCGCCGGCTCGCGCGGCCGGCCGCACCCGCGCCTTCTCCCGCCGCCCACGAACCCTCTCTCGAAACCAGTCATGGATAAAGCCACTTCGTCCGCTCGCCCGGCCGCGGACCTCGACGCGCTGCTCGCGACGCATTACCCGAACGGCGAGCCGATCGCCGTGATCGGCCACGCATGCCGCTTTCCGGAAGCGGACGACAGCGACGCGTTCTGGCGCAACCTGCTCGCCGGCGCCGAATGCAGCCGCCGCTTCACGCGGCAGGCGTTGCTCGACGCGGGCCTCGACGCCGCGACGATCGACGCGCCGAACTTCGTCAACGTCGGCACCGTCGTGCGCGACGCCGATGCGTTCGACGCCGCGCTGTTCGGCTATTCCCGTCAGGAAGCCGAATCGATCGACCCGCAGCAGCGCCTCTTCCTGCAGATCGTCTGGCACGCGCTCGAGCACGCGGGCTACGCGCCGCGCGACGTCCCGCACCGCACCGGCGTGTTCGGGTCCGCGCGCATCAGCACGTATCCGGGCAGGGAGCCGCTGCGTATCGCCGAAGTCGCGCAGGTCAAGGGCCTGCAGTCGCTGATGGGCAACGACAAGGACTATGTCGCGACGCGCGTCGCGTACAAGCTGAACCTGCGCGGACCGGCGCTCGCCGTGCAGACCGCGTGCTCGAGCTCGCTCGTCGCCGCGCACCTGGCTTGCGAAAGCCTGCGCGCCGGCGAATGCGACATGGCCGTCGCGGGCGGCGCGGCCGTATCGTTTCCGCAGCACGCGGGCTATCTGCATCAGCCGGGCATGATCTTCTCGCCGGACGGCCGCTGCCGGCCGTTCGACGCCGACGCGCAAGGCACGTTCGCCGGCAACGGCGTCGGCGCGGTCGTGCTGCGGCGGCTCGGCGACGCGCTGCGCGACGGCGACCCCGTCATCGCGGTGCTGCTCGGCAGCGCGATCAACAACGACGGCGACCGCAAGGTCGGCTACACCGCGCCGTCGGCGGCCGGACAGCGCGACGCGATCCGCGACGCGCTGATGCTCGCGGGCGTCGACAGCACGCAGATCGGCCTCGTCGAGGCGCACGGCACCGGCACGCCGCTCGGCGATCCGATCGAGCTCGAAGCGCTGCGCGGCGTCTTTCATCGGGCGGGCGAAGGACCGCGCTGCGCGCTCGGCTCGGTCAAGAGCAACATCGGGCACCTCGATACGGCGGCCGGCATCGCGAGCCTGCTGAAAGCCGTGCTCGCCGTCGAGCGGCGCGCGATTCCGCCGAGCCTGCACTTCCGCAAGCCGAATCCGGCGCTCGGCCTCGACGACAGCCCGTTTTACGTGCCCACCGAAGCGCAGCCCTGGGACGACGCATCGCGCGTCGCGGGCGTGTCGTCGTTCGGCATCGGCGGCACGAACTGCCATGTGGTCGTCGCGTCGCTGCCGGACGCGTTGCGCGCGGCGGTTGGCGGCGACGACCGTGCGCAGCCGGACGCGGGCGCGGCGCTGCTGCTGAGCGCGGCGAGCGAGCCCGCGCTGCAACGCCTCGCGCGCGGCTACGCGGACGCGCTGCAGCATGCGAGCGCGCGCGACTTGCTCCATACCGCGCTGCGCGGACGGCAGCTCGACCTGCCGCACCGGCTCGCGGTGCCGTTCTGCGAAGAAACCGTCGCGGCACTCGACGCGTTCGCGCTGGGCGAAGACGATGCGCTCGTCCATCGCGGCAGCGGCGAAGCCGGACAAATGGCCTGGCTTTTCACGGGCCAGGGCTCGCACTGGCCCGGCATGGGACAGGCGCTCTATCGGCAATCGCCCGCGTTCGCCGCGTGTCTCGACCGCTGCTTCGCGGCCTGCGACGGCGAGCTCGACGTCCCGCTGCGCGACGCGATGTTCGGCGAGCGCGGCGATCTGCTCGAACGGATGGACTACGCGCAACCCGCGATCGTCGCATTCGAACTCGCGATGGCCGCGCACTGGCGCGCACTCGGTCTCGAGCCGCAGATCGTGATCGGTCATTCGGTCGGCGAATACGCGGCCGCGGTCGTCGCCGGACACTACGAGATCGAGCAGGCGATGCCGCTCGTCCGGCTGCGCGGCGCGCTGATGCAGCGCTGCGCGGAGGGCGCGATGCTCGCCGCGTTCGCGTGCGCCGACGAATTGCTGCCGCTCGCCAGGCAAGCGGGCGTCGACGTCGCCGCGCATAACGGCGAGCGTCATCTCGTGTTCTCCGGCCGTCGCGATGCAGTCGACGCGCTCGCCGCCGCGCTCGCCGCGAAAGACATCCGCCACGCGCGGCTTACGGTCCCGGGCGCCGCGCATTCGGCGCTGCTCGATCCGGTGCTCGACGCGTTCGAACGCGCGGCCGCGCAGCTGCATGCGACGCCCGGCCGTGTGCAGCTCGTATCGACGCTGGTCGGCGAGCCGATCGACGCCGATGGGCTCAACGCGCACGGCTACTGGCGCCGGCACATGCGCGAACCGGTCCGTTACGCCGACGCGGTCCGTCACGCGATCGCACAGGGCGCGGGCGTGTTTCTCGAACTCGGGCCCGATGCGCAGCTGACGGGGATCGGCCTGCGCGAGTCGCCTCAACGCGCGCGCTGGATCGCGAGCGCGCGCCGGCAACAGCCCGCGCTCGCGCAAACGCGGCAAGCGACGCTCGAACTCTATGCGGCGGGCGTCGCGCTGCCGTGGGCGAACGTGCTGCCTTCGTCCGGCCGCAAGCTGCACGCGCCGCGCTATCCGTTCGATGCCGAACGCTATTGGCGCGATGCGCAGCCGGCGGCCGTCACACCGCCCGCGGCGCACGGCGGCGATATCGACCCGGCGCTCGCCGAAGGCCGCCGGGTCGCGGCCGCAGCCGCCGCATCGCTCGATCTGCCGCGCCTGCAACGACTCTACGACTGTGTCACGCAGTTGCATGCGATCTACGTCGATCGGCTCGTGCGCCGCTGCATCGGCGAGCGCTTCGACGAGGGCGCGACCGCGCTCGACATCCTGCGCGCGGGCCGTCTGCTGCCGCGCCATCGCCAGCTGCTCGTGCGTCTCCTGAATGCATGCGTCGAAGACGGCTACTACCGCCGCGACGACGACCGCTACGCACCCGCGCTCGCGGCGCCCCACGCGGAGCGCGACGCGCTGCTGCAGATCCTGCGCGACTGCTGCGAAGGCTTCGACGTGATCGCCGACACCGTCGCGCGCGCGGGAGACAGCCTGCACGCGATGATGAGCGGCGACATCGAGCCGGTCGCGGTGATCTTCCCGGACAGCGCGTCGAGCGGCGTCGAAGTGCTGTATCAGGAATTCAGCTTCGGGCGCTATTTCAACCAGATCGCCGCGGGCGTCGTCGCGGGGCTCGTCCGCGAGCGGCAGACGAACCGTCGCCGGCACCGCCCGTTCCGGATTCTCGAAGTCGGCGGCGGCACCGGCGGCACGACCGCGTGGCTGCTGCCGGAACTCGACGGCGAGCCGAACGTCCGCTACGACTTCACCGACATCTCGCCGATCTTCACGCGGCGCGCCGAGCAGAAATTCGCCGCTCACGAATGCGTCGACTATCGCGTGTTCGATCTGCAAAAAGACGCGCAAGCGCAAGGCTTCGAAGCGGGCGCATACGACCTGATCGTCGCGGCCAACGTGATCCATGCGACGCAGCACGTCGGCCGCGCGCTCGCGAACCTCGCGCCGCTGCTGAAGCCGGGCGGCCGTCTGCTGATGCGCGAGATCACGCGGCCGATGCGCCTCTTCGATTTCGTATTCGGCCCGCTCGTGCTGCCGCTGCACGACGAGGACGCGCGCGGCGGCGAGCTGTTCCTGTCGACCGCGCGCTGGAAGGAACAATGCATCGCGGCGGGCTTCGAGCGCATCGACTGGCTGCCGGACGACGGCGCGCCGACGTCGGGCATCAGCGAGCACATCGTGCTCGCGTCCGCGCCGGGCCGCTCGGCGGGCGTCGCGCCGTGGCTCGCCGACGACGCCGATCCGCTGCTCGGCCAGCCGCTCACCGACGACGGCGTGTATCTCGCCGACTGGTCCGATTGCGCGGGCCGGCGCGAGGCTTGGCAGCAACGGCTCGCGCGCGGCGGCGCGGAACTGGCGGGCCGCCACGGCGGCGGCCAGGCGGCGCCGACGATTCGCGCGCCCGAGCGCGCGCCAGCGTGGCTGACGCTCGTGCGCCTGCGCTGGTGCGCCAGTCCGTTCGGCGCGGCGCGGATCGCGCTCGACGCGCGCGACGAATCCGGCGCGTGGCGGCCGCTCGACGCCGACTCCCCCGAAGACGGCCTGCCCGCGCCGCTGCCTGCGCGCGATACGCATTACGGCTGGCAGTGGCGGCCCGTGTCCGATGCGTCGCCGGATGCGAACGGCATCGCGTTGCACACCGAGTCGGCGTCGTTCGCCGACGCGCTGCGCGACGCGGGCATGCCGATCGCGCCGCACGCGGATCGCCGATTGTTCATCCTCGATCCGGATGAGAAGCCGCTACAGGCGATCGCGTCGGCATTGCTCGCCGCGCTGTCCGAAGCAAGCCGCGCGCCGCTCGTCGTGGTGACCCGCGGCGCATGGAAGGTCCACGCCGACGATTTCGTCGACGCCGCGCATCGCGCCGCCTGGGGGCTGCTGCGCGTCGCGGCCGCCGAACGGCCGGACCGCGTGCTCGCCGCGATCGACCTGCATCCGGCCGCCGCGTGGCGCGATCTGCTGCCGGCGCTCGATGCGCTCGGCAGCGGCGCTCGCTGGCTCGCGGTCCGCGACGGCCGCGCGCACGCGCCATCGCTCGCGGCGGAACCCTACGTCGCGCCCGCGCTGCCCGCCGGCGCGCTCGTCGGCGAACGCTGGCACGTCGTCACCGGCGCGTTCGGCGGTCTCGGCCGGCTGAGCGTGCGCTGGCTCGCGCGCCACGGCGCGCGCCGCATCGCGCTCGTCGCGCCTCGCGCGCATGACGACTGGTCTGCGTTCCAGCATGAAGTCGAAGCGCACCATGCATGCGAATTGCGCTGGGTGCGCTGCGACGTCGCCGAGCCCGCGCAGTTGACGGCGGCGCTGCAAGCGCTGCACGCGGATGGCGGCGTCGCGGGCGCGATCCATGCGGCCGGCGTCCTCGACGACGCGCCGCTCGCCACGCTCGACGCCGAACGCATCGCACCCGTGCTCGCTGTGAAGGCCGACGCGGCGCGCGTGCTGCGCGACTGGCTCGGCGCACACGACGCGCGCTATCTGCTCTTCTATTCGTCGGCGGCCGCCGCGCTCGGCGCGCCGGGACAAGGCGCGCACGCGTTCGCGAGCGCCTATCTCGACGGGCTCGCCGAAGCGCGCGCAAGCGGCGAAACACCGGCGGTGATCTCCATCGCGTGGGGCGCGTGGAGCGAAGCCGGACGCGCTGCCGAGCCCGCATTGCAACACAAGCTCGCGGAAAGCGGGATGGGCGCGCTGTCGAGCGCGGAAGGCCTGTGGCATCTGGAACAGGCCGTGATGCGCGGCGCGCCATACCGGCTCGCGATGCGCGTGCTGCGCGAGCGGCTCGACGCCGGCCGCCGCGCGCTGTTCGACGCCGACATCAACGCCGGCGCCGATACGCCATCCGCCCGGCTCGCGCGCTCGCCGGCGGCGGCCTCCCGCGCCGCTTCGGCGTCAGCGGCAGCCGCTATGGCACCCGCCGCCGCACGCCCCGATCCGCGCGATGCCGATGCCGTCTGCCAATGGTTGACGGCGCGCATCGCCGCGCAGCTGAAGCTCGACGATCTCGCTCAACTCACGCCGAAACGCGATCTGCTGAAGCTCGGCCTCGATTCGCTGCTGTTCCTCGAATTGCGGAGCGCCGTCGAATCACAGCTCGGCGTCAAGCTCGACGCCGAGCGCGCGTATCGCGACATGACGGTCGCCGGAATCGGCCGGCTGATCGTCGAATCCGCGCCCGCCGACGCCAGCGCGCCCGCTTCGGACGCCGGCGCGCTCATCCACGATCCCGCGAACCGCTTCGAGCCGTTCCCGTTGACGCCGATCCAGCACGCGTACTGGCTCGGCCGCACCGATCTGATCGCCTATGGCGGCGTCGCGTGTCACGTGCTGTTCGAATGGGACATGCGGCGCGACACGTTCGACCTCGCACGCTTCGAGGCCGCCTGGAACGCGCTCGTCGCGCGTCACGACATGCTGCGGATGATCGTCGATTCGGACGGCCGCCAGCGCATCCTGCGCGACGTGCCCGCCTACCGGCCGCGGCGGCACGACCTGAAGCGCCTCGCCGCCGACGAGCAGGCGCGCGCGCTCGAACACATCCGCGACGAACTGTCGTACCGCGTGCTGCCCGCCGACCGCTGGCCGCTGTTCGAGCTCGTCGTGACCGAGCTCGACGATGCGCGCTACCGGCTCCACATGAACCTCGACCTGCTGCTGTTCGACGTGCAGAGCTTCAAGGTGATGATGGACGACCTCGCGCGCGCCTATCGCGGCGCGACGCTCGAACCGCTGCAGATCACGTTCCGCGACTACGTGCTCGCCGATCAGGCGCGCCGCGACGCGCCCGACTGGCAGGCATCGTGGCGCTACTGGCAGCGCACGCTCCCGCAACTGCCGCCCGCGCCCGCGCTGCCGCTCGACCCCGAACGCGCCGACCGCGCGCGGCCCCGCTTCACCACATATCAGGCGCGCCTCGAACGCGCGGACTGGGACAAGCTCAAACGCGAATGGCAGCGCTGGGGCGCGACGCCGTCGGCCGCGCTGCTCGCGCTCTTCGCGCACACGCTCGAACGCTGGAGCCGGCATCCGGATTTCACGCTGAACCTGACGTTCTTCAACCGGCGTCCCGATCACCCGCAGGTCTCTCAATTGATCGGCGATTTCACGTCGGTGCTGCTGATCGATTTCGCGCTGAACGGCGCACCGACGCTGCGCGACACGATCGAGCGCACGCAGGAACGGCTCTGGCAGCGCCTCGCGCACAGCCAGGTCAACGGCGTCGAGCTGATGCGCGAGCTGTCGCGCGGCCGCGCGCACGATCCTCGCCGGCCGCTGATGCCGGTCGTGTTCACGAGCATGCTGGGGATGTCGCTCGACGGCCTGAGCATCGATCAGGCGATGACGGGCCTGTTCGGCGAGCCGGTCCATGTGTTCACTCAAACGCCGCAGGTCTGGCTCGATCATCAGGTGATGGAAGTCGACGGCGATCTCGTGTTCAGTTGGTACTGCATGGATGACGTGCTCGCACACGGCGCCGCGCAGGCGATGTTCGACGATTATCGATGCCTGCTGCGCGGAATCGCCGCGCAACCGGAACGGATGACGCAGTCCGGGCTCGCGCAGCTGCGCGACGACGGCGCATGGGCGGATTTCGCGCGTCGCCGCTGGCCGCTGCGTGCCGACGATGCGGGCATGGATCTGCGCGACATCGAAGACCTGCTGCGCGCGCAGGACGGCGTATCCGATGCCGACGCGGCGCTCGCCGAAGACGGTCGCACGCTCGACATCGTCGTGTCGGCTGCCGGCGCGCAGGTCGCGCCGCCGCCCGAGATCGACGCGCCGCTGACCCTGACGTCTGCGCTGCCGATGCTCGACGCGTCGCAGCTCGCGGAAATCGATGCGACATGGCACTGGCTCGAAGCGCGCGCGCTGCGCGGCATCGCCCGGACGCTGCATCGCCACGGCCTGTTCGCGCAGGCCGGGCAACGCCACGATCTCGATGAAGTGCAGTCGCGCCTGCGCGCGCAACCGCAGTACCGCCGGCTCGCGCGGCAATGGCTGCTCGCGCTGGCCGAGCGCGGCTGGCTGCGCCGCGAAGGCGACGCGTTCGTCGGCGAACGTGCGCTCGATACCGTTCCCGGCCCGGCCGAGGCGCTACCGCAAGCCGGCTGGAGCCGCGCGCTCGGCGCGTATCTGGATACGTGCATCGCACGTCACGATGCGCTGTTCGACGGCACGCAAGCGCCGCTCGCGCTGCTGTTCGACGACGACGATGCGGTCACCCGCGCGTTGTACAGCGACAATCCGGCGATCGACTGCCTGAATCGCGGCGCCGCGCAGATCGCGCGCGCGCTCGGCGAGCGCTCGGGCGGGCTGCGCGTGCTCGAAGTCGGCGCCGGCACCGCCGCGACGACGCGCCACCTCGTGCCGGCGCTCGACGGCCGGCTGCACAGCTACCGCTTCACCGACGTGTCGACGCTGTTCCTCGACGCCGCCCGCGAACGCTTCGCCGGCCACGCGAAGCTCGACTACGCGCGCTTCGACATCAACGCGCCGGTCGATTTCGATACGCATCCGGAAGCAGGCTACGACGTCGTCGTCGCGGTCAACGTGCTGCACGACGCGAGCGACGTCGTGCGGTCGCTGCGCCGCCTCGGGCAATTGCTGAGACCGGGCGGCCGCCTGTTGATGATCGAGGCGACCGAGCGCGACAGCGCGCTGCAGATGGCGAGCATCGGCTTCATCGAAGGCCTGAACGGCTACGACGATTTCCGCACGGCCGACGACAAGCCGATGCTCGATCTGCCGACGTGGCGCGACGCGCTCGGGCAAGCGGGCTTTTCGGTCGAACTCGCGTGGCCGGAGCAGGAATCCAGCCCGCTGCGTCAGCACCTGGTGCTCGCACGCGCGACGCACGTCGGCCGGCTCGATCTCGGGGCGCTCGAACGCGGCCTGCGCGCACGCTGCGGCGACGCGCTGCCGCCGGTGCGCATCCGGCAATGCGAGCGCATCGATCGACATGCGGACCGCCACGCGGCGCAGCGCGACGAAGCGAACGAAGGCGCGCCGAGCCGCGCGGCTCGCGCGTCGCACACGTCGACCGCGGCCGTCGCGCCGCCGCGCGATCCGCAAGCGCAAGCCGCGCTCGAACGCAGCGTCGGCGCGGTGTGGCAGGCGCTGCTGAAGTGCCCGGTCCATCGCGACAGCGATTTCTTCCAATCCGGCGGCGACAGTCTGATCGCGACGCGAATGATCGCGCAGCTCAATCGCGACGGCATGCGCAACGCGAGTCTGCAAGCGCTCTTCGCCGAACCGACGCTCGGCGCGTTCTGCGCGACGCTGAACGCGCCGCCCGCGTCCGAAGCGGCCGTGGCAGCGGATGCGGGCGGCTGCCTGGTGGCGCTCGCCGAAGGGCGCGATCCGGCGCGTGTGTTCATGTTCCACGCGTCCGACGGCGAGCTCGCCGCGTACGTGCCGCTCGCGCGGCATCTGGACTGCCGCGTTCACGGCTTGCGCGCGACGGACGCGACGCTGCCCGACGATCTCGGCGCGCTCGCCGATCGCTACGTGCAAGCCATCCGCGCGTCGCAGCCGCACGGGCCGTATACGTTGATCGGGTGGTCCTATGGCGCGTCCGTCGCCGCCGAGGCCGCGCGCTTGCTGCACGAGCGCGGCGAGACGGTCGAACTCGCGCTGCTCGATCCCGTCTGCCGCGCCGATTTCGATCATGCCGATCGCGCGTCGCTGCTGCGTCTGCTAGCACAAGGGCGCGCCGTCGTGCCGCTGCCCGACGACCTCGAACAGCTCGACGCCGACGAGCAGACCGCGTGCTTCGTCCGCGCCGCGCAAACGGCCGGGCTGCTGCCGGAGCGCACGAGCGCCGCCGATGCGCAGCGCTGGCTGACGCGCATCGGCGACCTGCTCGGCCTGCTCGCGCGCCACCACGCGCCCGCCCCGCTGCCGATCCGCTGTCTGTGGATCGCCGCCGCGCACCGCCCGTCCCGCTGGCGATCGGCCGAACTCGACTGGCAAGGCTGGGACACGCATGCGGAACGCCACACGCTCGACGCAGACCACTGGACGCTCGTGATGGACGACGCACGAGCACAGAACGTCGCCGCCCTGTTCCGGCAGTGGCGCGACAACCCTCGCCGCCCGCAGGAGAAAGTCGCATGAAACCGCTCAACCCGCGCAACAGGCGCGTGCTCGTCGCCGGCGCAAAATTCGGCGAAATCTATCTGAATGCGTTCCTCGCGCCGCAGCCGGGGCTCGAGCTCGCGGGACTCCTCGCGAACGGCAGCCCGCGCGCGCGGCAACTCGCTCACGCGTTCGGCATTCCGCTCTACACGTCGATCGACGACGTGCCCGGCGACATCGACATCGCATGCGTGGTCGTCCGCTCGACGGTCGTCGGCGGCGCCGGCACGTCGCTCGCGCAGGCATTTCTCGAACGCGGCGCGCACGTCGTGCAGGAGCATCCGCTGCATCCGGACGACGTCGCCCGCCTGCAGCGGCTCGCCGCGCAACGCGAGCGCGCCTATTGGGTCAACAGCTTCTATGCGCACACGCCGGCCGGCCGCTGCTGGATCGATCGCGCTCGGCGCGTGCGGCGCGCGCTCGGCGGCGAGCACGCGCACTTCGCGCATCTCGCGACGAGCCGACAGTTGCTCTACTCGTCGCTCGATCTGCTGCTGCAGGCGAGCGGCGCCGTCGACGCGACGGTCGACGCCGCGGACGACGACGATCCCGCGTTCCACGCGCTGCGAGTCGGCCTGCCAGGCTGCCGCGCGACGCTGCGTCTGCAGACCTATCTCGATCCCGACGATCCCGATCTGCACAGCCTCGCGATGCATCAGCTCACGCTCGGCTGGCCTTCCGGCTATCTGTCGCTCGACGCGAGCTACGGCCCGGTCGTCTGGACCGCCGCGCTATACGATCCGCAGCATCGCGACGGCAATCGCAGCGCGTACCGGACGACGGGCGCCGAAAGCGCGCATCTCGACCGGCCGCCCGCCCTGCCGCTGCATCCCGCGCCGGCAAGCTGGCGCGACGCGCTCGAAGTCGACGGCCCCGCGGGCGTCGCGCACGTGCTGCACGCGCTGCGCCAGCATCTCGACGGCGCGGCGGCGCCCGCCGCGTTCGATCCCGCCTATCAGCTCACGCTCGCCCGCGTCTGGCAAAAGACACTGCAATGCGCGGGTCCCGCGCGCGAGCGCCGCGTCGCGCCGCCGCCGGCGATCGACCCGCGCACGCTCGTCGACGCCGCGCCCGACGAACAGGTGGCGGCATGAACGAGCGGCGGATGCTGCGCCCGTGGATCATGGCGCCGGAGCCGGCTGCGTGGCGGCTCGTCATGTGCCCGTTCGCGGGCGGCAGCAGCAGTGCATTCCGCGATTGGCGCAACGTCGACGACTTCGGCCTCGACGTCTCGCTCGCGATCTATCCGGGCCGCGACCACCGGATGCGCGAGCCGGGCGCGGACGACATCGGCTGGCTCGCCGATCAGCTCGCCGACGAGCTGGTCGATGCGCAGGCGTCGCCCGGCAAGCTGATCCTCGCCGGCCACAGCATGGGCGCGCAAGTGGCGTTCGAGACCTGCGAGCGTCTCGAGCGGCGCGGCGCGCCGCCGTTCGCGCTCGTGCTGTCCGGCTGCCACGCGCCGCACCTGAAAGGACGTCGCCTGCTCAGCCATCTCGACGACCGCGCGTTCGTCGATCAGCTCGTCGAGATCGGCGGCAGCGACGCCACCCTGCTGTCCGATCCATCGCTGCTCGCGATCTTCCTGCCGATGCTGCGCGCCGATTTCCGGATCACCGAAGCCTATCGCCGCATGCCGCGCGCCGACCGGCGCCGCATCGACACGCCGACGCTGCTCGTCCACGGCAGCCGCGACATCGAAGCGTCGCGCGAAGAAGTCGCCGCGTGGCGCGACTGGCTGCGTCGCGCGGACGAACCAATCGCGATGCCCGGCGACCACTTCTACGTGACCCGCAGACCGCGCGCCTTTCTGCAACAGATCCTGCGCCGGCTCGAGTCGACCTCCGCGTGTGTATGACCCTCAGAGAAGCTCATGGAAACTCTTCTTCATCCGAATCCGAACGAAACGGCCGACGCCGTGGCCGCCGAACCCGACATCTCGTCCGCCGCGCTGCCGCTCGGCGAGCATTTGCGCCGCTGGGCGGCCGACCATGCGACGCGCACCGCGCTCGTCGCCGGCGGCGAACGCGTACCGTTCGTCGCGCTCGATCGCCGGGTCGACCGGCTCGCGGCCGCACTGCACGAGCTGGGCCTGCGCCCCGGCGACCGTGCGATGGTGCAGTTGCCGAACGGCATCGCGTTCGTCACCGTCTGCTTCGCGCTGTTCCGTCTCGGCGTGGTGCCCGTACTCGCGATGCCGGCCCAACGCTCGCATGACATCGACGCACTCTGCCGCATCGCCGAGCCCGCCGCTTATTTCATCGCGGACGGAATGGACGGCTTCGACGCCCGATCGCTCGCCGCCGACATGCTCGACGCGCATCCGTCGCTGCGCCGGCTCGTCGTCGACGGCGAGCCCGGCCGTCGCGACGATGATGACGATGCCGACGAGCGCGTCGTGCCGCTCGCGTCGCTCGACGCGCCGCCGCGCGCACTGACGCCGCCCGCGCCGAACGACGTCGCGCTGCTGCTCCTGTCGGGCGGCACGACCGGCACGCCGAAGCTGATTCCGCGCACGCACGCGGACTACGCGTATAACTTCAGCGCGTCGGCCGCGCTCTGCGGACTCGACGATACGAGCGTCTATCTGGCGGTGCTGCCCGCCGCGCACAACTTCACGCTCGCATGCCCCGGCATACTCGGCACGCTCGCGAGCGGCGGCACGGTCGTGTTGTCCGACACGGCGAGCTGCGACGAAGCGATGCCGCTGATCGCGCGCGAGCGGGTCACGCAAGTCGCGCTCGTGCCGCCGCTCGCGCAGCTCTGGGTGCAAGCGCGCGAATGGGAACGCAGCGATCTGTCGAGCCTGCGGCTCGTCCAGGTCGGCGGCGCGCGGCTGGACCCGGCGCTCGCGCGCCGCCTGCCCGACGTGCTCGGCTGCCGTCTGCAGCAGGTATTCGGGATGGCTGAAGGACTGCTGTGCTACACGCGGCTCGACGATCCGCCCGACACGATCGCGCATACACAGGGGCGGCCGCTGTCGCCGCGCGACGAAGTCCGCATCGTCGACGCGCACGGCCGCGACGTCGCCGCTGGCGACGTCGGCGAGCTGCTGACTCGCGGGCCGTACACGATTCGAGGCTACTACCGCGCGCCGGAGCACAACGCGCGCAGCTTCACGGGTGACGGCTACTACCGCACGGGCGATCTCGTGCGCCGCGACGCGGCCGGCAATCTGATCGTCGAAGGGCGCATCAAAGAGCAGATCAATCGCGGCGGCGAAAAAATCTCCGCCGCGGAAATCGAGCTGCTGATCGACGCGTTGCCGGACGTGCAGGACTCGGCCGTCGTCGCGGTTCCCGACACGCTGCTCGGCGAACGCATCTGCGCATTCGTGCGGCCGCGACGCGACGCGCTCGATGCAGCGACGCTCAAGCAGGCGCTGCGCGCACGCGGGCTCAGCGAATTCAAGCTGCCTGATCAGATCGAAATCGCCGCGCATTGGCCGTTGACGTCGGTCGGCAAGATCGACAAGCAACGATTGATCGCGATCGCCAAGGCGCGCGACGCCGCCCCGGCGCGACGCTACGTCGAACGCCATCTGAGCGTGCGAAGCGACCCGCTGGATCTGGCGTCGCGCATCATGCGCGCACTGCCGAGCCGGCACTGCATGCTCTACGAGCGCGGCGGCGAATGGAGCATCGGCATCGATTCGGCGCTGAGCGTGATCGTCGAGCCGGACGGAACAGTGCGCCGCAGCGACGGCGCATGCTGGCGCGACGCGCGGCCGTGCGACGCGATCGCACACGCGCTCGCGGACGTGAAGATCGACGCTTGGCGCGCATACGGGCGCGCCCATTTCGAGTTTTCTCATCTGACGTACGGCATCGACGGCGCGCGCGGCGACGAGCCGTTGCTGCGGCTCGCGATTCCGCAAAGCGAGATTCGCGTATCGAGCGGCCGCGCGCTGATCCGCAGCCTGGACCCCGGCGCGCTCGCGACACTCGTCGAATTGGTCGACGCACAGGACGCCGCGCAGCAGACCGAGCCCGGCGCGCGTCTCGAAACAATCGACGGCGAACGCGACGCGCGCGCGTACAAGGAGCAGGTCGCGTCCGCGGTGCGCGAAATGCAGGCCGACGCGTATCAGAAAGTGATTCTGTCGCGCGCGGTCGAGGTTCCGGCGTCGCTCGACACGGTGTCGAGCTACGTCGCGGGCCGGCGGACGAACACGCCGGCCCGCTCGTTCCTGCTCCGCGACGGCGATTTCGAAGCATATGGCTTCAGCCCCGAAACGGTGGTCGAAGTGAGCGCCGACGGCTTCGTCAGCACGCAACCGCTCGCCGGCACGCGCGCATTGACGGGCGACGACGCCGAAGACGCGCGTCTGCGGCGCGAACTGCTGCGGGATGCGAAGGAAATCGCCGAACACGCGGTGTCGGTGCAATTGGCGATGGACGAAATGTCGTCGGTCTGCGACGCAGATACGCTCGGCGTCAGCGAATTCATGAGCGTCTATCGGCGCGGCACCGTCCAGCATCTCGCATCGCGCGTGCGCGGGCGGCTCGCGGCGGGCCGCCACGCATGGCATGCGTTCGAAAAGTTGTTCCCCGCCGTCACCGCTTCGGGCATTCCGAAGCGCGAGGCGCTCGACAGCATTCGACGCCACGAGCAGCGCTTGCGCGGCTTGTACAGCGGCTGCGTATTCGTCGTCGACAGCGAAGGCGCGATGGATGCCGCGCTCGTGCTGCGCTCCGTGTATCGCGACGGCGAACGCTGCTGGCTACAGGCCGGTGCGGGGCTCGTTCCGCTGTCGACGCCCGATCGCGAATGGACGGAGACTTGCGAAAAGCTCGCTTCGGTCGCGCGTCATTTGCAGGGGCGGGCGGGCGGCTAGGCGCGGAAGCCGCGGGGCGGGGCGGCGTGACCACGGCGTGACGTGACGTGGCGGAAGCGTCCATGAAGCCGCACCGCGCGACACGATACCTGGCCGTGCGATTGGTCGGAACCAGTCGATGACGCGGCGGGCGAGCGCGGCAGTCGCGCAGCGCCGGAAACTTGCGCAAGCGGCTTCGCACGCATCGACATCGCGACGCCGGCCTTCGGGAGCAAGCAACGTCTGCCGTCGAAGCTGTTCCGACAATCGCCCGCCCGGACGCGGGCGCTGCGGCCGTCCGCCGCCCTCGGGACGAATCGCGCGTCGCAACGATGCGCCTGCGCCCCCTCGACGAAGCTCGATATCGTTCCGCAACCGGCGCTTCACACGGCGACAGCGGCGAACGATCCGAACATCGCGGCGGGCGGCGGACGGACGCCCGTCGCCTGGCGAATCCGCAGCCCTGTTCGCACGTCCCGAGCAATTGGCCTCGTCTCTGTTGCATGCGGCGAATCAACCGTCGAAACACCGCGCCGGCCATTCGACGCGCCCCATCACATCGCCTTCGACACGCGCTAGAATGACCGCTCCGGTTCCCTCCCCGACCGCCCGCCATGCCCGTCACCGGCCTCGATCACTACAACCTCCGCGCGCCTCGTCCGCTCCTCGACACGCTGCGCGATTTCTACGTGAACGCGGTCGGCTTGCGGCTCGGCGATCGCCCGCCGTTCCGGAGCCACGGCTATTGGCTGTATGCCGGCGCGCGAGCGGTGCTGCATCTGTCGGAAGCCGGGCCCGGTGAATCGCGTGCGCCGAATGTCACGAACACGTTCGACCACGTCGCGTTCTCCTGCAGCGATCTGCCGGGAACGATTGCCCGTCTGCAGCAATTCGACATCCGATACACGAGCGCCGACGTGCCGCTGACGCGTCAGCATCAATTGTTCTTCGACGATCCGGCGGGAAACGGCGTCGAATTGAATTTCATGGCGGACGCCGACGGCTAACGCTCGCGCACGAGCCGGCAAACGAGCACGCGAAGCAAACGAGCGACGAAAGCGCACGCACGATACGTCCGCGCCCGGCTCGTCGCCCGTCGTCCGCACGCCTGCGCACACCGCCCCGGCATTTTGTCCTGTCCGCGAATAAGCTTGGCACCAAACAAGCTAAAAGCGCGCGGCCGCGGCTCCTATAATCGGCCGACACCTTCACAAAAGCAGACCGATCGGAGACTCGTCATGACCGAACCCGCATCCGCCGACTGGCGCCTCGAGACCATCGCCGTGCACGGCGGCTATCGCCCCGATCCGACGACGCGCGCCGCCGCGGTGCCGATCTATCAGACGGTCGCGTTCGCGTTCGACGACACGCAGCACGGCGCCGACCTGTTCGACCTGAAGGTCCAGGGCAACATCTATTCGCGGATCATGAATCCGACCAACGACGTGCTCGAACAGCGCGTCGCGGCGCTCGAAGGCGGCGTCGGCGCGCTGGCGCTCGCATCGGGCCAGGCGGCCGTCACCTATTCGATCCTGACGATCGCCGAGGCGGGCGACAACATCGTCTCGTCGAGCACGCTGTACGGCGGCACCTACAACCTCTTCGCGCATACGCTGCCGCAGTACGGGATCACGACGCGCTTCGCCGATCCGCGCAACCCGGCGGCATTCGAAGCGCTGATCGATTCGCGCACGAAAGCGATCTTCGCGGAGTCGGTCGGCAATCCGCTCGGCAACATCACCGACATCGCCGCGCTCGCCGACGTCGCGCATCGCCATGGCCTGCCGCTCATCGTCGACAACACGGTGCCGACGCCGTATCTGCTGCGTCCGTTCGAGCACGGCGCGGACATCGTCGTCCATTCGCTGACGAAGTATCTCGGCGGACACGGCACGAGCCTCGGCGGCGCGATCGTCGATTCGGGCACGTTCCCGTGGGCGAAGCACGCCGACCGTTTCAAGCGGCTGAACGAACCGGACGTCAGCTATCACGGCGTCGTCTACACCGAAGCGTTCGGCGACGCCGCGTATATCGGCCGCGCACGCGTCGTCCCGCTGCGCAACACCGGCGCGGCGCTCTCGCCGTTCAACGCGTTCCAGATCCTGCAAGGCATCGAGACGCTCGCGCTGCGCATCGACCGCATCAGCGAGAACGCGCTGAGGATCGCGCAGCATCTCGCGGGGCACGAGAAGGTCGAATGGGTCGATTATTCCGGATTGCCGAATCATCCGGATCACGCGCTCGTCGACCGCTATCTGTCGGGCCGCGCGCCGGGCATCCTCACGTTCGGCGTGAAGGGCGGGCGCGCGGGCGGCGCCGCGTTCCAGGATGCGCTGAAGCTCTTCACGCGGCTCGTCAACATCGGCGACGCGAAGTCGCTCGCGACGCATCCCGCTTCGACGACGCATCGTCAGCTATCGCCGGAAGAGCTCGCGAAGGCGGGCGTGAAGGAAGAGACGGTGCGGCTGTCGATCGGCATCGAGCACATCGACGATCTGCTCGCCGATCTCGATCAGGCGCTGGCGAAGGTGCGAACGACATCGTGATCGAACGTCCGCGCGTTCGATCACGACGCGACACAACGCGCGCAACGGCGACGATCGACGCCTCGTCGCACACACGCCGTCCGTCACGCGAAGCAGCGGACGAGGCCGTGCAACGCGAACCGCTGCCGGCACATCGGCTGCCGCGCACCGACGCGCGGCGGCGTCACTCCGCCGCGCGCGTCGTCTGCCGCTGCTCGCCGAGACCCGCGACCCCGCAGCGCACCGTCTGCCCCGGCTTCAGATAGACGGGCGACGGCTTCGCGCCCATCCCGACGCCGGGCGGCGTGCCGGTCGAGATCACGTCGCCGGGCTGCAGGCTCATGCAGCGCGACAGATACGCGATCAACTGCGCGACCGTGAACACCATCGTGCGCGTGTTGCCGTTCTGATAACGCCGGCCGTCCACGTCGAGCCACAGATCGAGCGCCTGCGGATCGGCAACTTCGTCGCGCGTGACGAGCCAAGGACCGAGCGGCCCGAACGTGTCGAAGCCCTTGCCCTTGTCCCACTGGCCGCCGCGCTCGATCTGCCATTCGCGCTCGGACACGTCGTTGACGACGCAATAGCCGGCGACGTACGACAGCGCGTCGGCTTCGTCGACGTTCTTGCACGCGCGGCCGATCACGACACCGAGCTCGACTTCCCAATCGGTCTTCACCGACCCGCGCGGAATCTCGATGCCGTCGTGCGGGCCGCTCACCGCGCTCGTCCACTTGCCGAACACGACGGGCTCGGCCGGCACCGCAAGGCCTGCTTCCGCCGCGTGGTCCGCGTAGTTCAGACCGATGCAGACGAACTTGCCGATCCGGCCGACGCACGCGCCGATTCGCGGCTCGCCCGCGACGAGCGGCAGCGACGCGGGATCGACGCCCGCGAGCCGCGCGAGACTCGCATCGGACAGCACATCGCCCGCGACGTCGCCGATCAGTGCCGACAGATCGCGGATGCGGCCGTCGGCGTCGAGCAGACCGGGCTTTTCCTGGCCCACGGGGCCGTATCGAAGCAGTTTCATGGCAAGCGACCTCTTCAGTTCAGGACGGACGAAAACCCAGCGAGCTCAATTCAGGCGGCGCAGCGGCGTCGCGTGGGCCCGTTGCGGAATTTGTACCATCCGCGGCGCGAGAAGAAACGCTGCATCGCGGATAACGACTATTGGAGCAGACACTGGCGACGCGCATGCTCGGCGGTGGCGACGGCAGCCGGCGGCGTTCGTGGCCACGGGCGAGTCGCCGCCTGCGTCTGCCGCCCGTGCCGGCGGCCGACAGGCGCGACGCGCGTGCGCGTGCGCGTCTGACGTCAGCTCGGCTTCGACTCCACATTCCGCGCCGACTGCCGGTACGCGGCCGGCGCGCCGTTCCAACGCACACTTTGACCGCATCGATGCTCCGGCGGCGTTTTTTATTCAACAAATGCATACAAATCTAGCATTGGTTTTGCATTTGTTGATTATCATTGCTGTTGGAGCAGTTGCTTAATTGATTTACGAATCAACGGTCCATCGACACACGCCGCGCGGCCGCGAAGCATGCGCAGCACCGGCAATCGATGCGTCGCGTCCCACAAGATCAACCCACCGATGAAACCCACGAAAGACCGGCCGGCCGACGACGTCGACGAGCCGCAGGATTGCGAAGAGATCGAGCGCTATCGCGCGCCCGCGCTCGACAAGGGGCTCGACATTCTCGAGCTGCTCGCCGAGCAGAAGGAAGGCCTGACGCGCACCGAGATCACGAAGGAGCTCGGCCGCAACGCGAGCGAGATCTACCGGATGCTCGAACGGCTCGTCGCGCGCCGCTACGTGATCCGCTCGCCGGCCGGCGACCGCTACACGCTCAGCCTGAAGCTCTACGCGCTCGCGCATCGCCATCCGCCGCTCAAGCGGCTGATCGCCGAGGCGCTGCCGCTGATGCAGCGCTTCGCCGAGGCGGCCGAGCAGTCGTGCCATCTGTCCGTCTTCGATCGCGGCAACCTGCTCGTGATCGCGCAGGTCGACGGACCCGGCGCATGGGGAATCTCGGTGCGGCTCGGCTCGCGCGTCGGGCTCGTCGACACCGCGTCGGGCCCCGTGATGCTCGCGTTCCAGACGCCCGAGCTGCGCACGCAGATGCTCGCCGAGCATACGAAGGTCGAAGGCGAGAGCGCGCTCGACATGCACGGGTTCGACGCGCAGTTGCGCGAGATCCGCGCGACGGGCTGGCTCAAGCAGGAGAGCCGCCAGGCGTTCGGCGTCACGGACATCGCCTATCCGGTTCTCGGGCCGGCCGGCCACGCGATCGCCGCGCTCACGTGTCCGCACATGCGCCGGATCGACGCATACGTCGCGCCGCCGATCGACGAAGTCGCCACGCAGCTGCGCGACACCGCGAAGCATCTGTCGATGTTCAAGGAGACGTCCGCCTGACATCGATCTGACGAAAATGTGAAATCATCGAGGCCTCGTCGTTCCGATCATGCCGATCACGAGCGCTGCCTCCGGCGGCGCACATCACATGGAGACAGGCCAATGACGTCACATCGTGAAACCTTCGCTCAGTCCGCCGGCGTGCGGGACGTCGCGGATTCCGTGAACAGCGGGCGGACGCGCGCGGTCCAGCATGCCGAGGCGGCGCTCGAGCGCCTCGCGCTCATCGAGCCGCTCGACGCGATGACGCACGTCGCGCCGGAGATCGCGCGGCAAGCCGCCGCGCACGTCGACGCGCAGATCGCGAGCGGCCGCAAGCTGCCGCTCGCGGGCGTGCCGTTCGTCATCAAGGACAACCTCTTCACCGCCGACATGCCGACGCACGCCGCGAGCCCCGCGCTGCTCGGCTTCGACGCGACGCGCAACGCGACGGCCGTCCAGCAGTTGCTCGACGCGGGCGCCGTGCCGCTCGGCAAGGCGAACATGCATGAGCTCGCGTTCGGCGTCACGAGCGCGAACGGCCATTTCGGCGCGGTCCGCAACCCGCACGACCCGGCGCGCATCGCGGGCGGCTCGAGCGGCGGCACGGCGTCCGTGGTCGCGGCGGGCATTCCGTTCGGCCTCGGCACTGACACAGGCGGCTCGGTACGGATTCCGGCGGCGTTCTGCGGCGTCGCCGGGCTGCGACCGACGCTGCGCCGCTATTCGACGGAAGGCGTGCTCGCGCTGTCGCCGACACGCGATACGGTCGGCCCGATCACGCACGGCATCGACGATCTGCTGTTGCTCGATGCCGTACTGACGCGCGACGCAAGCGAACCCGCGCCGCTCGCGCTTACGGGACTGACGATCGGCGTGCCGGATGCGCCGTACTTCGACGGACTCGACCCGGCCGTCGCCGAACTGACTGAGCGCGCGCTCGCCGCACTGACGGGCGCGGGCGCGCGCCTGATCCCGCTCGCCGCCCGCGCGCTGTATGAAACGGACGACGCGTGCGGCTTCGCGATCGCCGGGTTCGAGGCGCTCGCGTACTGGCGGCGCTTCAGCGCCGAGCAACTCGATCTGCCGTTCGCGGAGTTCGTTGCACGGCTCGGCAGCGACGACGTGCGGCACATCTTCCAGATGCTGCTCGACGCGCCGCCGTCGAGCGACGCGTACGCGGCGGCGCTGGGCGTGCTGCAGGACATCGTGCGCTGGTACGACCAGGCGTTCCACCGGACGGGCGTCGATTGCATCGTGCTGCCGACCGTTCAATGCGAAGCGCCGCTCGTCGCCGACAGCGGCCACGACCTGCCGCCCGACGCCGCGCATGTGCTGTTTGCGCGCGTGATCCGTCAGACGGGGCCGGCGACGCTCGGCGGCGTGCCGTCGGTGTCGATTCCCGCGGGGCTGTCGAAGCACACCGGCATGCCCGTCGGGCTGATGCTCGAAGGACCGGCGGGCAGCGACCGGCGCTTGCTCGCGATCGCGCGTGAAGTGGAGCGGCTGCTCACGCGTACGGCGTGACGCAAGGCTGGCGCACGAGCCGGCGTACTGATGCGGATCGGGCGCGCGAATCCGCCGTGCGCGCGGCGCTACGCTAAAATAGCGCCCCCTTCAAAATACCGCCCGCTGTCGTCACTGACGGCGGGCGCCTTATGGACGTCATGGCCAAACTTCTGACCGATCTCGAATTCCAACGTTTCTCCGAACTTCAGCAGAAGCAGGCAAGCTTCACGATCACGCCCGGGGAAGCGGACGAACTGCGCGACATCGTCGCGCGCGCGCAGCAGAAGCGCGACGACCGCGCGGCCGCGATGCATGCGATCGAAAACTACGTCGCGCAATTCGAAATCACGCCCGACGAGCTCTTCTCCCCCGAGCAGATCGGCGAAGCCGCGCGCACGTACGGCCTCATTGCGGCGGGCAAGAAGGAGCGCTCGCTGCCGCCGTCGCTGACGGTCAACGGCAAGCCGTATCAATGGACGAAGACGCTGCCGGATGAAGTGCGGCTGCCGCTCTTCGACGCGTTCAAGGCGGGCGAATCGATCAAGCGCTTCATCGCGATGCCGAAGGACACTGCCCGCTGCGCGCTGACGGTCGCGCGTCTCGAGCGTGAGACGGGCGCCGTCTACGCGGAAGCGCTGCTCGAAGAGCTCGCGATCTCTCGCGTGCAGGTGGACGAGGCGGCGGCGAAGCTCGCGGCTTGATTCTTTTCCTCACGCATTCGGGCGTGATGGATTGGCGGATGCGCGTTCGTGCATGCCACCGGTGCGTCGCCGCCCGATGCGGTCGATGAAAAGCGCTGCGCGATGCGCGTCGGTCGAGTCTTCTCCCGGAAAACCTCACCTCTCTCCCGATTTCATATCCCGTAAGATCTCACCGTCGAGAAATCGTGTTGGTCGTGTTGGTCGTGTTGGTCGTGTTGGTCGTGTTGGTCGTGTTGGTCGTGTTGGTCGTGTTGGTCGTGTGAATCGTGTGAATCGTGTGAATCGTGTGAATCGTGTGAATCGTGTGAATCGTGTGAATCGTGTGAATCGTGTGAATCGCGTGAATCGCGTGAATCGCGTGAATCGCGTGGAACGCGTGGAACGCGTGGGGCGTCGAGGCCGTCAGCCGTCAGCCGTCAGCCGTCAGCCGTCAGGGATGTTGGCAGCCCCGACGGCTTCGGCAACATCCAACTCGTCGGCAGCCCTTGCAGCACTGGATTAAGAAGCGCCGACTACACCGACCGCATACCGCCGCGACGACAACCCGACTCGCCCACTGGATGCACGCGTGCAACGACGCACGCCGTACGGCCGCATCATTGCTGCAGCTTCAATCTGAAACCGACCACCCCCGGCTCTTGCGTCGCCGACACGGCGAAGCCGCTGTCTTTCGCAAGTGAGATCATCGCCGTGTTCTCGCGCAGCGCCTCGCCGATCATCCAACCCGTTCCGCGCGAACGTGCGTATTCGATGATGCGTCCCATCAGCAGTCGTCCGAGTCCCTTGCCCTTCTGATCGGGCCGCACTGCGATCGCAAATTCCGTTGCTTCATTGTCCGGATCGGTCACCGCGCGTACAGCGCCGAGCGTATGCGCGCGGCCTTCGGCGTCGTCGACCGTCGCAATCAACGCCATCTCGCGGTCGTAATCGATCTGCGTCATCCGCGCGATCTGCGAATGATCGAAGTTGCGTATCGCGCCGAAGAAACGCATCCGCAAATCATCCGGCGTCATCGCGCTCAGCAACTCCCGATGCGCATCCTCGTCCTCGGGACGAATCGGGCGCACCGTGACGTGCTCGCCGCGCCAGTCGATCTTCTGCTCCAGGTAGCGGGGATACGGGACGATCGCAAGCCGGCTGCGCCCCGTCGCGAGCCGGATGTGCGGCGCGACCGCGACGACGCGCTCGGCCCGCACGCGCAACACGAGCGACATCTGCACGACTTCGCGCACCTCGCACACGGCTTGCGAAAGCGCGGTCAGCGCATGCAGCAGCGGCTCGGGCGGCGCGCGGCGCGCATACGGCGACCGCGCGACAACCGCTCGCGCCAGCACGGTATTGAAGGGCGGCAGCCCGTAGACGACGAACGGCGCCGAAACGCCATCCGCCGGCGGCACCGAATAACGAAATACCGGACCGAAGTTCTGGTCGTCGAACATGTCGACCGTGATGTCGACGATCGCATCGCCGACGTCCGTATCGGTTGTGCGCTCGACGCCGAAGCCGGCGAGCCAGCCGAGCGCCGCATCGCCTTCGAATGCGTCGCGCCCCTGCGCGAGCGCCGTGCGCGCGACCTCTTGCGCAGCCGAGATCGACGCCGCAGGTTGCGGCGGCGAGCCCTCCGGCGTCTGCATCAACAACTCGCGGCCCAGTTGATAGTCGACGAGACGCGCATGTGCGCGCGCGAGACGCTGCGGCGTCGTGTGCACGGGAATGCCGTGCTCGTGCAACGCATCGCGCGTGGCGGCGTCGACGCCGCCGAAGAAGCACGCAAGCATGCCGCGGCGCGCGAACTTGCGCGATTCGATCAGCGCGCGCGCGACGTCGCCAGCAGGCGCGCTATGCGACGTCGCGTGAACGACGAACACGGTGCCCGTCGGCGGATGCTGCGCGAGGGCCTTCAATGCCGCGCCGAAATGCTCGGGACGCGCATCGTCGCCGAGCAGCAACGGATTGCCGGCGGCGATTCCGGCAGGCAGCGCGCCGGCGACCTCGTCGAGGGCAGCCTGCGGCCATTGCGCGAGCGTCTCGCCCGCCGCCGCGAGCGCATCGACCGCCAGCTTGGCGACGCCTTTGTCGCTCGTCACGAGCGTCGCCGCGCCGCTCGCCGCCGCCCGGCCGACGCCGAGCGTTTCGATTTCGTCGAGGAGATCGTCGAGCGCCTCGACGCGAACCATCCCGGCGCGCTGAAACGCGGCCGTATAGAGCAGATCGCCCGAATCGCCGCGTCCGGTGCGGAGCGCGAGCACCGGCTTGTTGCGCGCCGCCGCGCGCGCGGCCGACATGAACTTGCGCGCCGACTTCACCGTATCGAGCTCGAGCAGGATCGCGCGCGTCGCGGCATCGCTCGCCAGGTAATCGAGCACGTCGGCCGCGTCGACGTCCGCCTCGCTGCCGAGCGCGACGGCGTGCGAGAAACCGAGTCCGCGCGCATGCGCCCAGCCGAGCACCGCGTTCGTCAATGCGTTCGACTGCGATACCCACGCGACCCCGCCCGCCTTGACGATGCACGCCGGCGCGCCGAAATGCGCGTTCAGCACGGGCGAGGCGACACCGAGGCTGCCCGGCCCGACGATGCGCAGCAGGTACGGCTTCGCCGCGGCGAGCGTGCGTTCGAGCGCGGCCCGGTCCGTGCTCGAACGGGCCTCGCCGACGATGATCGCCGCACGGACACCCAGGCCGCCGAGCTTGCGCACGATGCCGGGCCACGTCGCGGGCGGCGTGCAGACGAGCGCGACCGACGGCGCGCTCGGTAGCTGATCGACGTACGGGTACACCTTGTGCCCGTTCAGTTCGCCGTATTTAGGATTGACGGGCCAGATCGCGCCGCCGAACCGGCCATCGAGCACGCACGCCCAGACCATCGCGCCGACGCTGCCGGGACGCGGCGACGCGCCGACCACGGCGACGGAGGTCGGCTGGAACAACGCATCGAGATTGCGAACGGTCACGGCAGCTCCGCTGAAAGGAATGAGCGACGACGATCGAAGGCGCAGCCCTGCCGGACCGAGCCTGCGAGTCCATAGGATAGGCGAAGCGCCGGGCGACGCCTATATGCCATTCGGCCGAATCGCCGATTCGCGCAAGCATCGGCATCATCAATACCGACGCCGCCCCGTCGGTGTCGAACAAGCCCTTCTCCGCCGAAAACGCGGGTCGGGAATACCGGTCTTTCGAAATGGAGTAAAACGAGAATGAACGGATGCATCGGGCAAACCGCGCTCCCGGCGACGACGCCCCGCCTCTTTGACGAAATTGCGTGTTGCTCGCACCGCAAACACGCCGTCGCCGGCACGCTGCGCGCGATGCTCGACTCGCTTGCCCCGCCGACTCGGCCGGCGACACGGCTACCGACAACGCGGCCAACCACGGTCCGCTCGAATGGCCGCCGCCCTCGCGGTTTCGATTCCAGCAGTCGAAATTCGAAACTGCTTACGCGTCTGCGTCCAGACTCGCCTCTCGCCGTGCCTCGCCGCACGGCATTAAAAAGGCACGCGCATTCGTTTTGAAACTGCCGTCTCGAAAATTCGATCGCACCGAATGAAGAATCGGAAAAGCCAGGCTAGAAAAATTGATGCGTTGCCGAATAGCAGACAATCTTCGCGCATTGCGCAGGCCCGCTACGCGAGCAATCGAACGACACAGTTCGAAGTTCGAGTGGAGTCGAAATCGTGGCGCAGCCAGGTGCAAGAACAGCCGCCGCATCGCGTATCGCACCGTCGAACGGCCCTTCGTTCGCGGTCTCGCAAACGATGCGCCGCTCGCGATACGCATGTGCTCGCGCTTCACGACGAACGCAAATGTGCGCTAACCGGCGCTGCGAGGCATCGAAAAACGCTTCTTCCGTGAATAACGATCGTTTTCCATTCGCACCGACTACGACATGCATCAAGCGGAATGCCGTTCGATTGAGAACCCCGTCTCAAGAAGGTCGTCTGCGCGGGTCCACGGTTCGGACACGTTGTCCATTCCCGCACATCGCATGGCGGGATTGGACAGACGAATCAACGTGTCGGCGCGCCGCCGCTTTATTGGCATCGCAATCGAATCGCGTTTCGCGCTCCCGATCCGAGCGTAAGGCGAAACACAGATGGTACGAAAACAGGACTCACGTCTCGTCGCCAAAGGTGAGCGTTTTCGGGAGCCAAGGTGAGGATATTCGGGATTGCGCGCCGGGCTGCGCAAATATCGCAAATCGAAACGAAAAAAACGCATACGGCGTCCCGTCTGCACGATGCAGCGTGAAACAACTTCGCCGAATCGGCAAGTTCGAGTCGAACATGGAATAACGCAATATCTGGCTAAATCCGCTCGCTTCAACGTCAAATCTACGCACAACCACCTGCGGCATGAAATCGCGCGGCCGCCGTGAAACAAACGAACAGCGTGCCAAAAACAAAATGGTGCGAATGGCCAGTTTGCCGTTCGCACCGTCGTTCAAGGCGCCAAAGGTGAGAGTTTCCGGGATCAGTCCTTGATCAGGAAGCGGTTGCGATTCTTGCCGAGCCAAGCCGGAGCACGGCCGCGGCCGCTCCAGGTCTCGCCCGTCTTCGGATTGAGGTACTTCGGCGGCAGCGGGCGCTTCGGCTTCGCCGTCGTCTTGATACTCCTGAATCCCAATTCGTCCGGTGTGATGTCGTATTCTTCGATCTTCGCCTTGATATCGGCAATGGCGTCCGCGATCGCTTTTTCGCGTTCCTTGTCGATTTTCTGTTGAAGTTTTTCGAGCTGTGCAGTCAGTTGCCTATAGGTCGCCATATGGATGAAGCTCCGTCTCGTTATTTATAGATGGAAGTATATGAATCAATTCCAAATCAATCGAACATTTTTCGCATTGCTTTCATATCCCGCAAGCGATGCTCAAAAGCCATTTCCAGCCTTGCATGCGAAGAGAAGGTACCGCACGCCGTTATCGACCGATTGCCTGATCGTGTCGAAATCGCCGCCGCAAATGCCGCGCGCATTCTGAATGCAGGTGTCCCAAGGACCGCCGGCGGGGCATTGGACCATCGTGGTCGAACGCCCGTCGGACGTAAACAGCGGCGCGCTACCTCCGCAGCCTGAAAGCCCCGCTATTAAAGCAATCAAAAATCCTGTCCGCAAGAACGCGCCGCATTGCCCCGGCGCCGGCGCACCCGTCTGTTTCATGAATCTGCCTATCGCTCCGCTTTCTTCTTGGACGACGCGAGTATATGCCAAGCCACGCGACAAAGGGTCAATCGGGTGCAACGAGTGTCTTATAGGGCGCACGGCCGCGTGGATCGTCGTTAAGCCGAATGAATACTTGCTCGACGTCGGGCAGCGCCTCGAGCCTGCGTCGCAACGCATCGCGATCGAACGATGCGGGCGCGCATCCCTCGGCATAAATGAAGCGGCGCTGAATCGTGATCCAGATGCTCGTGCCTGCCAAAGCCGCATCGCCGCCGGCAAATTCCTTTTTTAGTTCTCCGGCAATCGGCTTGTCGTATAAATATGAATTCGGTTTGCTGCAGCGATGCGCGAGCCAGCAAGTCGTTCCGCGCTCGACGCGGTAATGCGCATCGTCCTCCATTTGCGCACGCGTCATCAACGGACCGAGCGGAACCGGGCATTCGGCAATCGCATTCGACAATGCAAAAAAAGGATCGCCGTACCAATTGCGTCGCTCGACCAAAGCAGGCGATCCCGACGATGCGAACGACGTCGATGACGCAGGCGACTCAGATGCCGCCGACACCGAAGTGTTCGACGTCGCAGATATCGACGCCGCAGTCGATACGGACGACGCAGGCGGCACGCCGTCCTGCGCGAACACATGCGCGGCGGCCGCGAGCGTCACGCACGATGCGGCGATCTCGATGCGCTTCATCGCAACCTCCATGCGGATACGCCCGCTCATGCGCGAGCGTCGACACCTGCACGGCGAATGCATCCCGCGCGTCGGTCTGCTATGTGTCGATGCCGAGCGCCGCGAGCTTCTTGTAGAACGTCGCGCGCCCGATGCCGATGCGCGCGGCCGCCTCCGTCACCTTGCCGTTGCATGCGGCCAGGGCGTCCATCAGGAACTGGCGCTCCCACGCGGCGTACGCGGACGCATAGGACAAAGATGCGGCGCGCGCATCGGACGCAACCGTCGATACCGCGCCGGAAACCGAACCCGCACCGGCCGTCGCACTTGCGCCGGCAGCGGGCGCGGCGCCGAAAACCGCGGCCGCCCCACGCCCGGGCCCGATGAACGGCGCGAGCGCGCGCGCATCGATCAGCGCGCGATCGGACAGCATCAGCGCACGCTCGAGCGTGTTGCGTAGTTCGCGCACGTTGCCGGGCCATGGATAGGCACACAGCAGACGCAGCGCATCGTCGGTCAGTTCGCAGTGCTCGGCAAGTCCGTGCTGCGCGGCAAGCTCCTCGAGCATCGTATAGACGAGCGCCTCGATATCCGATGCGCGCTCGCGCAGCGGCGGCGCATGGATCGTCAGCACGTTCAGCCGGTAATAAAGGTCCGCGCGAAAGCGCCCCTCGGCGACGAGCGCCGGCAGCTCGGCCGACGTCGCCGCGATGATCCGCACGTTCGCGCGCACGATCCGGTTCGAGCCGACGGGCTCGAACTCCTTGTCCTGCAGCACGCGCAGCAGCTTGCCCTGCAGCGGCAGCGGCATGTCGCCGATTTCGTCGAGAAAGAGCGTGCCGCCGTCGGCGAGCTCGAACTTGCCGACGCGGCCCTTGCGGTCCGCGCCCGTATACGCGCCCGGTGCCGCGCCGAAGAACTCGGTTTCGAGCAGCGCGTCGGGAATCGCCGCGACGTTGACCGTCACGAGCGGCTTCAGCGCGCGCGCGGACGCGGCGTGAATCGCATGGGCGAGCAGCTCCTTGCCAGTGCCCGTCTCGCCGAGCAGCAAGACGGGCGAATCGACCTGCGCGGCGCGCCGCCCCTGCCGCTTCGTTTCGAGGCTCACCGCGCTCGTGCCGACGAAGCTCGCGAACGTGTATTTCGGACGCCGCGCCTGCGCGAGCGAGCGCTGCGTCGCAATCAGCTCCTGCTGGACCTGCATATAGCGGGAAAAGAGCGGCGTCAGCGTCTTCAGCTCGTCGAACAACGCGAAGCCGATCGCGCCGACGGTTTCGCCCGCCTCGCCCGTGAGCGGCAGGCGCGTGACGATGAGCGGCTCGCGGCCGGTCTCCATGATGTCGAGCAGGATCGGGCGGCCAGTCGCGACCACCTCGCGCATCAGGCTGTGCGGAATCACCGCCTCGCAATCGCGGCCGATCGCCTGCTGCGGATCGGCAAAGCCGAAGCGCGCGGCATAGCGCTGATTGATCCAGACGACGCGCGCATCCTTGTCGACGATCAGCGTGCCGACACTCGAATGCTCGAAGGTCTTGAAAAGGGACTCCGCCGCGCGCCGCAGCACGTCGCCGTAATCGACGGGCAGCGCGGCCCAGCCGTTCGAAATCTGTGCGTTCGTCTCCACTATTTCTTTCTTGTCCACAAAGCGAGACGGATTATCTCATGCAGGAGACAGACAGCAAGAGGCCGTCACGCAAGCCTGACGGGCCGATCGAGACGCCGGCCGCGCCGCATTCGTCTACATATAGAGACGTTTTCTGTAGAATCGGACGCAGCCGGCAGCCGGCGGCGCAGCACGCCCCGCTGCCGGCGCGGCTGCGGCCCGCCGCACGGCCGATGGCACGAATCCTGCGGAAGTGCTGCCGGAGCGTCGCGCCGTCTGTCTGGCGCGCCCGCCCGCACAACAACCAAGATTTAGGAGACTCTCTTGTCATTCTTGATCGTCCTCGCTGCGCTGGCCTTCCTGATGTTCGCCGCGTACCGCGGCTACAGCGTGATCCTGTTCGCGCCCGTCGCCGCGCTGGGCGCGGTGCTGCTGACCGATCCCGCCGCCGTCGCCCCCGTCTTCTCCGGCATCTTCATGGAAAAGATGGTCGGCTTCGTCAAACTCTACTTCCCGGTGTTCCTGCTCGGCGCGGTGTTCGGCAAGGTCATCGAGCTGTCCGGCTTCTCCGAGGCGATCGTCGCGGCCGCGATCCGCTACATCGGCCGCTCGCGCGCGAATGCGGTGATCGTCGCGGTCTGCGCGCTCCTCACCTATGGCGGCGTGTCGCTGTTCGTCGTGGTGTTCGCCGTCTATCCGTTTGCGGCCGAGCTCTATCGTCAGAGCAACATTCCGAAGCGGCTGATGCCAGGCGCGATCGCGCTCGGCGCGTTCTCGTTCACGATGGACTCGCTGCCGGGCACGCCGCAGATCCAGAACATCATCCCGACGACGTTCTTCAAGACCACCGCGTGGGCCGCGCCCGCGCTCGGCACGATCGGGTCGGTGTTCATCATCGTCGTCGGCCTGTCGTATCTCGAATGGCGCCGCCGCTCGGCGCTCGCGCGCGGCGAAGGCTACGGCACCTCGCTCATCAACGAGCCCGAGCGCGTCGAAACGCAGTCGCTGCCGCATCCGATCCTCGCGGTGTCGCCGCTCGTGCTCGTCGGCGTCGCGAACTTCACGCTGACGAAACTGATTCCAGTGTGGTACGGCGGCGCATCGTACACGGTCCCGCCCGACGTGCTGCCCGGCGTCCACGCGCCGATCACGACGCCGATCAAGACCGTCGTCGCGATCTGGTCGGTCGAAGCGGCGCTGCTGCTCGGCATCCTGCTCGTCGTCATCACCGCGTTCAAGCGCGTGCACGAGCGCTTTGCGACCGGTACCAAGGCGGCAGTCGGCGGCGCGCTCCTCGCCGCGATGAACACCGCATCCGAATACGGCTTCGGCGGCGTGATCGCCGCGCTGCCGGGCTTCATCGTCGTCGGCGATGCGCTGAAGCACATCCCGAATCCGCTCGTCAACGCCGCCGTGTCGGTCAGCTCGCTCGCGGGTATCACGGGCTCGGCGTCGGGCGGCATGAGCATCGCGCTCGCGGCGATGTCGGATCTCTTCGTCAAGGGCGCGCAGGCCGCGCAGATTCCGATGGAAGTGCTGCACCGGGTCGTCGCGATGGCGAGCGGCGGCATGGATACGCTGCCGCACAACGGCGCGGTGATCACGCTGCTCGCGGTGACGGGCCTCACGCACCGCGAGTCGTATCGCGACATCTTCGCGGTGACCGTCATCAAGACGCTCGCGGTGTTCTTCGTGATCGCCGTCTATTATCTGACAGGGCTCGTATGATCTGACGACAGGCGCAACGCGCCCGTCTCGCGACCGCCGCCGGCCGGCTTCGACGAAGCGCCGGCGAACAAATCGGCCCGGCGCCCGCCGCTCGACGGCGCGCCGGGCCGATTCCGTTTTCTCTCATACTTTTATCGTGACGCGCCGCTGCAACATGCGGATTTGTGCGAACGCCGGCGGGCCCGCCGCGCAACGCGCGGCAACGCTCCGGCAAGCCGCCCGACCATACCGATCGAACGCCTCGCGAAATTCTCATTGCGGCCGCCCGCTTCGGTTAAACTGCATTCAAGCAGTCCGCAAAGCAACATTTCCTATTTCACGACACGAGGACACGTTCAATGCGCACGACCGGTTCTTCCGGGGCCATGACCCTGCTGACCGAATTCGATCCGGCCGACGGCCGCGAGCTTCGCTCGCTGCGTCTCGCGGCCACCGAAGACGGCAAAAGCGTACTGCTCATCGAAATCGACGAACGCAAGCCCGGCATCCATCGGGAAGTACGCTACGAAATCACGCCCGCCGAGTTGATCGCCGCGATTCGTTCGCACGGCGCGGAGCTGCCGGGCGAAACGCACGGCGCCACCCCGCTCGTCCGCAGCACGACACCCTGATCCCGCCGCCATGGTGAGGCCGCGGCCGGCCCGCGCCCTCACCGTCTCCGCCGCGCGCCGATGCGCGCTGTGATCCCCTTCCCGAAAATAGCCGATAATCGGCACATCCACGCGCTCCATGCCGCGCGCTTCTCGCGGCGACCCTCCATCGTTTCGTCATGCTTCATGATCTCGTCGCCCGTTTCGGGCCGCTCATCGTGTTCGCCAACGTGCTCGCGGCCGCGATCGGCCTGCCCGTGCCCGCCATGCCGACGCTCGTGCTGTTCGGCGCAATGGCGACGCTGCATCCGGACGCGATCGGCGCGCAGCTCGCGCCCGTGCTCGCACTCGCGGTGCTCGCGGCGCTGATCGGCGACACCGCGTGGTACGTCGCCGGCCGGCATTTCGGCGGCCGCGCGCTGAAAACCTTATGCAAGCTTTCGCTGTCGCGTGACAGCTGCGTGAAAAAAACCGAACGCTTCTTCGGCCGCTGGGGCGTGCGCGTGCTCGCCGTCGCGCGCTTCATCCCCGGCCTGTCGCTGATCTCGGTGCCGATGGCGGGCGCGCTCGGCACGCGCTATCGGACGTTCGTCGGCTACGACGGCTTGGGCGCGCTGCTGTGGGCGGGCTGCGGCATCGCCGTCGGGTTCGTGTTCGCGAAACAGATCGATTGGCTTTTCACCGGCGCGAACCGGCTCGGCCGCGCGGTGCTCGCCGTGATCGTCGTGCTGCTCGCGCTCTATACGGCCGTGCGCTGGATGCGCCGCCGCGCGCTGATTCGCCAGCTCGCGAACGCGCGGATCGATGTCGACGAACTCGACCAGTTGCTGCAAGCCGATCCCTCGCCAGTCATCGTCGACGCGCGCTCGCCCGAGCACCGCAAGCTCGATCCGTACGCGATCCCGGGCGCGCAGTTCGCCGACGAACGCGATCTGCACGCCATCGTCGCGCACTATCCGGCGACGCAGAAATTCGTGATCTATTGCTCGTGCCCGAACGAAGTGACGGCGGCGCTGATGGCTCAGCGCCTCAAGCAAGCCGGCTTCGCCGACGCGCTCGCGCTGCGCGGCGGCCTCGACGCATGGCGCGACACGGGCCGGCAATTGATCGAGCTCGATCCGCAGGCAGCGAGCGAAGCGGTGCTTGCACCCGCACCGAAAACCGCCTGATCGAACGGACGCGCAGCAGCGTGCACGCGCATCGTCCGGGGCGCGGAGAACGGCGGCGGCTTTTGCATTCGGACGCGAGCCGCATGCCGCCGCAGAAATGCCGATGTCGGGCGGCAGCCGAGCTTGCGCCGCCGCGCGAATCGTTTCGGAATGCTCAGAACACCTTCACCGGCACGTTCACGACCAGCCGGTATTCCTGGTTGGTGCTGTCCGAGTAGTGCGTCGAGCCGACGTGCCACATCGCGATGAACGTGATCTTCGTGTCCTTGAACTTGCCGCTCTGGATCGTGTACGACGGGATGAAGCCGAACTCGTGGTGGCGGCCCTGCACCGGCGCGCCGTCCTTCCAGTAGATGCTCGAGCGCGTCGGATCGAGCGCCGCGCCCGCGGAGCCGTCCGCGCCCCAGCCCGTCACGCCCCACACCATCGCCTTGAAGCCGGGCAGCCCCGCCTCCTTGCCGTAGAACGTGTAGCGCAACTGCAGCGATTTTTCGTGCGGCGCGTTGTAGTCGACATCCATCGAATCGACGAGGAAGATGCCGTTCGTTTCGTTCAGGTAATCGAAGAATTGGTCGCCGAGCACCTGCTGATAGCCGAGCAGCAGCTCGTGCGGACCGTGCTGCGCGGCGAGCGACAAGCTGTACGCATTGTTGTCGATCTTGCCCTGGCGCGCGTCGCCCGTGTCGTGCGTCGAATAGAAGTTGCCGAAGCCCGTCCACTTGATCGCCTGCGGCGAGCCGTAGCTCTGCTTGACCGAGCCGTAGTACTGACGCCATACGTCGTCGGCCTGACCCGCGTAGAACGACGCCGAGCCCGTCGACGAGTAATCCCAGGTGCCGCCCAGGTACGTGAAGCGATCGACGCGCGTGCCGCCGTATTGGGTCGTCAGGTTCGTGAGCGTCGCGTAGCCGCGCGCGTCCGTCTTCGTGAAGCTGCCCGCTTCGAGCATCACGTTCTTGAATTCGTTGCTGACGATCGTCGCGCCGAGGAACGTCGGCGGCAATGCGCGGTTGTCGTGCTGCTCCATGAACGGATTGTCGACCGCCTGCAGACCGTACTTGATCACCGTGTTCGAAATGCGCGCCTTCACGTCATAAATGCCGGGAAACGCCCATGCGAACTGGTTCGAGCCGCCGCCGCCCTTCGCGATGTGCACCATGTTGCTCGCGCCCGCGCCGCCGTCGAGCTTCAGCGCGGCGTAAATCGACGCGTCGACGCCGAAGCCGATCAGCCCGCCCGTATAGCCGGACTCGAAGTTCGCCATCACACCCTGGACCCACGCGTGGCGATGCGGTCCGCCCTTCGAATCAAGCACGTCCGCGTAGTTGCGGAACAGCACGTCGAAATGACTGTCGGCAATGAAGCCCTTCGACGTCGACTGGCTCGACACCGGCTCCGGCGGCATGATCTCCTGCGTGGCGTCGGCGTTGATGATCGCGTTCGGCGTCGTCGCCTGCTGCGCAAGCGTCGCGGCGGGCGCCGCCCGGGCCGGCGCGGCCGGCGCCGCGTCATCCGCACGCGCCGCGCCTGCGATCGACACGCCGGCGAGCATCGGCAGTCCCCACGCGAGCAGGACTGCTCGCGCGACCCTCTTCATCGATTGATGTTGTGTCATTGCGCTTCTCTTTTTATGTTGACTACCCACTCGCCGGCCGCGCATCGCGGCCGGCGACACCCCGGCGCGCCGCCGTGACGACGCGCCTTCCCACGACGCGAAGATCATCCGCGCCGTCCACACCCCTGTTGGCTTGTTGTGTCTTTGTCGGTACTGCTCAGCGCTGCGCGCCTGCGACGCCGGCCCGAATGCAAGCGACGCGCGCGGCCGATCCGCCGCGCACCTCGGGCTGCGGCACCTCGCGCGCGCAGGCGTCGATCGCGTCCGGACACCGCGTGCGGAACGCGCAGCCCGAAGGCGGATCGAGCGGAGACGGCATCTCGCTCGCGAGCAACAGCGGCCGCCGCGCGCGCTCGCGCGCGGGCTCCGGCGTCGGCGCGGCGGCGAGCAGCGCGCGCGTGTACGGATGCTGAGGCGCGCCGTACACGTCGCGGCGCGTGCCGAATTCCATCACGCGGCCGAGATACATCACGAGCACGCGCTGGCTGATCGCCTTGACGACCGCGAGATCGTGCGCGACGAACAGATAGGACAACGACAGCTCTCGCTGCAGATCGCGCAGCAAGTTGACGATCTGCGCCTGGATCGACACGTCGAGCGCGGACACGGGCTCGTCGCAGATCACGAGATGCGGCTCGGCGATCAACGCGCGCGCAATGCCGACGCGCTGGCACTGGCCGCCGGAAAATTCATGCGGATAACGAAGCAGATGATGGACGTTCAGGCCGACGCGCTCGAGCATCGTCAGCACGCGACGGCGCACTTCTTCGCGGCCGATGCCCGGCCGATGCGTGACGAGCGGCTCGGCGACGACCTGCTCGATCGTCATCCGCGGATCGAGCGACGCGAGCGGATCCTGAAAGATCATCTGCATCTCACGGCGGATCTTGCGCGCGTCGCGGCGCGCGCCGCTCACGATCGGCTCGCCGCGCCATTGCACGGTGCCCGCCGTGACCGGCGCGAGGCCGATCAGCGCGCGTGCGAGCGTCGACTTGCCGCAACCCGATTCGCCGACGAGCCCGACGGTCTCGCCGCGCTTCACGTCGAACGACACGCCGTCGACCGCGCGCAGCGTGCCCTTGGGCGACCACGGGTAGCCGCCGAGTGGCACGCGGAAATGCACCTTGAGATCGCGCACCGACAGCAGCGCTTCGGCGTCGTGCGACGTGTCGTTGCCTCGCGCAACGGCGTCCGGCGCGCCGGAACTGGAGGTTCCGACGCCGCTCGGCGCGTCCGGCGAAGCGGAAACGAACGAGGAAACAGAAGAAACGAGATCGGTCGCGGCGCTCATCGCAGCCCTCCCATGATTTCCACAATGGGCCGATGACACGCGCGCACGGCGCCCGTGTCCGAATAGGCGATCAGCTCGGGGCGCTCGGCGCCGCACCGATCCGATGCATGCGAACAGCGCTTCGCGAACGCGCAGCCGAGCATGCCTTGGCCGGGTAGCGGCGGGTTGCCGGGAATCGCGACAAGCGGCGTGTCGTCGGGCGCGTCGAGTCGCGGCAGCGCGTTCAGCAGGCCGATCGTGTACGGATGCGACGGCGCGGCGAAGATCGCGTCGGCGCTCGCGTATTCGACCGTACGGCCCGCATACATCACCATCACGTCGTCCGCGAGCCCCGCAACGACGCCCATGTCGTGCGTGATCAGCACGATCGACGTGCCGTGCTCGCGGTTCAGCTCGCGCAGCAGCTCGATGATCTGCGCCTGCACGGTGACGTCGAGCGCGGTCGTCGGCTCGTCGGCGATCAGGATCTCGGGCTCGAGCAGCAGCGCCATCGCGATCATCACGCGCTGACGCATGCCGCCCGAGAACTCGTGCGGGTACATCCGGATCCGGCGCGCGGCGTCAGGAATCCTGACCGCTTCGAGCGCTTCGATCGCGCGCCTGATCGCATCCTTGCGCGACATCTTCCGATGCAGTTGCAGGCTCTCTGTCATCTGCCGCTCGATCGTCAGGAACGGATTGAGCGACGTCATCGGATCCTGGAAGATCATCCCGATCCGGTTGCCGCGCACTTCGTTCAACTGCCGCATGCTCATGTCGAGCAGATTCTCGCCGTCGAACAGCGCTTCGCCTGACGTCGAGCCGTTGCCCGCGAGCAGGCCCAGCAGCGCCATCACCGTCTGGCTCTTGCCGGAGCCCGATTCGCCGACGATGCCGAGCGTCTTGCCCGCTTCGAGCGAGAACGACACTCCCGACACCGCATCGACCGGCTCGCCTTCCCGGCGCGTGAAGCGCACACCGAGATTCTTGACTTCGAGTAGCGCCATCTCAGCGGTCCTTCGGGTCGAGTGCGTCGCGCAGACCGTCGCCGACGAAGTTCACGCAGTAGAGCGTCACGCACAGCATCACCGCGGGCGCGAGGAGCAGCCACGGCATCGCCTCGAGCTTCTGCGCGCCGTCCTGGATCAGGACGCCCCAGCTCGTCATCGGCTCCTGCACACCGAGTCCGAGGAACGACAGCACCGATTCGGTCAGCACGATCGTCGGCACGCTGACGGTCGCGTAGACGACCACGACGCCGAGCAGATTCGGCACGATGTGGCGCCGGACGATGGTCGCGGGCGCGACGCCGATCGCGCGCGCCGCGTCGACGAACTCGCGCGTGCGCAGCGACAGCGTCTGGCCGCGCACGACGCGCGCCATGTCGAGCCACGAGAACGCGCTGATCGTCAGCACGACAAGGATGAACGAGCGGCCGAACAGCGTCATCATCAGGATCGCGATCAGCAGATACGGAATCGCATACATCATGTCGACGATTCGCATCATCGTCGCGTCGACGCGTCCGCCGGCGAAGCCCGCGATTGCGCCCCACGCAACGCCGAAGAGTCCCGACACGAACGTGCCGAGCAGGCCGACTTCGAGCGACACGCGCCCGCCGACCAGCGTGCGCACGAGCAGATCGCGGCCGAGCTCGTCGGTGCCGAACCAGTGCATGTTCGCGAGTCTCGGCGCAAGGCTGATCGACGACCAGTCACTCGTGGCCGGATCGTTAGGAGAAAGAAGCGGCCCGACGAAGCACGCGAGCGCGATCAGCACGAGCACGGCGAGGCTCGCGAGCGCAGCGCGGTTGCGCACGAAGCGCCGTGCGGCAAGCTCGAGCGGCGTGCGCGAGCGCAGCGGCGCATCGGCCGGCTGCGACAGCTCGATCGAAGGAGAAACAGGCGTCATCGCATCGCCCTCTCAATAACGGATGCGCGGATCGAGCCACGCGTATGCGAGGTCGACCAGCAGGTTGAACAGCACCGCGCAGACGGTCGTCAGCACGACGAGACCGAGTACGAGCGTGTAGTCGCGATTGATCGCGCCGTTGACGACGAGCTGTCCGAGGCCCGGCAGCGCGAACACCGATTCCGTCACGACGGCTGCGGTGATGGACGAGATGCAGACCGTGCCGAACAGCGACACGACAGGCATCAGCGCGGGCTTCAGCGCATGGCGCATCACGATCGTGCGGCCGGGCAGGCCTTTCGCGCGCGCGGTGCGGATGAAGTTGCTCGACAGCGTCTCGATCATCGACCCGCGCATCACGCGCGCGAGCAACGACACGTTGATCAGCGTGAGCAGCGCGACGGGCAGCACGCGATAGCGCCAGCCGCCGTCACCCCAGCCGCCCGCGGGCAGCCAGCCGGCGCCCTCGGACGTCTTCATCAGGATCGCGAAGATCAGCACGAGCACGGGGCCGAGCACGAACGGCGGAATCACGTTGCCGAAGTTGCCGATCAGCATCACGACGCGATCGACGATGCTGTCGCGCCGCACGGCCGCGATCGTGCCGAGCAGCACGCCGAGCACGATCGACAGCGGAATCGACACGCCGCCGACGCCGAGACTCACGGGCAGCGCCTTGCGCACGAGATCGTTGACGGTCCAGTCCGTATAACGGAACGACGGACCCAGATCGCCGTGCAGCAGCGAGCCGAGATACAGCAAGTACTGCTTCCACAGCGGCTCGTCGAGGTGGTACTTCGCGTTCAGGTTCGCGAGCGTCGCGGCGGACAGCTGCTTCTCGCTGTCGAACGGCCCGCCGGGCGTGAAGTGCAGCAGCAGATAGCAGACGGTGATGACGGCGAGAATCGTCGGCACCGCCCAAAGCGTGCGCCGCAATGCATAGGCCAGCATGATCGGCTCCGCTCAGTGCTTGGTCAGATACATGTCCTGCGACGCGCGCATGTCGATGTAGTTCGTCAGCGTGTAGCCGGCGACATACGGCTTCACGAGACGGTCCGCCGAATACTGGAAGAGCGACACCATCGGATAGTCGCTCATCGCGAGATCGTGCGCCTGCGTGAGGAGCGTCGTGCGCGAGCCCTCGTCGAGCTTCTGGTTCGCTTCGGCGACGAGCGCGTCGACCTTCGGATTGCAATAGCCGACCGTGTTCTGCGGGCTGCCGCAGCGGATCAGGTCGAAGAACGTCATCGCGTCGTTGTAGTCGGCGAACCAGCCGTCGCGCGCGACCTGCACCTTGCCGTCATGACGTTGCTTCATCAGCACCTTGAACTCGACGTTCTCGAGCTTCGCCGTCACGCCGAGCTTCGTGCGCCATTCGGATGCCGCGAAGAGCGCGACCTTCTTGTGCAGGTCGTTCGTGTTGTAGGTCAGCGTGAACGTGAGCGGATTCGAGTCGCCGTAGCCCGCCTGCTTCAGGAGGTTCTTCGCATACTCGACGCGCTTGCCCATCGGCCACGACGCCCAGTCCGGCGTGAACGGCCGCTGCACGCCCTTCACGCCTTTCGGCATCAGCCCGTACATCGGCACTTCGCCCGCCTGCGTGATCTTCGACGTCAGGATCTCGCGATCGAGCACCATCGCAAGCGCCTCACGCACGCGCTTGTCCTTCAGCGCCGGGGCGCTGTTCTTCAGGTAGTAATAGTACGTCGCAAGCTGCAACCCCGGCCGCAGCTCCTTGCCGAACTGCTTGCTGACCTGGCCGAAGGCGCCCGCGGGAATCGAATACGTGTAATCGATCTGACCCGCCTGGTACATCCGTAGCGCGGTCTCGTCGTTCTCGATCGGCAGATAGGTGACCTTGCGGATCACGACGTTGCGCGCGTTCCAGTATTTGCCGCTCTTCGCCATCACGATGCGGTTGTTCGGCTGCCAGTCGACGAGCGTGTACGGTCCATTGCTCACGATGTTCTTCGGCTGCGTCCATGCGCCGCCGAACTTCGTCACCGTGTCCTTGTTGACGGGCGCAAGCGGCGCCATCGCGGTCAGCTCCGGGAAGTACGATACCGGCACCTCGGTCTTCACTTCGACCGTATACGGGTCGACCGCGCGAATGCCGAGATTCGTCGGCGGCTGCTTGCCCGCGATGATCGCCGACGCGTTCTTCACGAACTCGACGAGAATCGTGTATTTCGAGCTCGTCTTCGGATCGGCGAGGCGCTGCCATGAATACACGAAATCGGCGGCGGTCACCGGCTGGCCGTTGCTCCACTTCGCGTCGCGGCGCAGCTTGAAGATCCACGTATCCGGCGCCTTGTGCTCCCACGACTGCGCGACACCCGGCACCACGCTCCCGTCCGCGGCGATGCGCGCGAGCCCTTCGAACAGATCCAAACCGATCGTATTGGCGGTCCAGGATTCGATGTACGCGGGATCGAGCGATTCGACTTCGGCGGGCACTTGCCGCGTCAGATCCTGCTGATCGGCAAGAACGACATTCGAGGGAACGGAGACGGCCGAGGCGAACTGCGCCGTGGTCAGGGCGAGCGCGGCCAGCACGGCCGCGAAGGCATGCGTGTGTTTCATCGTGTGCGATAGGTAGTAGTGGTAGCGGGAAAGCGACGCGCGGCGCGGTACAAGGAGGCCGTGCGCGGCGCGAAGAACGCTTAAGGCTGCGAAGAAACGGGGGGCCCCTGGTGCCTGTATTTCATGTTAGTCCTCCTTACGTTGCTTTCGACAGGCACCCCGTTCGAAGAAACGAAGGAATGCCCCGCCTTAGAACAACCTCGGTGTCCCGACCCAGACCACCACCGACTCGATCTTCGCGGTGTTGACCCAGCTATGCGGAACTGTCGACTGGTAATGCGCGCTGTCGCCGGCGTGCAGGACGAACGTCTTGCCCTCCAGCGTCAACGACACTTCACCTTCGATCACATACAGGAATTCCTCGCCTGCATGCGTCGTGACCTCGGACCGCTTCTGCCCCGGCGGCATCCGCACGAGAATCGCCTCGAGCTGACGCCCTTCCATCACGTTCGTCATCCGCGCGAACAGATTCGCCGAATCGGCGAAGCTGAAGAAGCGCAACTGATCCCCGCGGCAAACCGAACGCTCTTCGCTCGGCGTCTCGACGAAATACTGCACCGTGACACCCAGTGCATGCGCGATGCCGGCCAGCGACGTGATGGACGGCGACGCGAGCCCGCGTTCGACCTGCGACAAAAACGGCTTGGAAATGCCCGCTGCGGTCGCTGTTTCGTCGAGCGTGCGCTTCAACCGCTGCCGCAGCGCCCGAATCTTGCTGCCGAGCGCGATGCCGACATTGGCAGGCCGCGTGTTTTCAGTGGAAGGAACCATAGCAGGCCGAAATCTTATCGTCAAAAAATGTTTGATGGAAAATAACGAAGTTTGATAGATATGACTTACTCTTCGTCGTCTCGAGCAGCGCCGCCAGCCCGAATCGGATGCCGCGAGCCGCAGCGCCGAGTTCGAGACGGCACGCTATCTTGCCAGACTCGCCGCCTTCACAGGCAAGCTCCACGCGGGTTTGCGCGTATCGCGACAAATGACGGCAATCGGCTTTCAATCAGCCCACGACCATGAGCAGCAAAGAAGACAGCCCTCTTTTTCGGGGATTACCCTGAGTGACGAAGATCCGACAGGCCGCGAGAATCGCGGCCGCCTCGCGAACCGCGACGATCTCGCGGACCGCTCGTTTTTCACCGGCGACGGCGCGCAGCCCATCCGCTGCGCGCGGCGCCTCGTCGTGCGCCCCGATCCGGGTGCTTGCCTGCCTATCGACATGACTTCCCTTTCCTCTTTCTCGCGCGCCGCGCACGCACGTTTTCGCATCTCGTCACCCGCACTGCACCGCCCTCGCGCCAGCGCCGATCCGCCGGGCCCGGCTAGCCGCCGCGTCGCGGCCGGCGTCTCGCCCGCTATCCGCCGCGTCGTCGCGCGCGGCGTTTCGTCTGCTCAATCCGGAGGTGCACAATGAATACTCGCGTGTCACAGACCCGCTCGTTTACCACGGTCTTTCTGATCGAAATGTGGGAACGTTTCGGCTATTACGGGATGGCGGCCCTGCTCGTCCTCTTCATGGTCGACAAGCTCGGCTTCACCGACGGCCATGCGAACCTGACCTGGGGGGCGTTCACCGCGCTCGTCTACGCGTCGCCGTCGATCGGCGGCTGGATCGGCGACAAGGTGCTCGGCGCGCGCCGCTCGATGATCGCCGGCGCGTTCGTGCTGTGCGCAGGCTACCTGATGCTTGCGATTCCGAACGATCATCTCGCGTTCATGTATGCGTCGCTCGGCGTGATCGTCGTCGGCAACGGGCTCTTCAAGTCGAACGCCGCGAACCTCGTACGCCGCATCTATGAAGGCGACGACGCACGAATCGACAGCGCGTTCACGATCTACTACATGGCGGTCAACATCGGCTCCACCGCGTCGATGCTCGCGACGCCGTGGATCAAGGATCACTGGGGCTGGCACGCGGCGTTCGCCGTCTGCTGCGCCGGGATGGCGCTCGGCATCCTCAACTTCGTGCTGATGCATCGCACGCTCGCGCACATCGGCTCGCAGCCCGACGCGGAGCGCGTCCACTGGCGGCGCCTCGCGGCGGTCGCGGCGGGCGGCGTCGCGCTCGGCCTCGTCACGATGTACGTGCTGGGCCACAAGCAGCTCGCGGTCGCGAGCGTGTGGACCGCCGCATTCGCGATCCTCGCGATCTTCGTGTACATGATCGTGAAGTCGAACCGCTCCGAGCGCGCGGGCCTCATCGCCGCGCTGCTGCTGATCGCGCAGGTGATCCTGTTCTTCGTCTTCTATGTGCAGATGTCGACGTCGCTTACGCTGTTCGCGCTGCGCAACGTCGATCCGCGTTTCATCCTGTTCGGCACGACGCTCTTCACGTGGAGCGCCGCGCAGTTCCAGGCGCTCAATCCGATCTGGATCATGCTGCTCAGCCCCTTGCTCGTCGTGATCTACAACGGTCTCGCGAAGCGCGGCCGCGATCTGCCCGTCGCCGGGAAGTACGCGCTCGGCTTCGGCGTCGTCGCGCTCGGCTACCTGGCGTTCGCGATGAGCGGACGCTTCGCGGTCGACGGCCGCGTGTCGTCGTGGTTCATGGTGGCGGGCTACGGCTTCTACTCGCTCGGCGAACTGCTCGTGAGCGGCCTCGGCCTCGCGATGATCGCGCGCTACGTGCCGGCCCGGATGGGCGGCTTCATGATGGGCGCGTACTTCGTCGCGACGGGCGTATCGCAATATCTCGGCAGCGTCATCGCGAACTTCGCGCAGATGCCGTCGCACGATCTCCCCGCGACCGCGTCGCTGCCGCTCTACATCAAGCTGTTCACGGGCCTCGGCTGGCTCGCAGCGGGCGGCATGGCGATCGGCCTGCTGCTACTGCCGCTGATGAACAAGCTGTCGCGCGAGCATCTTCGCTGCGAAGCGGAGCGCCGCAACGCGCAGGCGGTCGCCGCGCACTAGTGAAATCCCTCGACATGTGACTTGCGCGCAACATTCTCCCTACGGTTCGCCCGTAAGCGTCCTACACTGAAACAACTCGCCGGCACGGGCGACATCGGCAGGGAGAGAACGATGAAAAACAAGACAACGAGGCTTTGGCGGATGCTGTCGGATATCCGCCGCGCGCAACGCTGCACGGCGCTGCGCGCGTCGGCTGCGGCAACCGACGTGGATGCGCTGCTGACCGAGCGCGACGACGATCCCCCCGACGCGGACGACGCGTCGCAGGACGATGCGGCGAGCGCAAGGCAAACGAGGACGGATCTGCGCCATTGATGCCGCCGCGCCGCGTGCCCCGCTTGCGCGCGGCTTCTTCGTCAGCTCGGCAACAGCATCAGTGTGTCGCCGACGCCTCGCTCGCCCGTCGTGTCGGACGGATGTCCGACCGTCTTTCCGCCAATCACCATGTTGCTCGAGCCGCCGCCGTCGAGATTGACTGCGGACGTCGCGCCGAGCCACGCCATCACCGCCGCCGTCTCCGGAATGCTCGTGCCGACGCTCAGCGCCGGCTGCCGGCCGTCGATCTCGACGAGCAGGATCGTGCCGTCGGCCGCGACGCCGACCGCCGTGCGCCCGTTGCGCGCAACATACCAGCCGTTGTACCAGTTGCCGTTCGCGGTGCCGCCTTCGCCTGCGTCGACGCCGCCCACCGTCGGCGCGAATCCCTCCTGCGCGGCGCTCTGCGCGAGATTCGATACCGATAGCGTCGGCCCCGCCTCGACGAGCGACGTGCCCGATGCGAGCGCCAGGTCCGCGCCGTTCGCCGACAGCCGTTGCGATACGGCAAGGCGCGTGCCGGGCGTCGCGTGCGCCTGCAGCCACGCGGCGCTCGCGCCGAGCCCCTGCAGCACGTAGCCGTTCGGCGGCGGCGCCGCGCCGAGCGTCGCGTGGCCCGACACCACCGCGCCGTTCGCATCGACCACGAGCTCGTAGCGCGCGCCCTGATAGCCGGCGTCGACGAGCGTGTTCGACGCGCCGCCGCGCAGATATAGCGCGTCGTACATCACCAGGTCGTCGTAGTTCGTGCAGACCGTGTCCTGCGCCGGCTCGCGCGTCGGCGTCTGCGCCTGCACGCCGCAATTGACGACCGTGCCGAGGATCGGCCGGTTCAGCGTCTGGACCGCGATCGCGCTGCCCTGTGCGTCGGTCAGCGTGATCGTCGTCGCGAGGTTGCGCACGATCGTCGCGCGCTGGCGGCCGTTCGCGTCGCGCGCGAGCAGCAGGCCGGGACGCTTGCCGATCGCCGCGGCGGCAAGGCGTCCGTCGACGACCGTCGCGCCGACGGGCGATCGCGGCGGCAGCGGCGCGCCGAACGGATTGATGTTCGTGAAGAAGCCGCCGTTGATGCCGGCGAGCGCGTTGACGCGCGCCTGCGCCGCCGATACCGTCTCGCCGCCCGCGCCGAGATCGTTGCCGCCCGGCAGCGCGACCGACAGCGCCGCGCCGGCCCGCGACGGATCGATCGCGAGCACGTTGACGATCCATGGCCCCGTCGTCGGATTGCCGGCGAGCGACGTATGCCGCGTGCCGGGCTTGTAGCGATTCTGCGTCGCCTGCGCGATCTGCACGGCCGCCGCCGTCGCGTCGGCCTGCGCCGCGTAGCGGCCGACCGACAGCCAGTAGCCGAGCACGTTGCCCTGCAGGTCGGTGCCCGCCGACGCGTCGACGCGCGCCGTGAAGCCGGCGGCGGCGAGATTCGCCGCATCGGTTTGCGTCGCGGCCTGCGTCGCATAGAAGCCGATGTTGACAGTCCAGAAGTCGGCCGCGCTCGGTGCGCCGCGCTTGATCTGGTAATAAGTGACGCCCGTCGCGACGGACTGCGACGACACGCCCTGCGCAAGGCCTTGCGGACCGAGCGGCATCTCGTTCGCGGGCATTGCCCAGCGCTGCGCAGCCGGCGTCAGATCGTCCCCGCCGCAGCTCGCGAGCGTGAGCGTCAACGCGACGACGGGCAGCAGACGTGCCGCGAAGATTCTGATTGATTTCGTTGTCCGCACGATTTTTCCTCGATCGATTTCGTCCGCTGCAAGGCAACGCGGCGGGGACCGAGTATACGAACTGCCCATGACGGCGCGGTTAAAGGCGAGGCGACCTGCGTGAGCGAGCGGCCGCGCGCCGAACAGCGCTCAGCCGACGCCGAATCCCGGGCACGCAACGCGGCGCTGAACGGCTCGCCCCGCTCCGGCCGATGCAACGCGAGGATTTCGAAGCGATATGCGCGAAGCGTGGCGACACGCGCTCAAGCGCCGAACGCAAGCGTGCGGCGGGCCGTGGCGGCTCGACGACCGGCAGGACGTCGCGGCGGTGCCGCCGATGCTCATCGCGCAATGAGCGATACGTGCGGCGCATACGACGACGCGGACAGCAAGCGCACGTGAAAAAGATTGGCAGTGCGCATCACCTGCTTGCGTTACGCGGCCACGCTCCTGCGAATGCGCTGGAACAATTGTCCCGAGCTCGCGACGGTCAGCATCAGCGCGAGCGCGCACGCATCCGCGGCAAGACCGACTCCGACCTGCAGCATCCGCGCGTTGCCGTTCATCCCGTGCAGCACCGAATCGAGCGTCAGCGATATTGCCGCGCCGACGACGAAGCACAGCATCCCGCGCCGCCCGACCGCCACGACAGGCCACGCCGCGCGCGCGATCCGCGCGATCCAGCCGTAGCGAACGAGTTCGGCCATCAGCCACGCGAATGCGATGAAGTTCATCACGCGCGGCCACGCGAGATTGCGCTTGAGCTCGCCTTCCGGCAGCGGCAATCCGGAAAACAGCTTGTAGTACGCGCACGCGAGTACGACCGTGAGCGCGACTGCGGTGATCGCGGCGCCACCCGGCCCCGCCGCGACATCGCGATGCAGCGGCCAGCAGCGCACGAGCACGCCGAGCACGAACATCAGCTGCCACGCGAACGGATTGAAATTCCAACGGAACGAATCGGTGTCGAGGAGCTCGGCCGCGAGCCAGCCCGCGCAACTCCACAGCAGCACGCTGCCGAACAGCAGCCGCCATGGCTTCGCCCGCGCGAGCGGCACGACGACGGGCGTCGCGAGCGCGAACAGCACGTACATCGGCAACACCGACGCGAGATACGGCTGGCGCTTGAACGTCAGCAGTTCGATAAGCCCCGCGAGCGGCGACGCGAGCAGCACGCTGATGTCGTCGAGCGCCATGTTCGGCGCGTCGATCCCGTAATGGTCGAGCACGGCCGACACGACGAGCATCAGCGTCGACGTCGCGAGAAACGCGCGATAGATCTGCGCGGCGCGCCGCACGAAACGCCGCCGCGCGGCACCCGCGCCGTGCCGCGCGCTAACGGCGAGATACGCGCTCGCGGTCGCGAAGCCGCCGAGGAACACGAACACCTCGGCCGCGTCGCACAGCGCGAATGCGTGCAGCGTCACGCGCGACAGCACGCTCGCGCCGATGTGATCGACGACGATCGTCAGCAACACGAGGCCGCGAAAGAAGTCGACCTCGATCGAGCGTCCGGCGGCCGCTTGGGGAGACGTGGCGGGAAAACTCATCGCACGGCCGGGCCGATGCGTGTGGCGAGCGCGGCGTCGGCGGCGAGGAGCGGAACAATCAGGCTCGCGAGCCGTTCGGCCGCGATCGGAAGCGAGTACCGGGGGATTGTCCGGCGATGCGCCGACGTGAAGGAGCAGCGCCCCTGCGACGTGAAAACATGACCGTTCATGGGCGGGCCCGTAGGCGCAAGAATTCGTTCAAAAAATTCTAATCGCCGCTAAGGGCATGCCCTAAGTAACAAAATGAAACGAAATCTTTAGACAGATTACAAGACGGACCGCTCGTCGCGGATGCGGATGCGGATGCGAATGGGCATGCGGCGTGCCCGCTGTGGCGATGAGCGGGATTCACATGCGTGTCGCGCGATCGATGCGCGCCGACGCCGCCACCGACAGCGCGATCCCCCGCCCCGCCCGCGAATACTCGGACGCGGCGGTCAATGCTGCTGGAAGCGCTCGAAGCGCTTGTCGGTCCGGCGCTCCTCGAACGTCACCTCGGTCACGTGCGCGGCGGGCGGCCCGTGCCGCAGCCACGCGAGCATCCGGTCGATCTGCGGCGCCGTGCCTTGCAGCATCGCCTCGACCGAGCCGTCGTCGAGATTCGCAACCCAGCCGCGCAGACGAAGCGCATGCGCCTCGCGCACGGTCGCGTGCCGGAAGCCCACGCCCTGCACCACGCCGCGCACCCGCACGTAATAGGTTTCGATCCGTTCGTCCAGATCGTCGCCGTTCATCGCATCCCCCGTGTCATCCAATCGATCAAGCCCGGCATTGTAGTCGCGCGCCGTGAACGGCGCTCGACGGACGGCGCGCCGCCCATGCGAGGCGACCACGTACAATCTCGCACGACGCACAACAAGCCAGCCGCGCCGCACGACCGCGCGGCCATGAGGACTATGACTGACATACAACGCGATCTCGTTCTGGTGACCGGCGCTTCCGGTTTTGTCGGCTCTGCCGTCGCGCGCGCCGCGCGGCAGCAAGGCTATCGGGTGCGTGTACTCGTGCGGCCGACGAGCCCGCGCACGAACGTCGCGGATCTCGACGCCGAGATCGCGACGGGCGACATGCGCGACGAGGCGTCGATGCGCGCCGCCCTGCGCGGCGTGCGCTACCTGCTGCACGTCGCGGCCGATTACCGGCTGTGGGCGCCCGACCCGCTCGAGATCGAGCGCGCGAATCTCGAAGGCGCGGTCGCGACGATGCGCGCGGCGCTCGCCGAGGGCGTCGAGCGGATCGTCTACACGAGCAGCGTCGCGACGCTGAAGGTGACGCCGTCGGGCGCATCGGCCGACGAATCGTTGCCGCTCGCGGCCGAGCAGGCAATCGGCGTATACAAGCGCAGCAAGGTGCTCGCGGAGCGCGCGGTCGAGCGGATGATCGCCGACGACAGGCTGCCTGCAGTGATTGTCAATCCGTCGACGCCGATCGGCCCGCGCGACGTGAAGCCGACGCCGACCGGCCGGATCATCGTCGAAGCCGCGCTCGGCAAGATCCCGGCGTTCGTCGACACGGGGCTGAACCTCGTGCACGTCGACGACGTCGCGCTTGGCCACCTGCTCGCGCTCGAGCGCGGGCGGATCGGCGAACGCTACATCCTCGGCGGCGAGAACCTGCCGCTGCAGACGATGCTCGCCGACATCGCGCAATTGACGGGCCGCAAGACGCCGACGCTCGCGCTGCCGCGCTGGCCGCTGTATCCGATCGCGCTCGGCGCGGAGGCGGTCGCGAAGGTGACGAAGCGCGAACCGTTCGTGACGGTCGACGCGCTCAGGATGTCGAAGAACAAGATGTATTTCACGTCGACGAAGGCGGAACGCGAGCTCGGCTATCGCGCGCGACCGTATCGCGAAGGCATCCGCGACGCGCTCGACTGGTTCCGGCAGGCAGGCTACTTGCGCTGAGCGGCGCGCGAGCGTGGGCGGATCGCCGCAGCGATTCGGAGGCGATTCGGAGGCGCTCTTTGGGAGCGCTTTGAAGACGCGCTTCGGAGTCGAACGGGCGGCGACCAGGCGGCGCTTTGGCACGCGCTTCTCACGGCCCTTGCGACATTCCGGTTCTTTCGCGGCTCGCAGCAGGATATCGGCACGTCGCCTTCTGCACGTCGCCTTCTCCTTGCGGAAAGCGCGAAGTCCGGCGCCCGCTCGCCGACGCGGCAATCGACGATCGAAGGCATGTCGCGCGGTATGGGGGTGCACGAGCGACATGCGGCCATGCGCGCATCGCCGCTCTTCGCACAGCCATCCGCCCGCATCTCGCGCAAGACGGACGCGATCGATGCTGCCATGTCGTCAACGGGCCGACCGGAGCATCCGGCTGCGGAAGCCATGCCGGCAACCTCGTGCGGCCGACGACAGGAGAATTACACGCGATTCGAGATCGCCAAACACGACGCAGCCCCACCTGCATCGACATTCTTGTCGCTATTTGTACATATCCCGGCCGACACGGCGACGAATATCGTCGGCCTGTCGCCGGCAGCGTCTGCCAGCGCCATCCGATCGCAACCGGCGTGAAGCGCGCCGCCACATGCCGGCGTAGAAAATGGCAATCGGATGACCGCCAAAGGCGGCGAAGCGTGCTTGCATCGACCTTCATGCCGCCATCTATCGACATCTTGTCCGATGCTGGCGCGAATCGTGCCGAGCCGCCTCCAACGACGCAAACCAACGCGCCCGGCAACCGTCGCAGCGGCACTACCAGCATTTTGTTACATGCAACGTTCGAACCTACGCAGGGCCTGCGGGTAAAATCGCGGGTCTTACTAGAGAATGCACGCATGAACTTGAACGATCAGATCGATACGCTCGACAGCCGCGTCGATCAGCTCATCCATACGGTGTGTGTGGTAGCGAGCGCAGCCCAGGAAGCCGCCGCCGCTGCCGCCGCGGACAAGGCCGCCGCGCAGGCCGCCGCCGAAGAAGCCGCCGCGATGCACGCGGAAGCGGCCGAAATGTCCGTCGAACAATCGACGCTCGAAGCCCTCGCCGCTCAGGCGGCCGCCGACAAGCACGCCGCCGAGTCGCTCGCGACACAGGCTGCCGCCGTCCGGGCCGCGGCCGAAGCCGCCGCTGCGCAGGCGGTCACCGACAAGGCCGCGGCCGAAGTGCTCGCCACCCAGGCGGCAGCGGATCGCGCAGCCGCCGAGCACGCCGCGGCGCAAGCGGCGGCGGACAAATCAGCCGCCGAGTCGCTCGTCGCACAAGCCGCAACCGAACGCGAGACAGCGGAACAGGCCGCGACCGACAAGGCCACTGCAGAAGCGCTTGCTGCGCAAGCGGCCGCGGCTCGCGCAGCCGCGGAACACGCGGCGGCTCAAGCCGCCACCGACAGGCGCTCTGCCGAATCGCTCGTCGCACAGGCGGCATCGGAGCGCGCGACCGCCGAGCACGCGGTCACGCAAGCAGCCGCCGACCGGGCCGCAGCCGAACAAGCCGCAAGCCAGGCCACGACCGACAAGGCCACCGCCGAATCGCTCGCCGCCCAAGCGACGGCGGATCGCGCAGCGACCGAACAAGCCGCCGCTCAGGCAGCAGCCGACAAAACCGCAGCCGAGTCGCTCGCCGCCCAAGCGGCGGCGGACCGCGCTACTGCCGAGCAGGCCGCCGCCCAGGCGGCGGCCGACAAGGAGGCGGCGGAGTCGCTGTTCGCGCAGGCCATGACCGAACGCTCGGCCGCGGAAGCCGCTGCCGCGCGCGCCGCGAACTACAAGGCGACGGCCGAATCGCTCGCGTCGCAGGCCGAGCAGAACCGCGCGGTCGCCGCAGCCGCTGCGCCGGTCGCGACGATTCGAGCGACGAACGGCCAGCCGGGCCAGCCGTCGCTGCATGTCGCACGGCCGTCTCAGGACGAAATCACGCTCGCGCTCGGCGAGCGCTCGGTGTCGCTGCCGCCGCAGCAGCTCAGTCAACTGATCGAGGAATTGGCGCACGCGCGTGCGTCGATGACGATCGAGCAGCCGACCGGTCTGCCGAACGGCTGGCGCTTCGTGTCGACACGCAATCCACTGATGGCTGTGCAGAAACAGGTGAACGGCGACCGCCTGCTCGTCGCGCGGCACAGCGGCTACGGCTGGGTGCCGTTCACGTTCTCGCCGGACGTCGTGATCCAGCTATACATGCTGCTCACGCAGAAGTGAGGCGACGGCGCGACGGCTCGTTGACGGCGCGCCGAACCGCTAACGGCGGCCGCATGGCGCGTATCGGCCAGAGCGTCCGGACCGATCGAGCGACTGGGACAACGGCGAAAACCGTCACCCCGAAAACACGGGAATGAATGTGGCGAACGGCGTGTCCACGCCGCGTGCCCCGGATTGGCCGGTGCGTCCGAGGCGATCGAGGCGTCCGAGGCGATCGAGCGGCCGGCGCGACGGCGCAAACGGCGGTTGCAGGAAAAATCGGGTACGACCGTGACAGCCGGAGATCGCCGAATGCGAATGCCTTCGGCCGCCGAATCGCCCCGAGACGGACGGACTGATCGAGACAACGCATCGCCCGGAGATAGCGGAAACGCTTGCTTCACACGCCAACGCGCACGCCGAACCGGGCGAAGCGGCTGCAGCCGAATGGCGGCGCATAACGACCGCGCCGCCGTCACGACGCGTCAACGATCCTGCACCGGCGCCTGCACGCGCGCCTTCCACTGCCCGCCCTTGCCGCGCCAGTAGCGCATCGCCGACGCGACCGTCGCGCCGACGTAGAACAGCGCGACGAGCGGCAGCGCAGGCGCCCACCACGGCGAGCGGCGGTAATAGCTCAGCATCGGCGCGTACGCGGTGCACATCGACGCCCACGCGAGCCACGCCGGCCACGCGCGCGCGCCATACGCGAGCGCGGCGACGGGCGGCGCCAGATAGATGATCGTCATTCCGACGAGCGTGCCCAGCAGCAGCACCGGCGAGTAGCGGAGCTGCGTGAACGCGGTCCGCGCGATCATGTTCCAGATGTCGCGCCAGCTATCGTACGGGCGCAACGACACGCTGCGCTCGGCCAGGTCGAGCCGGATCGGATGATGCCCGGCGCCGCGATGCTTGATCTGCGCGGCGAGGCTGCAATCGTCGATCAGCGCGCCGCGGATCGATTCGATGCCGCCCGCCTCCTCGAGCGCGTCGCGGCGCACGAGCATGCAGCCGCCCGCCGCGCCCGCCGTCTTGTTGCGCGGATCGTTGACCCACGAGAACGGGTAGAGCTTCGCGAAGAAGAACACGAATGCCGGGATCAGCGCCTTTTCCCAGAACGAATCGCACCGCAGCCGCACCATCAGCGACACGAGATCGCGCTTCTCGGCCTGCGCGCGCGTGACGAGCTGCGCGACCGCGTCCGCCGGATGGCCGATGTCGGCATCCGTCAGCAGCAGATAGTCGGCGGGCAGCCCGAGCGAGCGCACCGCGGCAATCCCCTGCGACTGCGCCCACACCTTGCCCGACCAGCCGGCAGGCAGCGCCTCGGCGGTCAGCACGGTCAACCGGCCGGCGCGGCCGACGGCCGCCGCGGCCGCGCGTGCGGCGTCGGCGGTGCCGTCGGCGCTGTGGTCGTCGACGACGATCAGATGGAACGGGCCTGCATAGTCCTGCTCGACGAGCGATTTGACGGCCTCGCCGATCACGTCGGCCTCGTTGCGGGCGGGCACGACGGCCGCGACCGCGGGCCAGCCGGCGTCGGCGGCCGCGCCGCGCGCGTCGGGCGGCAGCCGCCGCGCGGGGCGCGCGCGCCAGAAGCCGCCGCGCACGAACAACAGCACGAGCCAGATCACGAGCGACAGGCACGACAGCAGAAACACGACGATCAGCGTCATGCGCGGCCCTCCGCCCGTGCGCCGCGGCGCCCCGGCGCGCGGCCCGCGCAGGCGGCCCGGCGCGCCGCCGCGCCCGTTTCGTTACGATCGACTTCCATGCAAATCAGCCCTTTAAGTGCCTTCCGGCGTCAGCGAACCGAAAGGATCGGTGAAAACTACCTAGTTTACTGGGTTTGACGCGCGCAAGCGCCGGACCTCCGGGGTTGCTCCAATTGCCACAACGTCAGGAACGGTAAAGCACGCAAAAGCCGATAGGGTTAAAATGCGCGATTACTTCGGGGTGCCGGGCCCGTTCCTGCATTCATAACATCCAAGTTGGGGCGATCGGGCCGGCCTGCCGGCCGCTCGCACCCCGCGTCAGTCGTCGGAGTTCGCCCAAATATGCGAGTCATCCTTGCCCAGCCTCGCGGCTTTTGTGCGGGGGTTGTCCGCGCGATCGAGATCGTCGAGCGCGCGCTGCAACAGCACGGCGCACCGGTCTATGTACGTCACGAAATCGTTCATAATCGGCACGTCGTTGAAAACCTGAGAAATAAAGGGGCGCGATTCGTTGAGGAACTCGACGAAGTGCCGCACGGCGCTGTCGCGATCTTCAGTGCGCATGGCGTCGCCCAGACTGTCGAAAAGGATGCCGAGACCCGGGGCCTCGACGTCCTCGACGCGACCTGCCCGCTCGTCACGAAAGTGCACGTGCAGGGGCGCCAGTACGTTGCGGCCGGCCGCCGGCTGATTCTGATCGGCCATGCCGGCCATCCGGAAGTCGAAGGCACGATCGGCCAGATTCCGGGCGAGGTGATCCTCGTCCAGAGCGAAGCCGAGGCCGACACGCTGACGCTGCCCGCCGATACGCCCGTCGCGTACGTCACGCAGACGACACTGTCGGTCGACGACACGCGCGGCATCATCGAGGCGCTGCAACGCCGGTTCACCGACATCGTCGGCCCGGACACGCGCGACATCTGCTACGCGACGCAGAACCGCCAGGCGGCCGTGCGCGAGCTGAGCGAACAGGTCGATGTGCTGCTCGTCGTCGGCGCGACGAACAGTTCGAACTCGAACCGGCTGCGCGAGATCGGCGCCGAAAGCGGCGTGCCTAGCTATCTCGTCGCGGACGGCTCGGAAATCCGCGCCGAATGGTTCGCCGGCGCACACGCGGTCGGTCTCACGGCCGGCGCGTCAGCGCCTGAAGAGATGGTCGAGGACGTGATCGCCGCCCTGCGCGCGCTCGGTCCGGTCGAGGTCGCGACGATGTCGGGCCGCGAGGAAAAAGTCGAATTCAAGTTGCCGGCGAAGCTCACGCAAGCTGTCGCCCGCGAAGTTTAAGGAGGACATCTCTTGTCTATTCCGCTGCTCCAGCAAGCCCGCGTCGGCGCATACATCGTGCGCCAACATCTGTCCGGCAACAAACGCTATCCGCTCGCGCTGATGCTCGAGCCGCTGTTCCGCTGCAACCTCGCGTGCAACGGTTGCGGCAAGATCGATTACCCGGATCCGATCCTGAACCAGCGGCTGTCGATCGAGGAATGCCTGCAGGCCGTGGACGAGTGCGGCGCGCCCGTCGTTTCGATCGCGGGCGGCGAGCCGCTGCTGCACAAGGAAATGCCGGAAATCGTCAAGGGCATCATGAAGCGCAAGAAGTTCGTGTACCTGTGCACGAACGCGCTCCTGATGGAAAAAAAGATGGACGACTATCAGCCGAGCCCGTACTTCGTCTGGTCAGTCCACCTCGATGGCGACGAGCAGATGCACGATCACTCGGTGTCGCAGGAAGGCGTGTACGAGAAGGCCGTCGCGGCGATCAAGGAAGCGAAGCGCCGCGGCTTCCGCGTGAACATCAACTGCACGCTGTTCAACGACGCGATCCCCGAGCGCGTCGCGAAGTTCTTCGACACGCTCAAGCCGATCGGCGTCGACGGCATCACGGTGTCGCCGGGCTACGCGTACGAGCGCGCGCCTGACCAGCAGCACTTCCTGAACCGCGACAAGACGAAGAACCTGTTCCGCGAAATCCTGAAGCGCGGCGAAGGCGGCAAGCGCTGGTCGTTCAGCCAGTCGTCGCTGTTCCTCGACTTCCTCGCCGGCAACCAGACCTACAAGTGCACGCCGTGGGGCAACCCGGCGCGCACGGTGTTCGGCTGGCAGAAGCCGTGCTATCTGGTCGGCGAAGGCTACGTGAAGACCTTCAAGGAGCTGATGGAAACGACCGAGTGGGACAACTACGGCGTCGGCAACTACGAAAAGTGCGCGGACTGCATGGTCCACTGCGGCTTCGAGGCGACGGCCGTGATGGACACCATCGCGCATCCGCTGAAGGCGCTGAAGGTGTCGATGAGCGGCATCAAGACGGAAGGCAAGTTCGCGCCGGACATCTCGATCGACAAGCAGCGTCCGGCCGAGTACGTGTTCTCGCGCCACGTCGAGATCAAGCTCGAAGAGATCCAGCGCGCGGGCAAGGGCAAGCTGCAGAAGTCGGTGAAGCCGGCCGCGACTGCCTGACGGCCGCAGGCGATGCGGACGCGGCAGCGTCCGCCGTCGTCGACGAGGGCGCCCCGGATGGAATCCGGGGCGCCTTTTGTTTTGGGCGTATTTTTTTTACGGTTTGGGCCGGCGTTTTCATCGCGCTTTGCGATGCGTCGGTCGATGTGTCGCGCGTTTCGCGGTACGTGGCGTGTTGTCGTGTGTCGCGTGTCCGACGACAGGCAGCGCCGCTCGCGACGGTCGACGCGTCCGAGCGCTGCCCACTGCGTCGTCCATCGCGAGCGCGTGCGACCCGGAATCCGTGGCGCGCGCCCTTCGGCTTCGCGCAGCGCCTCGCTTTCCGGCACGACGATCAGCGCGACGCGCGACGCCCGTCGCACATCGATCGGCAACGAAGACGTTGCCCGTCGGCGAGCGCGCTAGCCCGCGTCGCGTTACGATCCTCTCGAACCGGCGCCCGATCACGCGCCGCCATCGACAACGCCGCGTGCAACCGCCCGACACCGCCATGCACGCGCAGACATTTCGAGAACCGCCATGACTTCATCCAACGTAGCCGCCGTCACCGGCTGGCATGCCCACGTGTATTTCGACGCAGCGAGCCGCGACGCAGCGTGGGCGCTTCGCGAAATCATCGAGCGGCGCTTCGGCGCGACCGTGCAGCTCGGCCGCTTTCACGAACGCCTGGTCGGGCCGCATCCGGCGTGGTCGTATCAGATCGCGTTCGAACCATCGCAATTCGCCGAAGTCGTTCCGTGGCTCGTGCTTCATCACGACGCGCTAGACGTGTTCCTGCATCCGAACACGGGCGACGAACTGCGCGATCATCGCGACGCCGCGGTCTGGATCGGCCGTTCGTACACGCTGAATCTCGACGCGCTCGGCGGCTGACAGACGGCGCGCCGCCGTACGCCGCGCGCAGCGTTCCGGCGACAAGCAGCGCGCGTCCGCGAAGCCGGATCGTCAATGCCGTCGCGCACACGCGTCGCATGCGTGACATGCAATTATGCGGATCGCCAGACGATCGGCTCTCGCACTACCATTGCATGGCATGCACGCTACGACACGGAGGAGCCGATGGCACCTGACCTGAATCTGCTGATTGCGCTCGACGCGCTGCTCGAAGAAGGCAGCGTCGCCGGCGCCGCGCGCCGCATGAATCTCAGTCCGCCCGCGATGAGCCGCACCCTCGCGCGCATTCGCGAAACCGTCGGCGACCCGATCTTCGTCCAGGCCGGCCGCAAGATGGTGCCGACGCCGCGCGCGCTCGCGCTGCGGGGCGTCGTGCGCGAGACGGTCGAGCGCGCGTCGCAGTTGCTCGCGCCGAGCGCCGAAGTCGATTTGCGCACGCTCGACAAACAGTTCAACGTGCGCGCGAACGACATCTTCGTCGGCATGCACAGCGGCCGGCTGCTCGAGGAGATGGAGCGCGGGATGCCACGCGCGATGCTGCGCTTCACGCCCGAGGAAGACGACGTCGACGACGACGCGCTGCGCAGCGGCCGCATCGACCTGTTCATCAGCGCGGCGCGGCGCCTCGGGCCCGAAATCCGCGTGCAGCCGCTCTTCACGACGACGTTCGTCGGGCTCGCGCGAAGCGATCATCCGATCTTCGACGACGACATCACGCCCGAGCGCTTCGCGCGCTGGCCGCACATCGGCGTGTCGCGGCGCGGCAAGTCGTCCGGGCCGGTCGACACCGCGCTCGCCGAGCGCGGGCTGAAGCGCCACGTGTCGCTCGTCGTGCCGACACCGTACGCGGCGGTCTTCGCACTGCAGGCGTCGGACCTGATCCTGCCGCTGCCCGAGCATCTCGCGCGCGGCGCGGTACAGGCGGGACTCGGCGTGCGCGCGTTCGAGCTGCCGGTGCCGCTCGAGACCGTGCTGATCACGCAGGCGTGGCATCCGCGCTTTCAGAGCGACGCCGCGCACCAATGGCTGCGCCGCGTCGTGCGCGCGCTGTGCACCGGGCAGACAGCGTTGCAGCCTGCGCACGCGTAACGCGCGCTCGATCCGTGCGTCCTACGCACTCGTCGATTGCAAAGACTTCACTTTTCTGAGCACGAGCGACGCCCATAGACTGCTTTCGTCATTCATCATGGAGCGGAAGCAGTGCGTGACGCAGCAGATCAGACGGCCGCCGTCGCGGCGGCGCCCGGACGCATGAGCCGAGCGACGGCGGCGCTGCTCGCGCGCATCGACCTCTTCACGCCGCGCAGCGCCTATCTCGCACGCTCGACCGTCGCGGCCGCGCTCGCGCTCGGCGTCGCGTATCGGCTGGAGCTGGAAACGCCGTATTCGGCTGCGTCGACCGTACTGCTCGTGATCAATCCGGTCCAAGGCGCGGTGATCGGCAAGGGCGTGTGGCGCATCGTCGGCACGATCGCCGGGATGCTCGTCGCGTTCGTGCTGATGGAACTGTTCGCGCAGAAGCCGCTGCTGTTCATGCTCGGTTTCGGCTTCTGGCTCGGTCTGTGCGTTGCCGGCATGACGCTCTTGCGGCACTTCCGCGCGTCGGGCACCGTGGTCGCCGGCTATACGATCGGGCTCGCGACGTACGGCGCGATGCAGCGCCCCGCGCTGACCTTCGAGCACGTGATCGGCCGCGGCTCGACGGTCGTGATCGGCGTGCTGTGCCTGAGCCTCGTGTCGATGCTGGTCAGCACGCGCGACGTCAGCGCGAAACTCGAAGCGCTGGTGACGCGGCTCGCCGCCGCCGTCGCGCGCGCGGTCGCCGTGCAGCGCGGCGGCATCGCGGCCGCGCCCGGCGACGACAAACGGCTCGCACTGCTTGCCGACATCTACGGGATCGACGATCTGCTCGCGCTCGGCAAGGCCGAATCCGAAGATCTCGCGCAGCGCGCGATGGCCGTGCGGCACGGAATGGCGTCGCTGTTCGGCGCGCTGGCTGGCGGCACGCCGCCGCTGCCCGCCGACAGTCCGAGCGCGCGCGCGATCGCGAGCCTGCAGCCGCGGCTCGAAGCGGCGTGGCAAGCCGCCGCCGACGCGCTCGCCCTCGGCCCCGACGGCACCGCGCGCGCAGTCACGCTGCTCGGCGATGCGCGCACGCGCTTTCAGGCCGCGCTCGCCGAGATCGCGTTCGCCGATCCGCGCGACGAAGCCGCGCTGCTGATCGCGGGCGAGCGCCTGCTCGAGCAGATCGACGACTATCTCGCCGCGCTGCGCGGCCTCGCCGAATTGCAAAGACCGCGGCCGTACGGCAAGCCCGCGCCGGTGCGCTTTCATCGCGACGTGCGCTCGGCCGTGCGGAACGGCGTGCGCTCGATGTGCGCGATCGTGATCACCGGCGCGATCTGGATCGCGACCGGCTGGGATCAGGGCGACATGATGCTGCTCGTCGTCGCGCCGTATTGCGCGCTGCTCGCGACGGCCGGCAATCCCGCCGCGGGCGCGAAGGAATTCATCAAGGGCACGGTCGTCGCGGTGCCTGCCGCGTTCGTCTGCGCGTTCGGCGTCCTGCCGCGCATCGAAGGTTTTCCGCTCCTCGTCGTCGCGCTCGCCCTGTTCTGGCTGCCCGGCATCTACGCGACGAGCGTGCCGAAGACGGCGCTCGCAGGCCTCGCCTATCTCGTCGCGTTCAACACGCTGAACGCGGCGGCCAATCCGTTCCGTCCGGACGTCGGCCTGTTCCTCAATCAATCGGTCGCGTGGGTGCTCGCAACGTTCATCACGCTGCTCACATTCCAGCTCATCCTGCCGCGCAATCTCACCGCCGACATCGCGCGGCTGCGCCGCACGATCCGCGACGACGCGCTCGCGCTTCTCGTCGACAAGCGTCCTGCGGCGTCCGAGTGGCAGCAGCGGCAGCAGCACCGGATCGCGCAGCTCGGCGCGCTCTTGAAGAGCCAGCCGGCCGCAATGACGCAGGCGAGCGTCGAAGGGCTCGCCGCGCTGCACGTCGGCAAGGAACTGCGGCGCATCCGGCGCTTCGTCGCGCGCGGCGATCTGCCCGCGCCCGCGCTCGACTGCGCGCGCGCCGGTCTCGCACGGCTCGCTCGCCGCGCCGCCGAACCCGCGCGTGCCGCGATGCACGCACGCCGCGCCGCACGCGCGATCGCCCGGCTCGTCACGGCGCATCCCGGCCACGACGCCGAGCTGAAGCGGCTGATGGCCGCGTTCGCTGACGTGCACGTGCTGCTGCACACGCACGCCGCGTATTTCACCCCCGCTCCGGAGACGCCTCGCCGTGCTCAGTGAATTCGCCGTGGCCGGCATCTACCTGCCGCCGTTCTTCGTCTACGCATGCGTGACCGTGCCGCTCTACATGGCCGTGCGGGCCGCGCTCGCCCGCGCCGGCCTGCTGCGCCGCGTGTGGCACCCGGCGCTGTTCGAGTTCGCCGTCTCGCTCGTGCTCGCGGCCGCCCTGGTTCTTTATCTCTAGTTCACCGAGTTGCGTCATGTCGCTCAAACCCTTGACCCGTTCCCTGTTGACGCTCGTCGCGGTCGGCCTCGCGATCGCGCTCGTCGCCGCGCTCTGGCGCGCGTACGTGCTCGCCCCCTGGACCCGCGACGGCCGCGTCAGCGCGCATGTCGTGCGGATCGCGCCGGAAGTGTCGGGGACCGTGATCGAAGTCGCGGTCGTCGACAATCAGCGCGTGTCGAAAGGCGACGTGCTGTACCGGATCGATCCGCGGCGCTTCGCGCTCGCAATCGAGCAGGCCGACGCGCAGGTCGCCGCAACCGCCGAGGCGATGCGGCAAAAGAACGACGAGGCGCGCCGCCGCGCCGGCCTCGACGATCTCGTGCCGAAAGAGGACATCCAGCGTTCGAGCCGCGCGGTGTCGATCGCACAGGCCGAGTATCGGAAGGCGCTCGCCGCGCGCGAAATCGCGAAGCTCGACCTCGAACGCGCAACACTGCGCTCGCCGGTCGACGGCTACGTCACGCATCTACGCATGCGTCACGGCGATTACGCGGTCGCGGGCAAGCCGGACATCTCGGTGCTCGATGCGCACAGCTTCTGGATCACCGGCTACTTCGAGGAGACGAAGCTGCGCCGCATCGCCACGGATGCGCCCGCGCAGATCAAGCTGATGGGCTTCGATCCGCTGCTGAGCGGCCACGTGACGAGCATCGGCCGCGGCATCGCCGACGCGAACGGCAACCTCGACGCGCTCGGGCTGCCGACCGTCAATCCGACGTTCAGCTGGGTGCGGCTCGCGCAGCGGATTCCGGTGCGCATCGAGCTCGATCACGTGCCGGCCGGCGTGCTGCTCGCGGCCGGCATGACCTGCAGCGTCGAGATCGGCGAGACCGGTCGCCGCGCGACGCCGCGCGGCCGGCTCGCGTCCTGGCTGCACACGTTGATGTAGGCGGCTGCGATGCGATTCAGTCCTTTTCGTCCGGCACGATTCGCCGCCGCGCTCGCAGCCGGCGCCTGCGCGATCGCGCTCACCGCGTGCACGACGGTCGGCCCCGACTACCGGCCGCCGCAGCCGTCGCATCCGTCCGGCTGGATCGAGCGCGGCGACGGCGCTGTGCAAACCGATCCCGCGCAATTGCAGGACTGGTGGCGAGCGTTCCGCGATCCGCTGCTCGACAAGCTGATCGCACAGTCGATCGAAGGCAATCAGGATCTCGCGATCGCGCGCCAGCGGCTGCTGCAGGCGCGCGCCGAGCGCGACCAGATCGCGAGCCGGCTTGGCCCGACCGTCTCCGCGGGCGGCGCCATCGAAGCGCTGCGCTCGTCGCGCGCGCTCGACTGGCCGCCGGGCATCGGGCAATCGCGCACGTACCGGCTCGGCTTCGACGCGTCGTGGGAACTCGACATCTTCGGCGGCACGCGGCGCGCGATCGAATCGGCGGATGCGCAGGTCGAGGCGATCGACGAAGACCGCCACGCGATTCTCGTGAGCCTGCTCGCCGAGCTCGCGTCGGATTACGCGGAGCTGCGCGCGAGCCAGGCGCGGCTGCAGATCGCGACCGACAACGTCGCGAGCCTCGATGCGACGCGGCGACTGACCGAGCGCTCGGAGCGGCGCGGTCTCGGCGCGTCGTTCGAGGTCGCGCAGGCGCGCGCCGAGCGCGAGCTCGCGCAGGCCGCGCTGCCGCCGCTGCGGGCGAACGTCGCGCGGCTCACGCACGCGATCGGCGTGCTGACGGGCGGCTTTCCCGGCGAGCTGCGCGACGCGCTGAACGCGCCCGGCGCGACGCTGCCCGTCGCACCGCAGTTGCCCGTCACGCTGCCGTCGGACATGATCAGTGAACGGCCGGACGTCCGCGCCGCCGAACGGCGCTTCGCGGCCGCGACCGCGCAGATCGGCCTCGCGCGCGCCGCGCAATTCCCGCGTTTCGCGATTCCGTTGAGCCTCGGCACGACCGCGAGCCTCATGCAGGACCTGTTCAAGAGCGCGAGCATCGCGTGGTCCGTCGCGCTCGAAGGCACGCAAACGCTCTACGACGGCGGCCGCGCGAAGGCGGGCGTCAGCGCCGCGCGGGCCGCGGCCGAAGCGGCGCGAATCGCTTATGCGCAACGCGTCCGCGCCGCGTTCCGCGAGGTCGAAGACGCGCTGACTGTGATCTATGCCGAGCGCGACCGTCAGGCGGCGCTCGTTGCGGCGGTCGGCAGCAGCCAGGACGCGCAGTCGCGCGCGACGCGCCTCTACCGCAACGGCCTGAACGAATACCTGTCGGTGCTCATCGCGCAGCGCGCGACCTACCGCGCTCGCGACGCGCTCGCGTTGAGCCGGCTCGCGCAGGTGCAAGGCGTGATCGCGCTATACAAGGCGCTCGGCGCGGGCTGGCGGCAAGACGCGCCGGTCGCGCAAGCCGACGGCCCGCCGCAGGCGCGCGCGCGTTGATGCGAGTTGATGCGCGCCGCTTCCCGCCTCGCCGTTTTCGTCGCCTTTTTTCATCTGTCCCGGGAGAATTGCCATGAATCTCGATCCGCAGGATTTCGTCGTACACGACGTCAGCCGGTTTCCGATGTGCGTGTTCCGCGCGAGCGCCGCGACGCCCGGCTACGCGCTGCAATGGGAGAAGGAAATCGACGCGCTGATGCGCCACGGCGCGCCGTTCGTCGTCGTGTACGCATCGCTCGAAGCCGGCGAGAGCCACGATGACCGCAAGCACCGCGCGATGTGGCTCAAGCAGAACAAGACCGAGCTCGGCGTGGTGTGCAAGGCGCTCATCAGCGTCGAGCCCGATCCTGCTCGGCGCGCGGCGGTCGCCGACCAGGGGAAGACTGCCGTCAAGGCGTTCGGGATTCCGCACGAGGCCGTTGCGACGCTCGACGAGGCGACGGCGCTCGCGGCACGGCTCACGCGCATGAGCGACACGACCGGCGTCGCGACGCACGCACGACAGACGTGATGCGCGCGGCGGCGATCCGGGCGGAGGTTGCGACGCTCGGCCGGCGTCGACGGCGCGAGCGCGCGCCGGCTGCACGCCGCCGACGCATGCCGGCGTCGACGCCGCACTGACGCATCCGGCATCCGTCCGCCCGGCATTGGCGTTTCTCGTCGCGCTTGTCATTGTCGCCGCCATTCGCCCGAAGCCGGCGAAAATGCGACGCGCGTCGGCGTTCGCCGACCCCACCCGCACCCGCCCAACCCCATCCCGCCCGGATCGACCAACCCGAACGAATATGCGAAGCTTTCGTCAATGTTTCGCGATTCCATTTCCCCCCGCACTAGGAGCCAAACTTGGAGATCCGCCACGGAGTCAGCCTGGCGCGCGCCCGCACGCTCCTCGCACGCGAACGCGACGCCTTCGAACGGGCGATGCCGAAGTCGCGCGCACGCTCCGCCGAAGCGGCGCAACACCTGCTGTTCGGCGTGCCGCTGCACTGGATGCGCGACTGGTCGACGCCATTCCCGCTGCATGTCGATCACGCGCGCGGCGCGCATTTCACCGACATCGACGGTCATCGCTACGTCGACTTCTGCCTCGGCGACACGGGCGCGATGTTCGGCCACGCGCCCGAGCCCGTCGCGCGCGCGCTCGCCGAGCAGGCGACGCGCGGCTACACGACGATGCTGCCGGGCGAGGATGCCGCGTGGGTCGGCGCGGAGCTCGCGCGCCGCTTCCGGCTGCCGTACTGGCAGTTCGCGCTGAGCGCGAGCGATGCGAACCGCTTCGTGCTGCGCTGGGCGCGTGCGGCGACGAGCCGCAAGCACATCGTCGTCTTCAACGGCTGCTATCACGGCACCGTCGACGACATATTCGTCGATCTCGTCGACGGAAAGCCGGTGCAGCGCGACAGCCTGCTCGGCCAGGCGCACGATCTGCTCGCGTACACGCGCGTCGTCGAATTCAACGATCTTGCTGCGCTCGAAGCCGCGCTGGAGGACGGCGACGTCGCGTGCGTGCTCGCCGAGCCGGCGATGACGAACATCGGCATGGTGCTGCCCGATCCCGACTACTGGCGCGCAGCCCGCGAGCTGACGCGCCGCTACGGCACGCTGCTCGCGATCGACGAAACCCACACGATCAGCAGCGGCCCCGGCGGCTATGCGGCCGCGCACGGGCTCGAGCCGGATCTGCTCGTCGTCGGCAAGCCGATCGGCGGCGGCGTGCCGTGCGCGGTGTACGGCTTCAGCGCGTCGTTCGCCGAGCGCGCGCAGCATGCGAAGGCGAGCGCGCCGCCTGGCCACTCCGGGATCGGCACGACGCTGACCGCGAACATGCTCGCGATGCGCGCGATCCGCGCGACGCTCGCCGGCGTGATGACGGACGCCGCCTACGCGCACATGTTCGATCTCGCCGAGCGGCTCGCGGCCGGCCTCGAACACGTGATCGCGCGACGCGGGCTGCCGTGGTGCGTGACGCGGATCGGCGCGCGCACCGAATTCCAGTTCGCGCCGACGCCGCCGCGCAATGGCACGGACGCCGGGAAGCAGCTCGACAGCGAACTCGAGCACATCGTGCATTTGTATCTGCTGAACCGCGGCGTGCTGATCACGCCGTTCCACAACATGATGCTGGTGTGCCCGGAAACGACGAAGGACGACGTCGATCGGCTAATCGCGGCGTTCGACGCGTGCGTCGGCGAGATGACTTGAGCGGCGTTGCGCGAGTGGCGCGTGCGTGCGCGTTGCGGGAACGCGCACCGGACATGCGTTGCGTCGCGATCGGCCGACTCGGCGGCCGTCCGGCGGACGGGCATCGAGGTGCGCGTCGGCGTGCGACGATCAAGCCGCCGTTGCGCGGGCCGTTCTTGCCGCAGACCGGTCACTCCACGGCGGCGCGCGGCCGCATGTACACGCGTCGCAAACGCCCTGCCTCCCGGCAACGAAGCCACGCAAGCAATCCGCTGCCACAAACACTCGCCACATTGTTGCGTGGCCCCTTCGAGGCTGGCAACTATGGCAAGATCGGCAATTCGATTCCGAATCCGCGTCGGAACGTGCGAAAGCCGCGCCGACAGCGATCAATACGCGCGGTGCGGTCGCGCAATGCCGTAGAAAAATGGGGCGGTATAAAACGAGATGCCGGTTTGCGCGAACGCCTAAACGGCGCATCGATTATCTCGCGTGAGTTAATTAAAACCTGACACTCGAAAACACAACACGCCTCAAAAAAGAATAAACACCATTCAAACAAACAATCTGGTGACAAAAAAACACCTGGACGACCTTTCAGCGCCAAGCCAAATTTACCTTATATTAGATATTAATATCTTATTTGGTTGTCCGCATCGAGGGTATGCAGCCGCACAATGCGGCCATGCCGACGCTCGAAGAAAAAGCGGCGTTCGCAGAACGCCTCAAATTCGCCTTGAAGCGCAATCCGGAGAAAATCCCCGGTGCGACCGCCCTCGCGCTGCACTTCAACCTGCGGCATCGCGGCGCGTTGCCGATTTCGCCGCAGACCGCGCACAAATGGCTGACGGGCCGCACGATCCCGACGCCGGACAAGTTGCGCACGCTCGCCGACTGGCTGCGCGTCGACCTGCATTGGCTCCATTACGGCCCGCCGCCCGGCGCGCCCGGCAGCAAGACGTCGGAACCGCTGCGGCGCAACGAGAAATACGCGCCGACGCCGGAAACGATCGAACTCGCGTCGAAAATCGAGGCGCTGTCGCCGCATCAGCGTTATTTGATGCAGGAATTGATCGAGCATTTTTACGGCGATCCGCCGAAACGCCGCTGAGCGGCCGCAGCCGTGCGTCTCGATCGATTCGGTTCCGCAAAGCAAAACCGCAAAAAAGCGCCACGGCCTACGCCATGACGCTTTTCCTTTATCGGGGAAATCGCGAAAGCACTACCGCCCGCGAGCTATGCCGTCAGCAGCACTTCCCCGCCCCCGAACCGTACCGCGCGTTCTGCCGTTCGCGGAAAAACGCCTCGTACGACATCACCGGACGATCGGGATGCGTCGCGCGCATGTGCGCGACGTAGCCGTCGTAATCGGGCAGGCCGACCATCAGCCGCAACGCCTGCCCCAGATAACGGCCCGCCGTGCGCAATTCGCCGCCGAGATCGGAGAACATCGCAACCTCCTTATCGCCCGCTGCCGAGCGCTGGCGCGGCCGGCATCGGCTCATACGGCGTCTCGCGCGACGTCGGATGCTCGACGCGCCGCGCGCGCACGACCGCAATCACGCCGTACACCGCGATGCTCACGACGACGAGTATGAAGAGCCCCGCGAGCGCCGCGTCGACGTAGTCGTTGAAGATGATCCGCTGCATCTGCGCGAGCGACTTCGCGGGCGCGAGCACCTTGCCTTCGGCCGCGGCCGCCTGCAGCTTCGCCGCGTGCGCGAGGAAGCCGACCTTCGGATTCGTGTCGAACACCTTCTGCCAGCCGGCCGTCAGCGTGCAGATCAGCAGCCACGCGGTCGGCGCGATCGTCACCCACGCATAGCGTTCGCGCTTCATCTTGAACAGCACGACCGTGCCGAGCACGAGCGCGATCGCGGCGAGCATCTGGTTCGAGATGCCAAACAGCGGCCACAGCGTGTTGATGCCGCCGAGCGGGTCGACCACGCCCTGATACAGGAAGTAGCCCCACGCGGCGACGCAGAGCGCCGTCGCGATCAGGTTCGCGGGCAGCGATTCGGTGCGCTTCAACGCCGGATGGAACGTGCCGAGCAGATCCTGCAGCATGAAGCGGCCCGCGCGCGTGCCCGCGTCGACCGCGGTCAGGATGAAGAGCGCTTCGAACAGGATCGCGAAGTGATACCAGAACGCCATCATCGCCTGGCCGCCGATCACCTGATGCAGGATCTGCGCCATGCCGACCGCGAGCGTCGGCGCGCCGCCAGCGCGTGCAATGATCGTCGTCTCGCCGACCGCCTTCGCGGTTTCGGTCAGCATGTCGGGCGTCAGCATGAAGCCCCATTGCGTGACGGTCTGCGCGACCGCCTCCGGCGTCGCGCCGAGCACGGCCGCGGGCGCGTTCATCGCGAAGTAGACGCCCGGCTCGATTACGCACGCGGCGACGAGCGCCATGATCGCGACGAACGATTCCATCAGCATCGCGCCGTAACCGATGAAGCGCGCGTTGGTTTCGTTGTCGAGCAGCTTCGGCGTCGTGCCCGACGCGATCAGCGAATGGAAGCCCGACACCGCGCCGCACGCGATCGTGATGAACAGGAACGGGAACAGATTGCCCGACCACACCGGGCCCGTGCCGTCGACGAACCTCGTCAGCGCCGGCATTTTCAGCTCGGGCGCGACGATCAGGATGCCGATCGCAAGACCGACGATCGTGCCGATCTTCAGGAACGTCGACAGGTAATCGCGCGGCGCGAGCAGCAGCCACACCGGCAACACCGATGCGACGAAGCCGTAGCCGATCAGAATCCACGTGAGCTCCGTGCCGCTGAACGTGAACCACGCGGCGAGCGCCGGCGAATCGTGCACGTGCTGGCCGTACGCGATCGACGCCATCAGCAGTACGAAGCCGATGATCGACACTTCGCCGATCCGGCCGGGCCGGATGTAGCGCGTGTAGACGCCCATGAAGAGCGCGATCGGAATCGTCGCGGCGACGGTGAACGTGCCCCACGGCGAGTTCGTCAGCGCCTTCACGACGATCAGCGCGAGCACCGCGAGGATGATCACCATGATCAGGAACGCACCGAACAGCGCGATCACGCCGGGCACCGTGCCGAGCTCCATCTTGACGAGATCGCCGAGCGAACGGCCGTCGCGGCGCGTCGAGATGAACAGCACGATGAAATCCTGCACCGCGCCTGCGAACACGACGCCCGCGAGAATCCACAGCATCCCCGGCGTGTAGCCCATCTGCGCGGCGAGCACGGGGCCGACGAGCGGCCCGGCGCCGGCGATCGCGGCGAAGTGATGGCCGAACAGCACATACTTGTTGGTCGGCACGTAGTCGAGGCCGTCGTTGAACTTGACGGCGGGCGTCATCCGCAGGCCATCGAGCTGGACGACCTTGCTCGCGATGAAACGGCTGTAGAAACGGTACGCGATCAAATACACGCAAACGGCGGCGATCACGATCCACAGCGCGCTGACCCGCTCGCCGTGCGCAAGCGCGATCGTGCCGAACGCGAACGCGCCGAGCAGCGCGACTGCAATCCAGAGCAGATAACTGGAAGCCCGATTCATGGCGTCTCCTGTCTATTTTTCGAAATATGCGCGGCGGGCGGCCGCGCGCAACGACGGCAAGCGTCACGCTCCGTCGGGACGTAGCGATGGGGCCATATTGTTCGCCTTCGGAACAAACCTAACAAGCGCATGACTACGTACGGCGGCTACGTAGCATTGCGTACGGGTTTGCGAGGGGGCGAGCGCCGTTCGATTCATCAGAATATAAAGCCGAACGGCGACAAAGAAAACCGCCCGCGCACGGACGCGCTACGACGCGAACCGCGTGAAGATGAAATCGCGGTCCTTCACCCGGGCCTGATGGCAGGCGAAGCGGGTCCAATGCCGCCCGCGACGTCGCGATGCAGATACTTGCCGGTGAACTTCTTCGCGTAAGCGGCGGGCTCAGGGTGCGGCGCGCCATTGGCGTCGGCTTCGAGCGTGATCGTCGGCACCGAGATCGCCGGCGCGGCCGCGAGACGCTTCTCGAGCGCGTCGTATCGACGCGCGCCCTGCGCGAGCCCCAGACGCCATCGGTAATTGCGGATGACGACCGCCACGTGATCCGGATTTCGAAACGACTGCGCGAAGCGTTCGTACGTCGCGTCGTCGAATTGCCACTTCGACGACGCGAGCCGCCAGATCAGCCGGTTGAAATCGTCGCGGTTCGCTGCATACCCGGCCGCGCCACGCTCGGTCGTGAAGTAAAACTGATACCACCATGCAAGCTCGGCTTTCGGCGGCAACGGCTTGCGGTTCGCCTCCTGGCTGCCGATCAGATAGCCGCTCACCGATACGAGCGCCTTGCATCGCTGCGGCCGCAACGCCGCGACGATGGCCGCCGTGCGCGCCCCAGTCGAAGCCGCCGAGCACGGCCTGATCGATCTTCAGCGCATCCATCAGCGCGACGACGGCGGCGGCGATGACCGCCTGCTGGCCGTTGCGCGGCGTGCCGTCCGACAGGAAGCGCGTCGAGCCGTAACCGGCAGGTACGGCACGACGACGCGATAGCCGGTCGATGCGAGGAACGGCGCCACATCGACGAAGCTGTGAATGTCGTACGGCCATCCGTGCAGCAGGATAACGACCGGACCGTCCTTCGGCCCGGCTTGCGCGTAGCCGACGTTGAGCGGGCCGGCGGATCTGATCGATCGTGTCGAACGTCGCGGCGCTCGGGGTGTTCGGGGCGCTTGAAACGCCCATTGCGCCGTTCGCGCCCGTCGATCGCAGCGCGGACTGCGCGCGGGCGAGCCCGTCGAGACCGAGGTTCATCACGCTGACGCCCGCGAGCGCGGTTCCCATCAGCCGACGGCGCCGGACGTTTATCGCATTGGACATGATCAGTCCTCCTTCAAGGTTGCCGGAACATGCCGAATCGCACGCGGCGGCAAAATGCGCGGCGCATGGCGCGCCGCGTAAACAGGCGATCGATCGGCATTGCGCGGCATCGCCCGGTCTCCCGGAACGAAGCAATGCATCGAATCGACGGACTGCGAACCATCGGCGTCACCGGACACGCGGGCCGCGCCCGCATTCGCGGAACGGCAGGCGCGAACCGGGCCGACAGGCGAACGTCGCGCGCGCCGGTGACGTGCAATCGAATGGAAGCAGAAACGAACTAACGCATCGCCGCGCGAAACGCCGCGAAGGTCTGCCCGTTCGGCCGGAGGCGAATGTTCGGATCGAGGCGCGTCCACGCGAGGTCTGCGGGATCGGCGGCCATCGGCCCCGGTGCTTTCGCGACGAGGATCGCCTCGGCGATCGCTTCGAAGTCCGCACGAAAATGAACCGAGCTCTTGTTCACGACGATCCGCATCCGCTCGGGCTCGATGCCCGCGACACGGAACTGGTTGCGCTCGAAGGTCTGCATCTTGTTCGTGCTCACCGCGATCCTGACGCCGTCGATGCGCAGGCAGGCCACCGCACCGAGATCGCCGCGCGCGCCGTTGAACATCGGGCCGTCGAAACGAAAACACCCGTCGGACAGATGCTCGACCTCGAAATCGGCCGCGAGCGGCGCATCGTCGCGCACGCCAGAGCGGCCGCCGAGGCGCAGGCGGATGCGCGCGCCGACGCCCGCGCGGTGCGCGGCGGCCGCGGCGTCGGGATCCCAGATCACGCCCACCGCCGCGTCCGTCGCCGCGTGGCGAAGCAGCGCCCGCACCATGCCCATCGTGTCGGCGTCGCCACCCGCGCCGGGGTTGTCCTGCGTGTCGGCGATGACGATGGGCTTCGTCGCGCCGCGGCTCAGGCGAATCGCTTCGGCTGCTGCGGCGTCGGTCATCAGGAACGGCACGCTCCAGCGCGCTTCGTCGTCGACGAGTTTCGCACACAGCGCGTCGACCGCGCGCTCGGCCGCATCGCCGTCGAACGCGTGCGCCCACACCGTGGGCCCGCATTCCGGAAAATCGGCTGCCGGAAAGCCCGGAGCGAACGACATCGATACGACGCCATCCTTTTCGAGTTGCGCGAGCAATCGATACGCGCCGCATGCAGGCTCCGCGTGCGTGCACATGGCGTTGATCGGGATCAGGAACGGCAGCCGGCGCATCGCGCAATGCAGCGGCCGGCGCTCGGACACGATTCGCTCAAGCACCTGCGCGGCGCGCTCGCCGGTTGCCGCCATGTCGACGTGAGGATAGGTGCGATACGCGACGAGCGCGCTCGCGTGCGCGGCCATCCGCGCGGTGACGTTCGCGTGCAGATCGAGCGACGCGACGATCGGCATCCGGCCGCCGACGATCCGCCGCACGCGCGCGAGGATCTCGCCTTCGCCGTCGTCGTGCTGCTCGGTGACCATCGCGCCGTGCAGGTCGAGATAGATCGCGTCGAACCCGCCCGCCTCGACCGCGGCGACGATCTCGCCGCCAATCCGCTCGAACGCGTCGGCCGTGACGTGCGCGGACGGGCACGCGCCCGCCCAGATCGCGGGCAGCAGCACGTGTCCGCTCGCCTGAGCGGCCCGGATGAAGCCGCCGACCGGAACGTTGACGTCGCGCAGCGACAGCACGTCCGCGCCGCGCGCCAGCGGCGGAAAGCCTTCGCCGCGAACGAAGCTCTGATACGACGCCCGCGTCGGCGCGAACGTATTGGTCTCGTGCTGGAAGCCTGCAATCAGAATGTTCATTTCGCTTTTCCGTATGGAAGACGGCATCTCGTGCTTGCCTTCGTCGGACGATCGCTGCATGGCGTTCATGTTGGCAGCGCGTGGCGCCACTGGCAAGAGCAACTCAGTTCACATATCGTTGACTCGTGAGCCACGACAGATCGACACGGGAGCCCCCGATGCGAGACATCGACCATCAGCGTCTCCGGTACTTTCATGGAGTGCTGACGCACGGCGCCATTCGCGGCGCAGCGGAGCACATCAACACGTCGCCGTCCGTCATCACGCGGCAGATCAGGCTGCTCGAGGAAGAGCTCGGCACCGCGCTGTTCGAGCGGCAGGCGCGCGGCGTGCGGCCGACGGAGGCCGCCGCGCATCTGCTCGAGTTCTGGCGGGGCTACCGGTCGCAACAGGAAAAGCTCGAAGACCAGCTTCACGCGCTGAAGGACCTTCAGCAGGGGCACGTCCGGATCGTCGTCAGCGAAGGCTTCGTCGACACGCTCGTCGACGACGTGCTGGCGCCGTTCTGCGCGACATACCCGAAGCTCGCGATCGGCGTGGACATGCTGGCGGTCGATTCGATTCTCGAAGAGGTCGCGCATAGCCGCGCACACATCGGGCTCGCGTACAATCCGCCGCCCCATCCGCAGATCGCGTATCGCGCGAGCTCGCCGCAGCCGGTCGTGCTGTTGCTGCGGCGCGATCACCCGCTCGCGCGGCGCAAGCGGCCGGCGACCATCGACGATCTTCGCGCGTACCCGCTCGCGCTGATGCCGCCGACGTTCGGCATCGGTCACGTGGTGAAGATGCTGGAGCTGGCCGAGAACGTCGCGATCCGGCCGACGTTGACGACGAATTCGCTGACGGCCTTGAAGCGCATCGTCACCGCGGAGAACTTCATCACGCTGATCGGCGAATTCGCCGCCTATCGGGAGATCGCGAACGGCGAGCTGACGACGGTGCCGATCGCGCATCCGCTATTCGAGGAGACGCATGCGAGAGTGCTCGTCAAGTCGGGACGGCCGCTCGCGCCCGGTCCGCTCGAATTGCTCAAATGGATCGAGACTCGGTTGGCGGTGTTTTCGGCGCCGGCTGCCGGCGGCGGCGATGGGAGACGAACGGGTCGACACGGCAAGCCTACGCCGACTTGACCAAAAACTTGTTGAATCAACGATGCCTGAAAATCTCTCGACGCGTCTGGTTGTATGATTGATTCTGATCGGCAATATATTCGGCGAATAACATCCTGCCAATATATCGCATGCTCACATTTAACCTTTCCAATAGTATCGATCCGTTCGATCATGATTGTTAAATCTCACACGGAATAGTGATAGATATCCAATAGCCGGCATCATATCCGCAGAATTTTTCAACCCAAATAAGCACCTGCGAAAGACGAGCAACTTCAACACGAATGCTTAAGAAATGCGGTAGCATGCTTGAGAGTATTCGTCGATCCGATTTGCAACCCAAGATCGCGCCAAATGAATCGAGCGACCCGCCAACTCATCCTCCTCAATGTAATTTATAAATCCCCCTGTATAAATAGAATTAATATCATCATGGAAATCGCACACTTAGGCCTGACCGAGATCTCGTCGATGCTGAAGAGCCGACTACTTTCCGCGACTGAGCTTACGCGGACCATGCTCTCGCGTATCGACGCGCTCGACCCATTCCTGCACGCATACATCCAGGTGACGTCAGCTTCGGCGCTCACCGAGGCTGACCGCGCCGACCAGGAAATCGCGCGGGGAATCAATCGCGGACCGTTGCATGGCGTGCCCATCGCCGTGAAAGACATCTTCGACATGAAAGGCGTTCCAACAACGGCCGGCATGCGTATTCACGCCGATGCCGTCGCAACAGAAGACGCCACAGTCATCCGGCGTCTGCGCGAGGCGGGCGCTGTGATTCTTGGCAAGCTGGCTATGACGGAAGGCGCTTATGCCGAGCATCGGCCGCCTTTTCCGACGCCACGCAACCCCTGGCATGCGGGCCATTGGCCGGGGGCATCGTCGAGTGGCAGCGCGGTTGCCGTATCTGCCGGCCTTTGTTACGCGTCGCTCGCGTCCGAAACTGGCGGCTCGATCCGCCTGCCCGCCGCGGCCAACGGCGTCACGGGCATCAAGCCGACATGGGGCCGCGTATCCCGCCATCGAACATTCGAGCTGGCCTCGACGCTTGACCACGTCGGCGTGATCGCACGCTCGGCCGCCGATGCTGCGGCCGTCCTTCAGACCGTCGCCGGCACGGACCCTGCCGATCCCACTACGTCGACCCGGCCCGTGCCTCAATTCCCCGTCGAACCTTGCCGCCACATCGAAGGCGTTCGACTCGGCGTTGACACGACGTGGCTCGGCGCGCGCCTTGACAATGCGACGTCTGCGGCCATATCCGATGCCATTGCGACACTCTCCGACCTTGGCGCCACGATCGTCGAGATTGCCCTGCCAAGCGTCGAGGAGATGATCTGGGACTGGTTTCCGGTTTGCGCGGTGCAAACGGCGGTCGCGCATGAAGTAACCTACCCATCCCGCAGCAATGAATACGGTCCGAGTCTCGCCGCACTGATCGAGCAAGGGCGCGCGCTGTCGGGCACCCAGTACCAGCGACTGTTGCTGCGCCGTCGGGGGTTCCGTAGAAGGCTGCTCGCGCTGTTTGATCGAGTCGATGTCGTGGCGCTGCCCGTATTGCCCGCCGGTGTGCCCACGATTGAGCGCATGTCGAAAATCGACGACGAGCTTATTGCCGACATCCACCGTTTCACGTGCCCGTTCAATATGGCGAGCGTGCCGTCGGTGGTCTTGCCGTGTGGAATCTCCGCTAACAATATGCCTCTTGTTTTCCAGTTGATCGGCGCGCCCTTTACTGAAGCGGCATTGGTGAACGCGTCCATTGCATACCAATCGGCGACCAGCTGGCATGCAAATCATCCCGTCGACGTGGCGTATTAATGGCATTCTCAATGCGGATCCACAAAAGATTTTGACGAAGTGCACACTCATCAAAATGTAGCGTCGCTCGCTCGGGTAGTTTTCTGAGATTTTTAAGTGAAACGTCCGAGGCAATCATGCCGCCGATTTGATCGCAGGCAGCGTCCTGAAGTATGCGTCATCCGGCGTCTGATCCGCCGGGCTCGAATGGGACCGTTTCCGGTTGTACAGCTTATCGGAATGTAAGTTTTGTCCGGTGCCCACGCCTGATTGGTTCGGTCGATCTTCATACCGCGCAGCAGGTACGACCAGATCTTGTGCTCTGCATTGCGATGGCGCGTGTCCGGCCTGCAGCACAGCGCTTCCACGCCCGCGCGCTTCATCAGCATGCGCACGCGCCGACTGCCGACCTCATGGCGCTCGCGGCGCAAGAGACGCACCGGCGTCCGCGCGCCGGCAAACGGACTCCATGTGCGGCTCGTCGATCCGCCGCATCAACAACTGATCCGCCTCGCTCACCGGCCGCGGCCGGCAATATACGCTCGATCTCGCGATGCCGACGAGCCGGGCCTGCTGCGAAACAGGCAGCGCACGCGTATGGCCGATCATCGCTTTGCGCTCAGCAATCCCGCCTTGGTGAGCGCACCTTCTAAAAAAACTTTCTCCAGCGACTACTGCCCCGATTTTCGCGTGCAACGCCTTCAGATCTACCGGCGGCTCATTCGCGGACGTGCCGGCTGCACCGAACACGTCCGCCGCCCACTCTTGCAGCTGCCGTTTCCATTCTGTGATCTGGTTCGGATGTACATCGAACTGCTGCGCCAATTCGGCCAGTGTCCGCTCACATTTGATCGTTGCCAGTACAACTTTTGCTTTGAACGCCGCCGAATGCGTCCGCCGGTTTCTCTTCGTCATCCTCTGGGTTCCCTCACCCGCATTATCGCTGGCTCAGGCCCCGGGCGTTCCACTTATCCGGCTGTCCGAATTTGCGCAGCCATTTCTGCGGCCCGAAATTCGCGCCGAGGCCCAGTGGCTTACGGCGTCGGCCGATCGACGAGGAAATCATCGCGCGACGGACCGGCAAGCCATTTCGGCACTCGGCCTCGGCCGCTCCACGTCTGTCCCGTCATCGGGTTTCGATATTTTGGGGGGAGCGGGCCACGTCTCCTTTCGGGCGAACGCAATCTCGTCCACGTCGGGAAAATCTGCTCAGGTCGGATCTCATATCTCAACACTGCCTCTCGAATATCCGACAGGACCGTTGAAATCTCTCGCTGCCTGGCTGCTTCGGCTTCCTTATTGAGTGCATCGAGTTTCACCTTCAGTTCTTCATAGGTTGCCACGGTCAATCTCCAATAGGCAGTCGTCCCGGCATGCGCACTCGTCGCGAGACGCACTGGCCGAGCAATTCCGGGCGGACGGCTCCGGTCCGCACGATAGGAATAAAAAGGCGATCGTCGAGACCGACGATCGCAAAACCGCCTGCTCCGAGGCAGATCGGAGAGCAGCAGGCGGTGACCTACGCAAGCGATGTGGTTATGAATCGCTTACACGGTACGGGCGAACGCCCAGACGTGAGTGCATCTGGAGTGGAGAATCGAAATCTCGCTGAACCGGCGGTCGCGAAGCGACGGCGCTCGACGCACTTGGTGTGAACGGTCCATGAGCACTGCTCTATTTCGTCGGGACAGCGTGATCGCGCAACGAAGCGCCCTTGTCGAAGATCGGACACGTTGGGTGGATCGCTTGTGCTCATAGGTAATCGTCACCGTTGTGAACTGTCGCGGACAAATAGAAATGTCCGGTTTTGTAGCAAATGAAATGTCCGCATGTTGGCGGGGGCGGCAAGCCGGCGT